>JANNCO010000255.1:0-6716 GCA_031386655.1 Polaromonas sp. | reverse complement strand
CTTGGCGCTTGGTGTGGACAGCGCAGCGGCATAAAGGGGGAGCCCGCAGGGCGGAGGACAGCCGCGGAGATGTTCACGCCAAGTGCCAAGGCGTGCACAGAACAACCGTTGAAGGCACGCTAAGCGTATTCTGAGGCCTGTTTTCAGAGTGTTTTAGCCGTTGTAGGCCGCAGAACCTGCTCAACCAGCTATGCAATTGATAGTATTGACCATTCCAACAAGCTAACCAAAACACGGGCTGCTAAAACCAAGCAAAGAATAATGTGACGAGTCGAGTCCGTCTCGATGAAAAATATACAGCAAGGCGCGCGTTGTTGAAGCTAGCGCACCAAAGACCGCAGTTCGCGCGTGTTTGCGGAATATTTTTCGCGAAAGAGATGCCCGGCTCGAGCCCAGCTAACCGGCGCGCACACAATGACAAGCGACTATCTCCCCGGCGAGAACGCAACGGCAACCGACCAGCTCCCCGTCGCGCGCGCAATGACAAGCGACCATCTGCCCCACGCGCACCCAATTTTTTACGCGACAATAACAGCCATGACACTCAAAACCATAGAACTAGAAACCGCCCCCAATCCTCGCGCCACCATCTTGCTCATGCACGGCCTGGGCGCTGATGGCAACGACTTTGTGCCCATTGCAGGCCAGCTAGACCTGGCCAAAGTAGGCCCCGTACGATTTGTGTTTCCCAACGCACCTGTTATGCCCGTCACCATCAACGGCGGCATGCGCATGCCTGCCTGGTACGACATATCCAACGCTGATTTGACCCAGCGCGAGGACGAGGGTGGCCTGCGCGCATCGCAAGCCGCGCTGGAGGTACTGCTTGCGCGCGAGAAAGAGCGCGGCATACCCGCTAGCCGTATTGTGGTGGCTGGTTTTTCGCAGGGCTGCGCTATGGCCTTGATGACGGGGCTGCGCCATGGCCAAGCGCTGGCGGGCATTGTTGGCCTGTCGGGTTACCTGCCGCTGGCCAACACCACAGCGACCGAGCGCCACCTGGCCAATGCGACAACCCCCATCTTTTTAGCCCACGGTCAGCAAGACGGTGTGGTGCCCATAGCCCGGGCCAGCGCCTCGCGTGATGTGTTGCTAGGCTTGGGCTATAGCGTGGATTGGCATGCCTACCCCATGGCGCATTCGGTGTGCATGCAGGAAATAGCCGACCTTGGCCAGTGGCTTAACAAAGTGCTGGCAATCCAGGCTTAATGCTGCAAAACGGTGATAGAACGCTGCTAGTGTGGCCTGGTAGGCCCGCAGTTGTGGGCCGCTCGCGCAAAGCCTTACAATAAGGAGTTAATTTACACCGGACACCCTCACACAGTATGGCCAAAGAAGATCTGATTGAAATGCAAGGCTTGGTAGCCGAAGTGCTGCCCGATTCACGCTTTCGCGTAACGCTAGAGAATGGCCATGAAATCATCGCCTACACCGGCGGCAAAATGCGCAAAAACCATATTCGTATCATCGCGGGCGATAACGTGACGGTTGAGCTGTCGCCCTATGATTTGAGCAAAGGCCGCATCATGTTCCGCCACATTGCAGGCCGGGCGGGTCCAGCACCGCGCCGCTGACATTCAGGTTGCAAAAAAAGCGCGGTGATTGCCGCGCTTTTTTGATGGTGCAACACCCCTTAGTCAAGCTTGTTTAAATTCACGCAGGCATGCTCAGATTCACGCAGGCATGCTCAGGTTTACGCAAGCTTGCTCAGATTTACGCGGGCTTGCGCAAGTAGGCCCGGCGGTCAGCGTCTGCCTTCTGCGCGCTAGGGCGCTCGCTGATCATTTTGAGATAAGGCTTGTAGTCCACCCCGGCAGCTATCAGCAAATCTTCGCCGTAGATGGATTTGGTAGCCATGCCCACAACGGGCAGGTTGACGTAGGCGCTGCAGTCAGCTTGGGTAAACGTATCGCCTGCAACAAAAGGTGAAAATTTAGCCAGTTGTTTGAATGCACTGATGTTTTTAATAAGCTGTTTATGCACCCGGTCTTTGGCAGAATCGCTGATCGTTCCGCCAAAAAAAGCCTGCCCATACAGCTCGCGGGCAACCAGCTCTAAGTGCAAATCTATATAAATGCCCAGCTCCCGCGCTTTAGCAGCAGCAAACGGGTCTGCAGGCAGCAATGCAGGGCTAGGGTAGGCTGTGTCGATGTATTCCAAAATGGCCTGGCTTTCAGACAAGCTGCCTTGGGGCGTGCGCAGGTAGGGCACCTTGCCCAGTGGCGTGTCGGCCTTGGCTGCGTCGGTAATATCTTTGGGGTGGATAGACTCTTCAGCAAAAGCCACGTTTTTTTCAACCAGTGCAATTTTGACTTTGTTGTAGTAGTTGGATACGGGAAAGCCGCATAAAGTGATCATGGTGTCTCGCTTGAAAAAATAACAAGACTACAGTTTAGGCGATGCTGCGCAGAATCGCCTGCAGCACAGGCGACAATACCAATAACGACATCAGGATATTTATAACATGGCGATTCAGTGGTTCCCCGGGCATATGCGCGCTACGCAAAAGGCCATCAGCGACCGTATCAAAACAATTGATGTGGTCATAGAGCTGCTGGACGCACGCCTGCCAGGCTCCAGCGCCAGCCCGATGATTGCCCAGCTGACTGCTGGCAAGCCCGCGCTGAAAGTACTGAATAAACAAGACTTGGCTGACCCTGCACGCACCGCGCAATGGCTGGCCCACTACAACGCGCAGGGCAACACCCGCGCCATTGGGCTGGACGCCAGCATGAAGGCCCCGGCCAAAGACATCATCAAAGCCTGCCACCAGCTGGCCCCCTTGCGTGGCGGCATGGTCAAACCCATGCGTGTGCTGATTTGCGGCATCCCCAACGTAGGCAAGTCAACATTGATCAACACCATTACCGGTAAAAAGCACGCTAAAACTGGCGACGAAGCCGGCATTACCAAGCTGGAGCAGCGCATTACGCTGGCCGATGATTTTTATCTGTACGACACACCTGGCGTGCTGTGGCCGCGCATTATCGTGCCGCAAAGTGGCTACAACTTGGCCGCCAGTGGCGCAATAGGCCGTAACGCGTTTGACGAGCAGGAAGTCGCTATCGAATTGGCAGCGTATTTGCAGGCCAACTATGCAGCCCAGGTACAGGCGCGCTACAAACTAGCCGATGTAGCCAGCATGACCGACGAGCAGTTGCTGCATGCTGTGGGCCTAAAGCGCGGCGCCCAAGCTGGCAAAAAGTTTGACATGCAAAAAGCCTCCGAGGCGCTGATCTACGACTTTCGCGCTGCGGTGATGGGCCCCATCACGCTGGAAACGCCTGAAGAATTTGCCCTCTGGTTGGCAGCAGGCCAACAGCAAGACGAAAAACGGCAAGTTAAAAAAGATGCGATAGAGCTAGACCGCAAAATTCGGTTTAAACAAATCCCCAAGCCACCTAAACCGTTTGACAAACGCTAGTGCGGGTTTAGCGCGGCGCGGCCTTATTGCGCTAATGTCACAAGATGCCAAGTGTTGTCGGCCAGCAGCACGCAGGCACCCCCGGGCACGGGCACCATGCGCTGCACACGGGCAGGCAGGGTCATCACGTCGGCCAGTTCTTTCCATTTGCCGCTAATGCCTTTTGTAGACACTGTTTCAGGCACTTTGTCGTGTGCTACCCAGCGCAGTGCATGCAGTCCTTTCAAGCCCATGTCAGGCACGACAACTGTGGGGCGCGTGCCAGGCAGTTCCACGATAACCGCCAGATTTTGCTCGGGGTCACCCATGCGGTGGTTGGACGTGTCCATGGCTTTGGCAAAAGGCGCCAGCCTGGGCGGGTTGTAGTGGTACAGCGTAAGCACACCGCCCACATGGGGTGTGGTGACACTGGCAATGTCCAGCTTGCCGTCGCCATCAAAATCTGCCACACCTACCGGGTTAAGCCAGTAAAACGTGCTGCCGGTAGAGGCGCTGCGGGCCAGCTCGGTAATAACGGTGGTGGCTTTGAAACCCGACTTGGCAGGTAGCAGCTGCAAACCCAGCACCACCAGGGCCGAGCCGCGCAGCGCATCACTCTCAATCACGATGATCTCGTCGCGGCCATCGCCGTCCAGGTCGTGCAGCCGCACCATCAAGTCTTCAAACACGCGGTGAAAGGGCAGGGTGTACACCACGTCTTGCCCAAGCGCTGTTGTGACATGCAGCGAACCTGCGTGTACTACAGAGCCCAACGCTTTGTGTGGGTAACGCGATGTAGGTGTGCCCAACCAAGCCCAGGCAATGTCTTTGCTGCCTTGCGCCACCAGGCTTTGGCTGATGCGCAGTGCTGCCTGCGCCGGTGCAATGGCAGAGACAATGGCAGTGGCAGTGGCAGTGGCTACGTTGGGTGCAGCGCAGTCAGCGCGTGCGGGCTTGATCATCAGCCCCATAGCACAGGCACCGCTGCTGCCTAGCAGCCAAACCAATGCAGCCAAGGTTGCGCCGTAGCGTGACCATGGAGGTAAAAAATAATTCAAATTTGGCACCTGTGTAAGTCGTCTGTGTACACGCTTTCTTACATGCTGGTGTGTAGCTATCTGGGCTAATCGTCATGCAGCTAGTAGGTAAACGCGGCACAATCTCTGGGGACAATAATAGTTATCGTATTTCCGTATCACGCAAAGACAGCACGCTGCACGAAAGGCCGCCATGATCAAGTTTTACTACCACCCTTCGCCTAACCCGGCCAAAGTAGCACTGTTCCTGGAAGAAACCGGCACGCCCTATGAGATGGTGCCTATCGATACACGCAAGGGCGACCAGCACAGCGACGCCTTCAAAGCCATCAACCCCAACGCCAAAACCCCCGCCATGACCGATGGCGAAGTTACCCTCTTCGACAGCACTGCCATGCTGCTGTACCTGGCCGAGAAAACTGGACAGTTTTTGCCTTTTGACATACCCGCTGCGCGTGCCAACATGCTGTCGTGGATGATGTTTGTCGCCAGTGGCATTGGGCCGTACAGCGGCCAATGTGTGCACTTTAAACACTTTGCACCAGAACCCAAAGAGTACGCAGTGAACCGCTACGACTTTGAAGCTTGGCGTCACTGGAATATTGTCAACAACCAGTTGGCGAAAAATAAATATATGCTGGGTGACACCTACACCATAGTTGACATGGCGGTGTGGGGCTGGGCGCGCGCAGTGCCCTTCATACTGGGCACTGACGCGTGGAACAAACTGCCGCACGTCAAGCGCCTGCTTGACGAAATCAATGCCCGCCCCGCAGCGCAGCGCGCAGAGGCTTTAAAAGCCAAGCACGCCTTTAAAACCGAGATGGACGCCGCCGCCCGCGCCGCCATGTTCCCGCAAAACGCACGCTTGGCGGTGTAGGCCCATGCTCACGCCCCGCCTGCTGCGCACGCTAACGGTAGACCCCAGCGCGCACCCGCGTGGGCAGCCCCACCTGAGCGCGGCCAGTGGCTTGGTACACATTAATGACCGCTGCTACGTGGTGAGCGACGATGAGCACCACTTGGGTAAATTCAAAACGACGGGCAATGACCTTGTCAAACTGCGCCGCATGTTTGACGGTGACCTGCCCACTGACCCTGTACAGCGCAAAGCCGCCAAACCTGACCTGGAAACCCTGTGCCTGCTGCCCGCCACGCCGCGCCACCCCCACGGCGCACTGCTGGCGCTCGGGTCGGGGTCTAAAGACGCCCGTCACACGGGGCTGCTGATGGCATTTAACGCACTGGGCAAGCTGGGCAAAGGCGATGAACTGGTGACGCAGCGGCTAGACCTGGGCCCGCTGTACGCTAGCTTGCACACCGAGTTTGCCGACTTGAACATTGAAGGCTGCTTTGTCGATGGCGATGTGCTGCACCTGGTGCAGCGCGGCAACCGGGGCAACCCCCGCAGTGCCTGCATTCATCTGCACTTGCCGCAAGTGCAAGCCTGGATACTGGACGAAGAAAACACCCCGCCGCCGCCTAGCCATATAGTTGAGATAGATTTAGGCGAGGTTGACGGCATACCGCTTACGCCAACCGATGCTTGCGCATTACCGGGTGGCAGCTGGCTTATGAGCGCCGTGGCAGAAAATACGAACAACAGCGTGCAGGATGGCCCCAGCCTGGGCAGCGCTTTGGCCATAGTTGATCCCCGTGGCAACGTGCTGCAACTGCGCATGATTGACGGTGCGCCCAAAGTAGAAGGTATCAGTGCAGACGTGTTAAACGGCAAATTGAATGTGCTGATGGTGACCGATGCTGATGACCCTGCTGTGGCGTCTGAGTTGCTCAGTGTTGTACTTGGTCTGTAGTATCTCAGAACTTTTTTTTCAGGAAATCTGTGTTGTAAGCCGTAGAAACTGCTTGGGCAGCTATTTAATTTGTAGCGTTCATTGGATGTTGAACTCCGCTGTGGCAATGCATGGTGTCGTTGTTAACCCTGGACGGGCGGCGTGACATGTCGCTGCAAAAAATCTCCGCGAACACACGCGGCAGTTAGTGGTCATCTAGGGTTGGTGGGCCGCGCCTCGCTACAATTTTTTCATCGACACGCTCACACCGCTCACCCTGGTGGATGTAGTAGTTTTAAGGCACGCGGTGCAAATTTATTGTGCGAAAGGTCGGGGTGAACAACGCCTGCGTGTGTGGCTAGTCCAAATAGCGTGAATAATTTTCGAATGCCCCCCAGCCCACTACAAGCGACCGGCTGTGGCCTAGGCCTGTTGCCACCCGTTGAGCCACGGGCTCGAAGCACGGAAAAATGGGGATAAGAA
>JANNCO010000249.1:0-2449 GCA_031386655.1 Polaromonas sp. | reverse complement strand
GCTGCTAAAACCCGCCGTCTCAGCCGCTTGGCTTACCGACTGCCCCGCTGCCAAAGCTTGCTCTGCCAATGCCAGCCGAATACTGCGCATGTACGCCAGCGGCGCAAGACCTGCGTGGTCGTCAAACAAGCGCGCCAAATGCCGTGTAGAAGTGCAAGCCACCTCGGCCATGCGGGTGACTGTCCAGTCGGCTAAAGGCTGCGCCTGCACAGCGTCTTGCACGCGGTGCACGCCGGGGTGCATGTGCGCACGGCCCTGCAAAAACGGCGACAGCTCAGGGTCGTTGGTACCACGGCGCAGTGGCAGCACCATCACCTGCGCCACGCGGGCTGCTATAGCCTCGCCGCAGGTTTGCGCTATCAAATACACGGCCAGATCAATGCCCGTGGTAATACCCGCGCTGCTGTACACGCCGCGTTTTTCGTCAATCACAAACACGCGGTTGGCTTGCACTTCACACAGTGGTTCGATGCGTTTGAGTTCATCAAGTTCTAAGTGGTGCGTAGCCACATGCGCGTGCGCCAGCAACCCCGCCTGCGCGGCCAGCAGCGCCCCAGCGCAGATAGTGACCAAGCGGTGCATTGAGCCGGTCGCGCGCAGCTGCTTGTCTACACTGCGCAGCCAGTGCGTCACTTGCCGCACCTGAGTGCTGTCTTCATGCCCTGCCTCGTCCGGGTAACCTAGCAGCACCAGCCACGTGGGCACAGCCAGCTGCGCAGGCAAAGGTTCAATATCTGCCACCTGCGCGCCTACCGAGCTGCGTGCTTTGCCCTGCGGCCCCACAAAGCGCAGCTTAAAAGCCGCCGGTTGGCCCAAGCGCACCAGCGACTGGTTAGCAATCCGAAACGCCTCTGCAGGCCCGGCCCAGTCCAAGATCAGCGCATCGGGTAACAAGACAAACAGCACCTCAATGGCCGCTGGTGCAGCTACCGCTGGGGCAGAGTTAGCACGTAGATAAGCTTGTGTTGGCATAGGGCTACAGCAGCGCTATACGCTACCGTCTTTTTCCACCACCAAGATGCAACTTAGTGGTTAACAATTATTTTGAATTATTTCGAATTATTTTGCGCGGGGAACTACACCAATGCACTCAACCTCTACGCGTGCACCTACAGCCAACCCATTCACGCCAAAAGCACTGCGCGCAGGGTATCTCGAGTTGAAGTAGGTGCGGTAAATATCATTGAACGCAGACCACTCCGACATGTCTGCGAGCATGACAGTGCATTTAACTAAGTCGGCCATGCTGATGCCGTTGGCTTCAGCCGATGTTTTAATATTGTCCATAACTTGCTTGGCCTCGCCTGCAATGCCACCGGGCGCAAGTTTCAGGGTACCAGGAAGATTGCCGATCTGGCCAGAAAAATACACAGTGCTGCCCACCACCACGGCCTCGGAGAAAGGTAGATTGGTGGGCAGAATCTTGCCTGAGTTCAAGTAGTTAGGCGCACTGAGCTGGCTGGCGCACCCCGACAATATAGAGACCAGAAGTAGCAAAGTCGAGGTAAAAAATCGAGATTTCATGGCGGCTTCCTTTGTGATGGGCTCCATTATTGAACAACGAAAACCAGATTTGCAATCAAGGATTTGTATCAATATAGATGCATCGTGTGCACCAGTCGTGTCAATGCATGGCATTGCTTAGCGCATCTTGCACCGAGCGCAGTGTTGCAAACCGCTCTTGCAGCACCGTGGCGGTGCGCAGCTTGATGTCGGCAGCGCTCAGCGTTTGGCCGTCGGGTTGTTGCATATCCCAAGTCAACGTAGCATCCAACACATAGTCCACTGCAAACCCCATATCTGACGCATGCCGCGTGGTGGTCTCGCAGCATTGCTCGGTGCGAATACCGCTGACGATGATTTTGCCCACCTGGTTTTGGCGCAGCCACACTTCTAGCCCGGTGCCCACCAGCGCGCTGTGGCGGCTTTTATGGAATGTAGCCGCAGCTGCAAAATCTGCCAGTCCTTCAATAGGCCGCACATAGCCAGACTCCAATGCAAACGCATTGCCCGCCGCTGCAGGCCCATCCACATGAAAGATACGCACCACCGGCACACCCCGCGCCACGCAGCCCGCAATCAACGCGTTTTGCGCCGCCAAGTAAGCAGGCATACCGTGCGCCGTGTAGTACGGCCGGTGGCGAAACGACTCTTGCGCATCAATCACAATCAGACAAGTATTCATCATCAAAGCTCCTGTAAATTAGAGCCTCTATATTCTGCTAATATTTTTGCCAAATGCATACGCTGCATGACAAGTTTCAATCATTTTAGGACACGTTGATGGTTTAGTAACTAGGCTGCATATGGTGTGTAATTGGCATGTCGCAGGCTGCAAAGCCAGATATTCGCGTTTTAGGTACGGTTTATATGTGAAATAGGCCAGTAGTCCAAGCATTCACTGCTCAAGCAGCTATTAATTATGTAGCAAATAGATTTCGCTAAACCC
>JANNCO010000217.1:0-25502 GCA_031386655.1 Polaromonas sp. | reverse complement strand
CTCGTCGGCTACGGCCATCAGCGTGTCTACGGGCAGCACGCGCACATGGGCCGCAAATGCCAAGCCCTGCGCCACCGAGCAGGCCGTACGCAGGCCGGTAAATGAGCCGGGCCCACGGCCAAAAACTATGGCGTCGAGTTGTGCAAATTGCAAACCGGCCTGCGCCATCAGCGCTGCAATGGCAGGAATCAGCGTGGTTGACGCTTGCGCGCCCCCTGCACCGGTGTGCGTGAACACTTGCGCACCGTGCTGCACAGCAAGGCTGATGACCTCGGTGGACGTGTCAAAGGCCAACAGTTTCATGGTGTTATGCCTTCGCACCGGCATTAGCACTGGCATTAGCACCGGCAGTCACAGCAGGCGCGCTTTTACCTGCTGCCCGCACACCCACCACAATGCCCAGCGTGACCATTGCCAGCCCGGCTAGCAGGTTCCAGTGCAAAGGTTCGTTTAAAAAAATCACCGCGCCCAGCGCCGACAGGCCTGGCACGATAGCGGTCAACATGGTGCTGCGCACCGGGCCAAAATACTGGATCATTTTGGTAAAGGTAATGCCTGAGATCACCACCGAGCCGCCGCCTTGCCACAGCGTGTGAAAAATAATCTCGCCCCACGGCGCAGTGGCCAGCTTGCTGTGCAGCACGCCACTGGCCAGCAGCACCGCGTACACCGGAATGTATGTCAACACGCAAAACACAATCACCGCGATGGTGGCAGGCACTGCGCCCAGCGCCTGCTTGCGGCAGGTCACCGCATAAAACGCCCAACAGGTAGACGCGCAGACAAACAAAATGTCGCCCTTGTACACCTGGCTGCTGCCGTCGCCACCCAAAGCAGCCTTGAACAACGACACGCCCCCCACCAGCAGTGCGCCGCCAAAAATCATTGCCAGCCCCGTGATGCGGCCTGCGCTTAAATGCTCTTTCAGCAGCCACACCGACAGCAACGCGGTAGACAGCGGCAGCATGCCCGGCAGCAGTACCGACCCGTGCGCTGCAGGCGCATACACAAATGCGCTGTAGGCCAGCACGGCGTACGCCACGCCGCCAAACACGCCAATCAGCACCGTCGTGCTGCGCGGCAACGGCGACAAGCCCAGCCAAGTCTGCTGGCCCTGCCCATTGGCTTTCATTTTGCGCACCATCACATAGCCCCATGGCAGCAGCACCAGCGCCGCGCCCACAAAGCGGCACAGCACAATGTCCAGCGGCGTCAGCCCTCGCAGCGCCATCAAGCGGGCGACTACGATGAACGAGGTCCAAATTGCAATGGTGATGACCGCAGCGGCTATGCCAACGGTTTTAGGAGAAAAGCGCATAGCTTGATTATCGGGGGTCTTGCCCCAGCCCAGCCAGCCAAGGCTTTCAGTGCCCAACGCCGTGGCGCCGCGCTGCAGTTTGGGCACTGCAGCGCGGCTTAAGTTGCCGTGTTTACTGCTTGCGCTGCACAAACAAATTGCGCTTGGCGTCCTCAGGGTAGGCAAAGGTCACCACGCCGTTTTTCACCATGCCCATGACCAACATGTTGGCCGTTATGGCGTCTTTGTCGATTAAGGTGAATGGTTTTTCGTAGGTGGCTACCACGCCGTAATAAGTGCGGGGCATGTTCTCCAGCGCCAATTTGAGCGTAGGGCCGTTGATGACACCATCACGCACACCAAACAATGAATACATCAAAAGATAGGTGGCGTCGTAGGCCTGCGCTGCTGCCATAGGCACCGTAATGCGTTTGGATTTGAACTTGCGTGCGTAAGCCGACAAGAACGCGGCGCGGCGCTCGTTGCTAGGCTCGGCAATAAAGGTTTGCGCCATCAGCGCGCCGTCGGCATTGTCTTTGGCGCCGTCAATAAAGAAGGGAAACGACAGTGTCCATGCGCCTACTTGGGGCACCTTCCAACCCATGGCTTTGCGGCCATTGGCAATCACTGCGTTTTCTGGGCCTACGGTGTAGCTCAGCACCACATCGGCACCAGCATCGCGTGCCGCCTTCAAATCATCGCTCAGGTCTTTGATGCCCGTGGCAAAACGCGCCACGTACACAGCTTTGAGTTTTTTAGCCTCCAACGCTTTTTCCACGTCTTTCAAGCCTGCCTCGCCGTAACCGCTGGTGTCGGCAAAGATAGCCACCTTAGTCCAGCCGCGTTTGACAATGTCTTCCACCACAAAAGGTGCCTGAATGGCGTCGCGCGCCGAGTTGCGAAAAATATAACTCTCGGGTGCAGGAAATTTGGCAGTCAACGGTGAGCCTGTGGAGCACGGAATAATCAAGGGCAGCTTGGCATTTTGAAAAATATCTATGGATTTAGCAGCAACGCCGGTATTGCAAAACCCAATCACCACATTAACCTTCTCACCCAGCATGGCTTGACTTTGTTTGACGCCCTCGTCGGGGTTGGCTTTATCGTCTTTGACCACCAGCTCCAGCGGGCGGCCAAGGTAGCCACCCACGGCGTTGATCTCGTCTACCGCCAGCTGGATGCCCTGCAGCATAGGCATACCAAAGTCAGCCGACGGCCCGGTAAATGGACCTATGACGCCCACGCGAAAAGTGTTGGTTTGTGCAGCAGCCATACCAGCTGCCAAGATGAATATGAATGCGCACGCGGTGCGTAATACTTGCATAACACTGGCCTTGGATAATGTGAATTTATTCACACAGTTTAAAGACCTCGCCGCGCTGGCGCTAGCGGGTTGTTACCACGTGTGACGGAATTGAAAGGCCATTGGTCAGCGCAGCTGGCCCAGCTTGGTGGGGCGCACACTAGGCTCGGGCGGTGCTTTTGGCTGCAGCAAACGCTCACTTTGCCAGCGTACCAAGTCAAGCCACATCTGGCGCATTTCAGCTGTCAGCGGTGTGCGAAACGCGCTGGGCAGTTCGATAGTGACCACAGGCATGCGTTTGTGAACGCCGCCATAATTGCCCAAGCTGCCGGGAAAAATGCCCACTTGGTCCAGGTACAAACGGCCCAATTTGTTGGGCGGTGTGGTGGGGCCGTCAAAATCGAGCACGCCATAGGGGGCGTGGATGCTGACAATCATGTCGGGTTTGAAACGCTCCATCTCGTCGTGCAAATACTGCGACTCAGGCTCGCTGAGCGGCTTGGTGCCGGGCCAGCGGCGTGGGTCGCGTTTGACTTTTTGTTCCCAGTACAGCGCGGCTTCTTTGTCCCAGTTGGGCGTAGGAAAATTGCGGTTTAAATCGACCCCGTGTGCATTGGTGCGCTGTGCGGGGCTGGTCAGCAAACCATCGGGGTTAAGCAATGGCACAAAGCGCCAGTGGGTTTGCGCGGGAATCTCGCGAGCCAGTGCAATCCAGTGCAGCGCCAGCGCCGCAGACGACAGCTCGTCGCCATGGATACCGCCTACCACCAGTACACGCAGCTTGGGGTCGATCACTGGCAGGTCACGCACCCACAGGGGCTGGCCTTTGACCGAGCGCGCTTTGCTGTCTTGCAGCTGCGCAGCTTGGCACAGCGCAAGCGAAACATTAGGCAGCTTGCGCGATAACTCATCACAGCCTACGGCATGGGCTGCGCTGTGCATAAAAAATAAACTTGCAACAGTGATAGCCAGAAGCTTCAATGCGCGGCGTGCTGGGCTGATAGACGTGGACATGGACATGGGCATGGGCATGCACTGCATTTAACTACACACCCGAAGGCGTGCTGCCGCCAACGCTGCATCCAGCTGGGCGCCAATTAAATCTGCCGAAGCCACGCCTTCTATGCGCGGCGCAATCTCTGCACCTTGGGCGTTGAGAAATAAAACCGTAGGCGTTAACTGCGCGCGGTAGCTGCTGGCAATGTCGGCCCCCGTGCTAGGCTGGCCTTGCAGATTGACCACACCACGCTGGCGATCGTTGACCACGATTTGAAAAGCTGGCAGACCTTCTTTGCGCATGGGGGCCAGGTAGTTGCGCCGCAGCAGCTCACACCATGGACAGCCGGGCAAGCTGACCAGCAGCACCAGCGGGGCGCACTGGCGCTGGGCTTGCCATGCTGCATCGCGCAGCGAAGCAGGTGTGGGCAGCGGCGTCTCGCGGCCTTGGGCCTGGGCTTGGGCATATCCCACCAACGCGGCACATGCAATGGCTGCCAGCAGCAAGCGGCGGAGCAAGGGTGTGGGCATGGGCAATAAAGTTAACCTGTAAAAGATACTTTATTATAAGCATAACTATGGTTTTAGGCCGTAGATACTGCTCAAGCAGCTATTTAATCAATAGCATTAAATTCACGCAGCACTTCTTGCGTATGCTGCCCCAGCAGGGGTGGTGGCAAATCATTGCGCGGCGGCGTGAGCGACATTTTGATCGGGCTGGCTACCAATCGCACATCGCCTGCCAGCGGATGCTGCCAGGTGTGCACCATGCCGCGCGCTTGCACTTGGGGGTCGGCAAATACTTCGGCCAAGTTGTTGATGGCACCGCAGGGCACTTTGGCGGCTTGCAGTGCCGCTAACCAATCGGCTTTGCTGCGGGTTTTAAAAATGGCTTGCAGCGTTGGCACCAGATCAGCCCTGTGCCGCACCCGGTCGGCATTTTTCGCAAAACGCGCGTCGCTGGCCAAATCACTCTTGCCCGCTACGGCGCACATCTTGGCAAACTGGCTGTCGTTGCCCACCGCCAAAATAAAATGGTCTTTGGTGCCATCGGTAGCGGGCGCAGTTTCGAACACTTGGTAGGGGACTATGTTTTGGTGCGCGTTGCCTGCGCGGCCAGGCACCGTGCCAGTCTTTTCCCCGCTGACTAAATAGTTGGCACCCAAGTTGGCCAGCATGGCTACCTGCGTGTCCAGCAGCGCCATGTCGATATGCTGGCCATGGCCCGTGCGCTCGGCATGGCGCAGTGCGGCAAGAATGGCCGTGCACGCATACATGCCGGTGAACAGATCAGCCACGGCCACGCCCACTTTTTGCGGGCCCCCGGCCACGCGCTGGCCGGTTGTTGCATCCACTAAGTCGTCGCGTTCGCCCGTCACGCTCATCAGCCCACCCATGCCTTGCACAGCGTAGTCGTAGCCGGCACGGTCTTTGTACGGGCCGGTTTGGCCAAAACCGGTGATGCTGCAGTACACCAGCGACGGCTTGATTTTTTGCAGACTGGCATAGTCCAGCCCATAGCGCGCCATATCGCCGACTTTAAAATTCTCTACAAATACATCGCAGTGCATCACCAGGCTGCGGATGGTTTGCTGGCCTTGCGGTGTCGCAATATCGCACGCCACCGAGCGCTTGTTGCGGTTGGTGCCCAGATAGTAGGCCGCCTCGGAGGTGTCTTTACCGTTTGTGTCCTGCAAAAACGGTGGCCCCCAGGTGCGCGTATCGTCGCCGCCCACGCCGTCTTTCAAGGGTCGCTCAATCTTGATGACATCGGCCCCCAAATCAGCCAGCGTTTGCGTGCACCATGGCCCCGCCAGTACGCGGGATAAATCGAGAATTTTGATTCCATCTAAAGCATTCATGGGTGTATTGTCTATCCAAACGATAATACCAAGATGTTCCCATACTCAAAACAGCCTTTTATGTCCGTAGTACCTGCTCAATCAGCTCATTTTTTGATAGCGTTAGGGCTGTTTGGAGCCATGCTGGGCTGCACACCTGCGTTCAATTGGCGTGAAGTGTCTTTTGACAGCTTGCCGGTCAGCGCGCTGCTGCCTTGCAAGCCAGACCGGGGTACGCGCAGTGTGCCGCTGGCCGGTGCCCAGTACGAGATGGTGATGGCGGGCTGTGAGACTGGGGGTGCTACGTTTACTGTGGCAGTCGTCAATACACAAGATTTGGCCAAAGTGCCTGGGGTGTTGGCGCAGCTGCGTGGGGCAAACAAAGCTACGCAAAGCCGTTATTTGCAGCATGGGCCGTGGGTGGTGCAAGCCTCTATCTATGGCACGCCCAGCGCTGAGCGCGACGGGCCCGGTGCGTTCAGCAACGAAGTAGCTGAAACGTTTTTTAAAGGCATTACGCTGGCTGGCAAACTATGACGGCGCGAATATTGACCAGCGCACCCCACGGGGCAGATCAGACGCTTAACCGCAGTTTGGCGGTGCAGGTATTTCTGGCTTTTGCGCTGGCCTACTTTTTGTCTGCACTGGTACGCGCTATCACAGCCACGTTGTCGCCCGTGTTGGCGGCTGAGTTTGCACTGTCAGCGGGTGATTTAGGTTTGCTGGCGGGGGGTTATTTCTTTGGCTTTGCGCTGACGCAATTGCCGTTGGGAAAGTGGCTAGACCATCATGGCCCGCGCAAGGTGATTTTGAGTTTTTTAAGCGTAGCAGTGGTAGGCTGCATCGCGTTTGCACTGGCACCTAACTTTATCGGCCTGCTGGCAGCCCGCGTGCTGTGCGGTGTGGGCGTAAGCGCTTGCCTGATGGCACCCCTGACGGCCTACCGGCGCTGGTTCAAGCCGGACCTGCAGTTGCGGGCCAATTCGTGGATGCTGATGACCGGTTCGCTGGGTATGGTGGCCTCAACTTTGCCGGTGCAGTGGCTATTGCCTCAATTAGGCTGGCGGCTGTTATTCGGTGGGTTGGCGGTGCTTATTTGCGTGGCCATTTTGGTACTGGCATGGCGGCTGCCTGCGTGGTCTCAACAAGCGCCTGCAGCCCAAAGCGTTGTTGCACAAGACGGTGGCTACCGCACCATCTGGCAGCACCCGTACTTTCGCCGCCATCTGTGGGCTGGGTTTTTTAATTATGGCGGCTTGCTGGCAGTGCAAACGCTGTGGGCCGGGCCATGGCTGGTGCAGGTCAGTGGCAATACACCTGCACAGGCGGCTACAGGATTGTTCTGGATTAACGTATGCATGCTGTGCACCTTTTGGCTATGGGGCATGCTAAACCCCAGCCTGGCACGCAAGGGCTGGCATGCGGACTGGTTGATTGCGCGCGGCGCACCGCTGAGCCTGATGGTTCTAGCTATTATTTGTATAGCTGGCCCAGCCACATCCTGGTGGGCTTGGGCCTTGTTTTGCATGAGCTGCAGCTTTATGTCGCTGGCGCAGCCAGCGGTAGGCATGGCTTTTCCGCCAGCACTGGCAGGGCGCGCCCTCAGCGCGTACAACCTGGTGATTTTCAGCGGTGTGTTTGTCGTACAGTGGGGTATTGGATTGTTGATAGATCTGTTTAAATCAAACGGGCTGGGCACAGTGGACGCCTTCAGAGCTGCGTTTGGGGTGTTTTTTATCTGCGCGCTGGCGTCGTACCTGCGATTTGTTTTGGATAATAAGACGGTATCACCCGCGCAGCACGCCAATGCAGTTGCGCCCGCAACAGCTTGAGATTGAATTTTGACTGCATGAACCATATTGTCATCATCGCCCACGCACCGCTGGCCTCGGCTCTGCGCAGCTGCGCGTTGCATGTGTTCCCCGACTGCGGCGCGTATGTCACCGCGTTGGACGTGCAGCCCAACACACCGCCCGAAGAAACGGTGGCGCAAGCGCGCATTATGCTGGCCCAGCGTAGCGCCCCCGATGTACTCTTGCTGGCCGATATTTTTGGGGCCACACCGTCTAACGTAGCGCGCGAATTGACCGATGGTGTGACCACCAAACTGATTACCGGCGTGAACCTGCCCATGCTGCTGCGCGCTATCACTTACCGCCATGAAAGCCTGGACGCGCTGGTGGCCCGCGCGCTGGCTGGCGGCGCGCAAGGTGTGATGCAAGTAGCAGTCACCGCACCCCAAAACCAAGCCCCTAAATTACATGATCCAGACCACCATCACCATCAGCAATAAACTGGGCCTGCATGCCCGCGCTTCAGCCAAGCTGACCAAGCTGGCAGGCAGCTTTGCGTGCGAGGTATGGATGGCCCGAGGCGAGCGCCGCGTTAACGCCAAGTCAATCATGGGCGTGATGATGCTGGCCGCTGGTATGGGTGCGGATGTGATGGTAGAGACGAACGGCGACAAAGAGCAGGAAGCGATGGACGCCTTGCTAGCCTTGATCAACGACAAGTTTGGCGAAGGTGAATAACCAGTTATGACTTTCAGCATCCACGGCCTGGCAGTCTCGCGCGGTGTCGCCATAGGGCGGGCCGTGGTGGTGGCGTCCAGCCGGATGGATGTGGCGCATTACTTTATCAAGGCCACCGAAGTCGACGCCGAGCTGCTGCGCGTACGCGATGCCAAAGACGCAGTAGTCGCCGAGCTGATCAAGCTGCAACATTCGCTGGTGGGCAAAGACGCTAAAGACGCGCCCAGCGAGCTGACGGCGCTGCTGGATGTGCACCAAATGCTGTTGCAAGACCAAATTTTGCAAGACGGTGTGACGCACTGGATTAAAGACCGCTTGTACAACGCAGAGTGGGCATTGATTACGCAACTGGAAGTGGTAGCGCGCCAGTTTGACGAGATGGAAGACGAGTACCTGCGCGAGCGCAAAGCCGACCTGGAACAAGTGGTGGAACGGGTGCTGCGGGTGATGAAGGGCGTGGCATCGCCTATGGCCTCGCCGCCCCCTTCCCGTGATGCACGCAAACGCCAGCAGGGTCAGCAAAACCTGCTGCCAGGCGACCCGGACGTACCGTTGATTTTGATTGCGCACGACTTGAACCCCGCAGACATGCTGCAGTTTAAAAGCAGTGTGTTCGCCGGTTTTGTCACCGATGTCGGCGGCAAAACATCGCACACCGCCATTGTGGCGCGCAGCATGGACATCCCTGCTGTGGTGGGCGCGCGCACGGCCAGCCAGCTGGTGCGGCAAGACGACTGGATCATTGTGGATGGCGACGCGGGCGTGATGGTGGTAGACCCTTCGCCTATCATCTTGGATGAGTATGGTTTTAAACAACGCCAAGGTGAGGTAGAACGCGAGCGCCTCTCGCGCCTGCGCCACACACCGGCTATCACGCTGGACGGCCAAAAAATTGAACTGCTGGCTAACATTGAAATGCCCGACGATGCCGCTGCCGCCCTGGCCAGCGGCGCGGTAGGTGTGGGCTTGTTTCGCAGCGAGTTTCTGTTCATGGGCCGCGCAGGCAAGCTGCCCGGTGAAGACGAACAGTACGCTGCCTACGTGCGCGCTGTTGAAGGCATGCATGGCCTGCCTGTGACCATTCGTACTGTGGATGTAGGCGCAGACAAACCACTGGATGGCCGGGGTGACAAAAGCCATGGCGACGCATCGCACCTGAACCCCGCGCTGGGCCTGCGCGCCATCCGCTGGAGCCTGGCCGAACCTGCCATGTTTCGCACGCAGTTGCGCGCCATCTTGCGCGCTGCTGCGCATGGCAAGGTCAACATGATGATTCCCATGCTGTGCGCTGCCAGCGAGATACGCCAGACCTTGCGCCAGCTCGACCTGGCCCGCGCCGAGCTGGACAACCGTGGTGCAGTGTATGGCCACGTGCAGTTGGGCGCGATGATAGAGGTGCCTGCTGCAGCACTGTCGCTCAACACATTTTTAAAATACTTTGATTTCCTGTCGTTGGGCACCAATGATTTGATTCAGTACACGCTGGCGATTGACCGTGCGGACGAATCGGTGGCGCACCTGTACGACCCACTGCACCCCGCTGTGCTGCAACTGGTAGCGCAAACCATTGCCGCCTGCAACGCCCAAGGCAAAGGCGTGAGTGTCTGCGGTGAAATGGCCGGTGACGTGACCATGACGCGCCTGTTGCTGGGCCTGGGGCTACGCACTTTCTCAATGCACCCCGCGCAGATACTGGCCGTGAAACAAGAGGTGCTGCGCGCTGACACAGCCAAGCTGCACAGTTTTGCGCAGCGCGTGCTGCACAGCGACGACCCAGCAGCCCAGCTGCAGGAATAGCCCGGTCGTCGCAGCGTTTAAGATTTCTTGGCTAACCCCAGCCTCTCAATGGTCGCGCGCTCAGCGTCAAAAGTGCGCACCGCATACTTGGAATATTCTGCACTGTCCATGTAGATGACGGGCTGAAAAAATTTGTCCAGCGTTTCCAGTACCTTCGGGTCATCCAGCGTTTTGCGCAGCGCGTCTTGCAGCACTTTCACCGTACCAGCGTCCATGCCTTTGGGGCCACCAAAGCCAAACGGCGATTCGGTGATAGTGTCCCAGCCTGCTTCCTTCACGGTGGGCACCTCAGGAAATGCCTTGTTGCGCTCGCGTCCCAAGGTAGCCAGCAAACGCAGCTTGCCTGCCTTGACATGGGGCGCAAATTCGGTGGTACCGCTCATCAGCGGGATTTGATTGCCCAGAATGGCTTGCAGTATGTCAGCCGACCCTTTGTACGGAATATCCTGGCTGGTAATGCCCGCCTTGGCAGAAAACTCTTCAAACGCCAAGTGCGGTGTGGTGCCCGTGCCTGTATGGCCGTAAGTCAACTTGCCAGGGTTGGCCTTGGCCCACAGTACCATCTCTTTGAGCGTTTTGTAGGGTGCATCCATCGTTGCGGCCAGGCCAAATGTGTAGCCGGTGACGCAGGCAATATGCGTGATGTCTTTGACCGGGTCAAAAGATGTTTTTTGCATATGCGGTATGCGGTAGATCCCCAACGGCAGCTGCGACAGCGTGTAGCCGTCTGGTCTGGCATTGACCAACGCCGCAGCGCCCAGCGTGCCACCAGCGCCGGGTTTGTTGTCTACCACCACCGTGGCACCACCCAGCTGGCGCCCCAGTGATTCGCCAAAGGCGCGTACCACTGCGTCCGAGCTGCCGCCAGCAGGCCAGGGGCAGATGAGGGTAATGGGCTTGGAGGGGTACTTGTCTTGCGCAAAAGCACGCTTGCCCGTCAACACAGGTGTTGCCAACAGCGCGGCCGCTTGACGGCGGTTTAATGTGACTGGGGTCATACGAATCTCCAAGTAGGTAGGTTGCAGAAGACTAACGTGTGTGGGGTCACCCAACTGTCACGCAAGCAACAAAGCTGCCAGTCCTGCAGCAGGCAGGCCGCCTGGTGGAAAAATTATACGGTTGCGCCCGCTTATCTTTGGAGATGCTCCTGTGCAAATGCTACGTACCAGTCCAGGCACGCCGGGTTGGCCATGGCGTCTTGATTGACAATCTTGTCGAGCGGCTGGCCGAGCAAGAGCTTTTTAATGGGCAGCTCTTGCTTTTTGCCACTCAGCGTGCGCGGTATTTCTGCTACCTGTTTGATCGTGTTGGGGATAAAACGGGGTGACAGCGCGGTTTTGATGGCGTTATTGATTTTGTCTTTTAGCGCATCGTCTAAGTGGTAGCCCGGGCGCAGCGCTACAAACAGCGGCATATAACTTTCTTTGCCCAAATATTCCAGATCCACCACCATCGAGTCCAGCACTTCGGGCAGGGCTTCCACTGCGCTGTAAATTTCGCTGGTGCCCATGCGCAGGCCCATGCGGTTAATGGTGGCGTCGCTGCGACCATAGATGATGCAGCTGCCGTCTGCGCCGATTTTCAGCCAATCGCCATGCCGCCACACAGGCTTGCGGCCGCCCTGGCCATCAGCAATGGTGTACATGTCAAAGTAGCTCGACAGGTAGCGTTGGTCGCCTTCGTCGTTCCAGAAATACAGCGGCATCGACGGGATGGGCTGTGTGCACACCAGCTCGCCCACCTCGCCCACGACCGCTTGGCCGTCTTCGTTCCAAGCCTCAACCGCGCAACCTAGCAAACGGCATTGCATCTGGCCGGGCACTTGCGGCAGCTCACGGTTGCCCCCCATAAACGCGCCGCAAAAATCGGTGCCGCCGCTGATATTGCACCACCAGATGTCTGGCGTTCCGAGTTTTTTGAACTGCGCTGTGCCCCAGCGCTGCACCTCCTCGGGCAGTGGCGAGCCGGTGCTGCCCAGCGCGCGCACGCGGTGCAAATCGCCACAGCGGGCAATGTCTAACCCGGCCTTCATGCAGTGGGTATAAAACGCGGCACCCGCGCCAAAGTAGGTGACTTTGTGCCGCGCGGCAAAGCGCCACAACACCGTCCAGTCGACCTTGTCTTTGCTACCCGAGGGGTTGCCGTCGTACAGGCAAATAGTGGTGCCGGTGGCCAGGCCCGCCATCTGCGCGTTCCACATCACCCAGCCGGTAGAGCTGTACCAGTGGTAGCGCTCGCCCCACGAGTTGGCGTGGTAGCTGCAGCCTACGTCGTTGCCCAAGCTCTTCATCGCCAGCAGTGTCAATATGATGCCGCCATGGCCGTGCACGATAGGCTTGGGCAGGCCCGTGGTGCCACTGGAATACACAATCCACAGTGGATGGTCAAAAGGCAGCCACACGGGCTCAAAAGCCTCAGTTTGGGCATCATTTCGGCCAGTAACCCTAGTAAAACCTGCTTGAGTAGCTATGGTTTTAATAGTGTTAGTTTTATCAGCAAATGCAGTCTCCAGCACCAGCACATGCTGCACCGTGGGCAGCCCGGCGCACAGCGCCTGCACCACCGCGCTGCGGTCCGCAGCCTTGCCGCCGTAGTACACGCCGTCCACGGCTATCAGCACCTTGGGGGTGATTTGACTAAACCGGTCTAGCACAGCAGGCGTGCCCATGTCAGGGGCGCACACACTCCACACTGCGCCAATGCTCATCACCGCCAGGCACGCCACGATGGTCTCGGGAATGTTGGGCAAGTAGGCGGCCACGCGGTCGCCGCGCTGCACACCCATGGCTTGCAGCTCCAAAGCCAGCGAGGCGACTTGGCGCCGCAGCTCGGGCCAGCCCAGCTCGTCAATCTCCCCCAGCTCGTTTTCGCTGACAATGGCGGCAAATCCTGCAGCATGCGCTGCCTGTGCATGGCGCAACACCTGCTGCGCGTAGTTGACCTGCGCCCCCGGAAACCACTGCGCATGGGGCATGCGGTCAGCAGCCAACGCAGCGCTGTGCGCGGTAGGCGACTGCACGTCAAAGTAGTCCCACACCGACTGCCAAAACGCATTTAAGTCTGTCACCGACCAGTGGTGCAACGCTGCATAGTCGGTAAAACTTAAACCTCGCTCGCGTCGCAGCCAGTTCTGGTACTGGCGAATTTGCGGTACGTAAGCTGGCTGCTGGGCTACCCCATCGTTAGAAATTACTGTCATGCACGCCATCGTACAGGTTAGCCAAACCAACACTAAATTTAGCTAACTTAGTGAAATCCCTAGGCCTTCAGTGCAAATTAGTACCATACCTCGTCAATTCAATACCATCATTTATCTGCCAAATGGCTATCGTCAACCAGTCAACGGTGCGGTGTGCAGCGTTGCACACACCTTAACCCAGCGTCTAGCGCAAGGAGACTTTTAAATGAAATTGAAACCTAGCTTCGTCATAGCCGCCGTGCTAGCCCTCTCGGGCACAGTGCAGGCCGCTACAGAACTCGTGGTGGCCACTGTGAACAACGGTCACATGATCGAGATGCAAAAGCAAACTAAAAACTTTGAAGCGGCCAACCCTGATATCAAAGTCAAATGGGTAACGCTGGAAGAAGGCGTGCTACGCCAGCGCGTCACCACCGACATTGCCACCAAAGGCGGCCAGTTTGATGTGATGACGATTGGTATGTACGAGACCCCAATTTGGGGCAAAAAGGGTTGGCTGCAAGAGCTAAAGACAGACGCCGCCTATGATGTAGATGACCTGTTGCCTGCTATGCGCAATGGCTTGTCCGTTGACGGCAAATTGTTTGCATCGCCTTTCTACGGCGAAAGTTCCATGCTGATGTACCGCAAAGATCTGGCCGACAAAGCAGGTGTGCAGGTACCTGAGCGCCCTACTTGGACACAGGTCAAAGACTTGGCCGCCAAAATCCACGACCCTAAAAACGGCGTGTATGGCATATGCCTGCGCGGCAAGCCGGGCTGGGGTGACAACATGGCCTTTCTCACCACTTTGGTCAACACCAACGGCGGTCAATGGTTTGACATGAATTGGAAGCCGCAACTGGAATCCAAGCCATGGAAAGACTCCATCAACTTCTATGTAGATTTGTTAAAGAACTACGGCCCACCGGGCTCTTCAGCCAATAGCTTTAACGAAATATTGGCGTTGTACAACGAAGGCAAGTGCGGCATGTGGATTGATGCCACCATTGCGGCGTCGTTTATTACCGATCCCAAGCAGTCTAAAGTGGCTGACAAAGTAGCTTTTGCACAAGCGCCTACAGCGGCCACCCCAAAGGGTGCCAATTGGTTGTGGGCTTGGGCTTTGGCCATTCCGGCCGGTACTAAGAATGCAGCCGCTGCGCAAAAGTTTGTGACTTGGGCCACATCCAAAGAGTACATCCAGTTAGTAGGCAAAACCAATGGCTGGGGCTCTGTGCCCACCGGTACGCGCAAGAGCACTTACGCCAACGCAGACTTTTTAAAAGCCGCTAAATTTGCCGCCGCAGAAAAAATGGCTATTGACACAGCCAACCCCAGCGACAGCACGCTGCCCAAGTCACCTTACGTGGGTGTGCAGTTCGCCGCCATTCCTGAATTTCAGGCTATCGGCGCCGCTGTAGGCCAAGAAATGACGGCTGCTTTGGCTGGCAAGAAAACTGTGGATGCCGCATTAAAGGCGTCGCAAGTGATTGCCGAGCGCGAAATGAAAAAAGGTGGTTACTACAAGTAATCGGTCACAGTTGAGTTGACATACGTTCTTTAATGAACGATTTACCCGGGGCCACTTGCGCAAGGTAGCCCCGGGCCTTTTTAGAGTGCTGCAAAGTGAACCATAGACTACTACCCCGCCTGCTATTGACCCCAGCAGTGCTAACGCTGTTGTTGTGGATGATTGTGCCGTTGGTGATGACCTTGTATTTTTCGGTCATTCGGTACAACCTCATGCAACCTGACCAAACAGGCTTTGTAGGACTTGAGAATTTTGAATATTTTGTGACCGATCCGTCTTTCTGGAATTCGGTTATCAACACAGTGCTGCTGCTGGGCAGCGTAATTGTGATTACGGTAGTACTGGGCATAGGCTTGGCACTGTTGATAGATGAACCTTTTGCAGGCCGCAACATCGTACGCATGTTGCTGATTTCTCCCTTCTTCGTCATGCCTACAGTCAATGCACTACTGTGGAAGCACATGATGATGAACCCGATTTATGGTGTGCTGGCGCAGGTATGGATATTTTTTGGCGCTACGCCGGTAGACTGGCAGACTGACTGGCCCTTGCTTAGCGTCATCATCATGATTTCGTGGCAGTGGCTGCCGTTTGCAACGCTTATTTTCATGACAGCCTTGCAATCATTGAACCGCGAGCAGCTGGAAGCCTCGCGCATGGACGGCGCCACTTACCTGCAGCAGGTGCGCTACATGTACCTGCCCCATCTAGGCCGTTCGATGGCGGTGGTCATCATGATTGAAATGATCTTTTTAATCAGTGTATTTGCAGAGATTTTTATCACCACAGGCGGTGGCCCCGGTGATGCCAGTACCAATATGGCGTTTTTAATCTTCAAGCAAGCCTTGCTCAATTTTGATGCCGGTGTTGCATCGGCAGGGGCATTGTTCGCAGTCATTTTGGCCAATATTGCCGCTGTATTTTTGATCCGCATGGTCGGCAAAAACTTGGACTAGCACGATGAGCGCACCAAAAAATAAAAAAGTCCGGCTCAATAATATTGTGCGGGTCACAGCCGCTTGGCTGATTACCTTATTCTTGTTCTTCCCGCTTGGCTGGTTGTTTTTAACTGCGTTTAAAACAGAACTGCAAGCGATCTCTGTGCCACCGCTGGTAGTTTTTACGCCTACGCTGGAGAATTTCCACGAAGTTCAAGACCGTAGCAACTATCTGCAGTACGCCATGAATTCGCTGATCACCAGCGTGGTGTCAACGCTGTTAGGGTTGATGATTGCCGCACCCGCCGCGTACTCTATGGCGTTTTTCCGCTCTAAATACACGCGAGATATTTTGATGTGGATGCTGTCTACCAAAATGATGCCTGCCGTAGGTGCGCTGGTACCTATTTATGTACTGGCACAGAAAAGCTCGCTGCTTGATACGCGCCTGGGCTTGATTATTATTTTTACGCTGTCCAATCTGCCCATCATGGTGTGGATGCTGTACTCCCACTTTAAAGACATTCCCAATGAAATCCTGGAAGCCACCCGCATGGACGGCGCTACGCTGTGGCAAGAATTCACGCGGGTTCTGCTTCCCCTGTCTTTAGGCGGCTTTGCTTCCACTGGCCTGCTGTGTCTGGTACTCAGCTGGAACGAAGCGTTTTGGTCGCTCAACCTGAGCGCTGCCAAAGCGGGTACGTTGGCTACGCTGATTGCTTCGTACTCCAGCCCAGAAGGATTATTCTGGGCCAAGCTGTCAGCGGCGTCACTGATGGCGATTGCGCCTATTGTGGTTTTTGGCTGGTTCAGCCAAAAACAGCTGGTACAGGGCCTGACTTTTGGCGCTGTTAAATAGTTCAAAAAAATACTAGGGAAACTCCATGGCTTTCTTACAACTCAATGGCATAGAAAAATACTTTGGTGATGTGCATGTCATCAGGGGCATTGACCTGCAAGTTAAAGCCGGTGAATTTATTGTGTTTGTCGGTCCATCGGGTTGTGGCAAGTCCACTTTACTGCGTTTGATTGCAGGTTTAGAGTCTGTTGATGCAGGCGCTATGGTGCTAGATGGGCGCGACATTACGCAAGAGCCTTCTTCCAAGCGAGATCTGGCGATGGTGTTTCAAAGCTATGCTTTGTACCCGCATATGAGTGTGTACCAAAACATGAGTTTTGCTTTGAGCCTGGCCAAGGTAGACGAAAAACTGATCCGCGAAAAGGTAGAGCGTGCCGCGGAGATTCTGAATCTCACACCTTATTTGCAGCGAACCCCCAAAGACCTCTCGGGCGGACAGCGCCAGCGCGTGGCGATTGGCCGTGCCATTGTGCGGGCACCCAAGGTTTTCTTATTCGACGAACCACTGTCTAATTTAGATGCTGCATTGCGGGGCCAAACACGCGTTGAAATAGCCAACCTGCACCGGGAGCTGGGAGCCACTACGATTTATGTGACGCACGACCAGGTAGAAGCCATGACGCTGGCGGACAGAGTGGTGGTACTGCGCGACGGAAAAATTGAACAGGTAGGCACACCACTGGAGCTGTACGATCGCCCCGCCAACCAATTTGTAGCCCAGTTTATTGGCACCCCGCGCATGAACGTCATGCCGTTCTCCATGGTGCCTGCACTGGTCGGGTCTTTGAACTTAAAAAGCGGCGAGAACGGATCTGTGGGTATTCGTCCTGAAAGCATTTCCGTGGTGACTGCAGGCAGCGGCCCGCTGCAAGCTAAGGTTGAAATTATTGAATCGTTGGGTGCAGAAACACTGATGTATCTACGCACTGATACGGGCGTGCAATTGGTAGCACGCCAAACTGCGCGCACACCATTGCATGTGGGCCAGGCCGTAGGCGTGCAAGTAGACATGACGCAACTGCATATCTTCAGCGAGGCTGGACAGGTGCAAAGCTCCCCTGGTGCTACTGGTTCCAAAGGGTAGTTTGCAGATGTCTACTATTTCAAAATATGGCATGCTGCACTTGGGCCTAGGCTCATTTCACCGCGCACACCAAGCCGTGTACCTGCACCAACTGCAGCAGCTGGGTGACCGCACCTGGACACTGACAGGCGGCAATATACGTGCGGGCATGGACGACACTATTGCGGCATTGCAAAAGCAACATGGTGCCTATACGCTGGAGACGGTGACGCCCCAAGGCGAGCACCAGTACACGCGGGTGGAATCCATACAGACCGTCTTGCCTTATGCCCCAGGTGTGCCTGAGCTGGTAAATTGTGGCGCTGATGCCGCTACGCGGATTATCTCGTTTACGGTGACCGAGGCGGGGTATTACTTTGACGCGCAAAACCACTTAGATGCTGGTGCAGCTGATATCGTAGATGACCTGCATTCAGCACACCAGCAGCGTGCAGGGCAAACTATTTATGGCGCGCTTGCAGCCATATTGCGCCAACGTATGCTGCGCCAGTCTGGCCCTGTCACACTGCTGAACTGCGACAACCTGCGCCACAACGGCGACCGCGCGCGCACCGGTTTGCTAGAGTTTATTGCGCTGATACAAGACACCCCGCTGTACCAATGGGTGCAAACCAACACCAGCTGCCCCAACGCCATGGTCGATCGCATTACCCCGCGCCCCACCGCCGATGTCGCCCTGCGCGTCAAAGCGGCTACCGGCTGGGACGACCAAGCCGCTGTGATGGGAGAGAGTTTTATCCAATGGGTCATCGAAGACAATTTTGTTGCAGGCCGCCCTGCTTGGGAAAAGGTTGGCGTGCAAATGGTTGCGTCCGTAGCACCCTACGAAGAAGCCAAAATTCGCCTGCTGAACGCCACCCACAGTTGTATAGCCTGGGCAGGCACATTGGCAGGCTACACCTACATCCACGAGGGATGCTTAGACAAACAGATTAGGCAGTTGGCGTTTGATTACGTTACCAATGACACCATTCCCGTTTTACTGCCCAGTCCTATTGACCTTGCAAAATACCGCGACGTGGTGCTGGATCGATTTGCCAATCCGTCCATTGCCGACACCAACCAGCGCGTGGCGATGGATGGGTTTTCTAAAATCCCTGGTTTTATAGCACCCACAGTGCGCGAACGGCTGGCGCGTAACCAGTCTATTGACAGCGTTGCTGTGCTGCCCGCATTGTTTCTGGCCTATCTCCACCAATGGCACCGCAACGCTATTGCCTACACCTACCAAGACCAGGCGATGAACCCCCAGCATGCCCGCGCAATATGCGATGCACCCGATACCGTGGCCGCTTTTTGCCACAACGATGTGCTGTGGGGCGATTTGAAAGACAACACACACTTAGTCAAGGCCGTGCGAAGTGCCTACAACAAAATTAAAAATTCTACGAAAGCACACTCACCATGAGTTCTCGATTAGCTAACCGGCACGCGCTGTTAACAGGTGCCAACGGCGGTATAGGCTTGGCTGTTGCAGCAGCCTACGTAACGCAAGGTGCAAGTTGCACGGTGATTGATATGGCGGCGCAACCTTCGCAGCTGCTGATGCAGCTGATGCAGCAATCGCCCGGTCGCTTTGCCTACATCCAAGCCGATATTACGCAGTCAACGCAAATCAACACGATGGTAGACGCGGCGGTACAAAAATTTGGCAACATCCACATACTGTTTAACAATGCTGCCGTGTTCGACTTGGCACCCCTGCTGGACAGTGATGAGGCTATGTACGACAGATTATTTGCAGTCAATGTTAAGGGCATGTTTTTTGTCATGCAAAAGATACTGGCCCACATGGTGCAACATCAGGTACAGGGCTCTGTGATCAACATGTCTTCCCAAGCGGGCAGACGTGGCGAGGCCTTGGTGTCGCACTACTGCGCTACCAAGGCCGCTGTGATCAGCTACACCCAGTCTGCTGCGCTGGCTATGGCACCCCACAAAATACGGGTTAACGCCATCTCACCCGGTGTGATCGACACGCCCATGTGGCAACAGGTAGATTCGCTGTTTGCCAAGTATGAGAACTTGGCCTTGGGCGAGAAGAAAAAACAAGTAGGCCTTGCTGTGCCACTAGGCTATATGGGTGCGCCAAGTGATATTGCCGGTGCGGCTGTATTCTTAGCCAGCCAGGACGCCTCCTACATTACCGCCCAAACACTCAATGTGGATGGTGGTTGCGTGATGAGCTGATTGGTGCGCACAATACGCTATGGTTGCCAGCGATTATTTCCATTCCTATCAAAAACAGCCTCAGTTTGAGACTGATTTGGGGCGCAACCCTGCGTTGGGTTATGAAACCCCGCAAGACGCAGGTTTTGTGCGCTGCCTGGACCACGGCTACCCCACGCCTTTGGCGCGCTGGCACTACCATGATGAGTACGAGCTGCATTTGATCGTAGCAACGTCGGGTAAAGCCTTCGTAGGTGACTACATTGGCTATTTTCAGCCAGGCCATTTGGTGCTGACAGGCCCCAAGTTGCCCCATAACTGGATTTCTCTGGATTTGCCTGAAGGCGGCGTGCAGCAGCGCGATCTGGCGATACAGTTTTTGCACGAACCTATTGTGGCGGCCAGCCAGCAAATCGGTGAACTGAAAGAAATATTGCCTTTGCTGGAGCGTGCAAAACACGGCATAGAGTTTTTTGATATTTCAGACCAGGCGATTTGCCATTGGCACCACGTTAAATCACAAAAGGGCTTGGCACGCTTTGCAGCGTTTTGTGAATTTTTAAGTGAGCTTGCGCAATGCACCGAATACCGTTTGCTGTCACATGTGGCCATGCAAGCAATTGACAACGACATGGAGTTGGATCAAATTAACGGCATCGTCAGCCGTATCACACAAGATCTGGTCACGCCATTGACTGCTGCTGATCTGGCTATTGAATTGGGCATGACCGAGAGCAGGTTTTCTCGTTTCTTCCGCCGCGCCACAGGCAATACGTTTACCGATTTTGTAACCCGCGTGCGCATCAACCGCGCGTGCCAGTTGCTGATGGAGTCAGACCAGTACATTGCGCAAATTGGCTATGAAGTGGGCTTTAATAACATTGCCAACTTTAACCGCCGCTTTCAAGATGTCAAAGGCACCACACCCAGTGAATTTCGCAAACAGGTCAAGGTTCGCTTTGGCGCTTGAGCTGAAATCCTCTAGGTCCGCCGCTTGATTTGAACGGCGCAAGGCTAGAACATACGACACACAACATACAACATGCCACTTGCAACGCCTGCTCTTAAACATCTGTGCGACCTTACGGTATTTGTCGCTCAACCTGTCGACGCTGGCTTTGTGCAGGGCACGCACTCGCAAGGACAGCGCCGCATTATCCCTATCACCGGTGGCACGGTACGCGGCACCTTGCAAGGCGTAGTGTTGCCCGGTGGCGCAGACTTTCAACTGGTGCTTGATAAGACCACTGCCCAGCTGGATGCACGCTATGTATTACTGCTGGACGATGGCTCGCATGTGTATGTGCACAACCGCGCGCTGCGGCGCGCCAGTGCAGATGACATGGCTAGGCTGGTGCGCGGCGAGACTGTGGCGCCTGAACGCATTTACTTCAGATGCAACCCCACGTTTGAAGTAGAAAGTGCAGCGTTGCACTGGATGACCAGATGTCTGTTCATTGGCACCGGTGCGCGTTACCCTGATCGGGTAGAGATGAGTTTTTATGAAATATTGTAGAAGTACTATCTATTTCATAGCTGTTTGAGCAGGTTTTACTTGGGTTAACGGCCTTAATAGCTAAAAAATATGCTCTTCCAGCACATTGCGGGTACGCGCATCGGCTGCAAACATATGCTCTACCCGCCGCGATGCCAGCGTGATGTCTTGCGGCGTGCCAAAAGTGGTGAACATGCTGAAAAATGCCAGCTCGCCGTGTGGTGTGGCAAAGCGCGATGTGAGTACAGGCGCAGTTTGGCCAGGCCAGCCAGTGTGCAGGCTTTGGTGACCAAGACGGCCGCGCAGCAGGCTGGCAAAAGCTTCGACTTTGGGGGTGAGCGCAGGCTGCACTGACGCATCGTCTCGCAGATGCGCTAGCAACGCGGGCCCCACTTCAGCTAAATTGGTCATATGTTTAGTAAAACCCTCGGGGTGCGCCAACATGTCCAGTAGATTAATTGGCGCGCTACCCGCAGACGGGGGTAGCCAACAGCGCTTTAGCCCATGGCATCAAGACAGCTGCCAACCATTGGCCGCCACGGTTAATGTGCAGCACATTCCACTGCGCGTCGATGACAAAAGCAGGTTGCGGGTCGTGCGCCTTGATCAGCTGCACCAGCGCGTCGTTGGCCTGCACCAAGCTAGGGTCACCCAAGGGTGCGGCACTGTAGGCAGGCGCGTAGCCCGCTTGCAGCATAGCCGCGTTGCGCACCACCAGTGGGGCATCCAGTTCTTGCAGCCAAGCCATCAATAACTCGCGGCTAGGCTTGGCGCGGCCACTCTCAACAAAGCTCACATGCCGCTGGCTCACGCCCATGCGCAGCGACAGTTCTAGCTGGCTTAGGCGGCGTGCCTTGCGGGCCTGCTGCAAAGTCACCGGCAAAGTGTGGGTCAGCACATTCATGCATGCATTGAACCACAGCAGTGCGCAAATTCAATGACTTCGGAGGTAATTGCGCGCATGACCTGGGCGCTGGATACTTGCCTTACACCCACTTCATTACCACTTGGAAAGACCCCAACATGCAACGTATCTTGTTAACCATCACACTCGTTTTATTTGGCGCACTAACCACCGTAGCGCTATGGCAAGTGGGCTACTGGGGTATTCTTGCACCACACTTTAAAAGCTTTGGTGCGGGTCAAGTGCTAGCCGATTTAACCATCGCCTTGACATTGGCCATGCTGTGGATGTGGCGCGACGCCAAGGCCACAGGCCGCAATGTGTGGCCTTGGGTCATTGCCACACTGGTTATGGGCTCGTTCGGGCCGTTGGTCTATCTGCTTACCCGCAATTCTACGCAAAACGCGTGGTGAGCACCTATTTTTAATTTTGAGAAAGTGAGCACCCGATGGATGGAATCAACTTACTTCCCTTGGCCGTAGGCCACATGATCGGCATGGGCGCTATCGGTTCGTGCCTTGGCATCGGCATCATGGCGGGCAAATACTTAGAGTCTGCAGCACGTCAACCTGAGATGATGGAGCCGCTGCAGGCGAAGGTATTTTTACTGGTCGGCGTGCTGGACGGTGCGTTCATCATTTCCACCGGTATTGGTCTGTGGTTTGCATTGGCCAATCCATTTAAGTGATGCAGTCCAACTCATCCGCCCACAGGCGTGCACAGCTCTATTGGGCAGCCGTGGGCGCTTGATCCAAACCGGTTTGTCAAACTACTGCAGACGCGTAACCATAGCAGTTAAACGCCATGTCTGGCTTGTCACCAGACAGCAGATCTGCCATGGCCTTGCCCGAGCCTGCGCCGTGGGTCCAGCCTAGGGTGCCATGGCCTGTGTTGACCCAGAGTTTGTCGAGTTTGGTGCGGCCAATCAGTGGAATATTGGTGGGCGTGGCGGGCCGCAAACCGCACCAAAAATTAGGTTGCCCACCTTGCGCGACAGTGCGCGTGTCGGCCACACCGGGCAGCACGGTTTCGATACGGTCAATGAGCATCTGGCAGCGCTTTTGCGCCAAGCTAGATGTGAGTGACAAGTCGTAGCCACCTACTTCAATGGTGCCTGCTACACGCAGGGTGTTGCCCAAGCGCGAGATGGCAGTTTTCTTGTCATCGTCAATGCATGACACTTGTGGCGCGGCCTCGGGTTTGAGCAAACGCAGCGTGGCGCTGTAGCCTTTGCCTGGGTAGACTGGAATGTGCACGCCGACTTTGCGCAGCAGCGGCGCTGAGTAGCTGCCGCAAGCCACCACCACAGCGTCGCCGCGCAGCACGCTGGCAGCACCTGTGGCTGCCGAGCGCACCGTCACCGAGTCGACTGTATGGCCTAATGTGTTAAGCCGTTCAATGTCATGGTTGTACAGCAGCTGTGCGCCGCGCTGCGCACACAGCTGGGCCAGCTTTTGGGTGAACACACGCGCATCGCCCGACTCATCGCTGGGGGTGTAGGTGCCGCCTGCAATGCGGTGGGCAAAGTTTTTGTACGCAGGCTCAATTTTCAGCAATTCTTCGCGGCTGACGACATGGCGGTCTACGCCATACTTTTGCATCAGCGCGGCCTCGCCTGCAGCTTCGTCAAACGATTTTTGATCTGAGAAAAAATGCGCAATGCCTTTTTCAAGGCGCGCATAGTCAATACCGGTGGCACTCACCACGTCTTTCAGCGCAGCTTGGCTGTAGCGCCCCAGTGCTACCAGCTGCTGCATATTGCGCTCAAACGCTGCGTCGTTGCACTGCGCCAAAAACTGCAAGCCCCAGGTGTACTGGGCAAAGCCTTTGCCCAGCGGCCACTGCGGGCGAAACAGCAGCGGCGCTTCGGCAGACAGCATCCACTTTAAGGCTTTGAACGGCGTATCTTTAGTGGCCCAAGGTTCGCAGTAGCTTACCGAGATTTGCGCGCCGTTGGCAAAGCTGGCTTCTTGGGCTGCGTCGGCTTGGCGCTCGACCACCACCACTTCGTGCCCACGTTCCAGCAAATGCCATGCTGTGCTGATGCCGATAATGCCTGCGCCTAAAACAATAACTTTCATAAGTTGCAAGTGTGGGCCAAGTCGCGTTACATTAGAAGTTGTATTAACTTATCAGTAAAAACATCAGCTAGGCTAATACAGCAAAACGCTGGGCACGGGGTCGAAATCAACACAGCCTCTTGCCAATACTTATTTTTGTAATGGACAGCATGTATGAGCACATTTGACCCTGACGCACTGGAATGTTTGGCCGCCATTGTTGAAGAAGGCGGCTTTGAACGCGCAGCACAGCGCCTGTCGATCACGCAGTCGGCGGTGTCGCAGCGGCTGCGCGCGCTGGAGGCCCAAGTAGGCACGGTACTGATCGTACGCAGCCGGCCCCTGAAGGCCACCGCGGCTGGGCAACTGCTGCTCAAACACACCAAGCAAATGCGCCTGCTGCGCGCCGACCTGGAGCGCGACATCCGCGAACTGGCCCCCAGCTCGGTAGGCGGTGCACGCGACGAAGAGCGCGTGTCGATAGCGATTAACGCCGACAGCATCGCCACTTGGGCACTGAAGGCTGTGGGCGATTTGGTGCGCGACGGCTTGCCGCTGGAAATTATTGCTGACGACCAGGACTTTACCCAAGAATGGCTGCGCCAAGGCCAAGTGCTGGGCTGCATTACTACGCTAAAACAAGCCCTGCGTGGCTGCAAAGTGATGCCGCTGGGTGCCATGGAATATATCGCAGTGTGCGCCAGCGATGCCGCAGTGCGCGCTAAGTTGGATGGCAAAAACGGGCTGACGGCGCACAATTTTCGCAGCTTGCCATTCATCGCGTTTAACCGCAAAGACGATATGCAAACCGAATTTGTCGCCAAAGCCTTTGGCCTTAAACGCGTTACGTTAAACCAAGTGTTTGTACCCAGCTCAGAGGCGCAGGTGCGTGCGGTGATGGCGGGCTGGGGCATCAGCGTAGTGCCTACATTAATCGTGCAGCCGCTGATTGACGACGGCCGCTTGGTCAATATTGCACCTGCGCACCATTTGCATGTGCAGCTGTACTGGCACTGCTGGAACTTAGAGTCTGATGTGCTGGACAACTTGACCGCTGCGCTGGGTGCGGCGGCAGCGCAGCAACTGCACCGCGTCTAGCGGTGTAGTCAATGGCTGCACCGCGTCTAGCGGTGTACTCAATGGCTGCACCGCGTCTAGCGGTGTAGTCAATGGCTGCACCGCGTCTAGCGCGTGGCTTGATCTAGTACAGGCCTTGCGTGCGTGCGTGCAGCCGCGCCAAGCCAAAGAGTGCATCGGTATAAGGAGTAGGCACCTGCGTGAGTTGACCCAGCTCTTGCACTGCACCCACCAGTGCGTCTAGCTCGACAGGTTTGTGCGCAAGTACATCTTGCAGCATTGAGGTTTGAAAAGCGCCCAGTTTGCGGGTGACGGCATGGCGGTCTTCAGGCTGCTGGTCAATCGGCAGGCCCATGCGTGCGCCGATGTCTTTGGCCTCCAGCATAACGCTGGACACAAAGCTGCGCACCAAGTCGTCGTCCAAAATTTTGTCGGTGGT
>JANNCO010000138.1:0-15865 GCA_031386655.1 Polaromonas sp. | reverse complement strand
GAGACACCTTTAGGATTCGGAGCGAATCACAATCAAGCATTTCGACACTGCAATTCTGATTATTTCTGTGTCTTAAATCCTGATATTGAATTTACCAATGATCCATTTACTGCTCTCGCAAATGCATTTAGAGATTCAAAGATTGGACTTGCTTACCCATTTCAGATGGATGGGGGGAATGTGTCACTTGACTTCGAACGTGAATTAGTTAGACCTATATCAGTTGCACAACGTCATATAGTTAAAGGACGCTATCACACTGGCCTCAATAAGCCTATGCACTGGGTAAGTGGTGCTTTCATGGTGTTCAAATCATCTATATTCCAGGAACTCGAAGGCTTTGATGAACGCTATTTCATGTATTGCGAGGACGTCGATATTTGCCTACGTTTGCAGCTTGCGGGCTATAAATTGGTGAAAGCTGACGCAACGGTAATACACCATACCCAACGTAGAACTCTTAAAAATTTGCAACATTTGGCATGGCATGTGCGTAGCTTGCTGCGGCTATGGAACTCAGCCTCTTACAAGCAGTACAAACAGCGGTTTATTGATAACCGAGCTGAACGGTCGTGATCGCGTAATTCAAATTTGCACCGTTACATTTGGTCTGCTGATGCTAGACTATTGGTTTTGACAGTTCTATAAATTCAACATCCTCCACATGCTGGCATTGGTCGCGCTAAGTTTCGTTATCTCGCTTGCACTTTCTTTATTGCTGGTATTGAGCGGCAGAGCTCGGGCACGCTTGTATGCTAACGATATGCCCCAGCGTTTTCATAAGGGGCATATACCGCGCGTAGGTGGCGTGGCTATTGTGGTAGGTTGCACTATAGCTTGGGCATTAGCGCTGCTGTCTTCCAGAATTAGCTTACCTATCAATGTGCCAATACTAGGGCGCGATGTTTGGCTATGGATTTTCACGCTGTTGCCAGTAGTAGCAGCAGGGGTGTATGAAGACTACACACAGTGTCTACACGCGCGCTGGCGTTTGGCAGCCGGGGCATTGTCTGCTGTAGTCGGCTGCGCGGTGATGGGCTTAAGCGTACAGCGGCTTGGGCTTACACGCATAGATAGCTGGTGGCAAATGATGCCCTGGCTGGGCGTTGCGTTGGCTTTTGTGGCTGTAGCTGGTCTGCCGCACGCATTTAATATTATTGACGGCTATAACTGGCTTGCTGGCACAGTAGCTGTACTAGTGTGCGGGGCTATTGCGCATGTGGCTATGCAGCTGGGTGATCGCAACTTGGCGGGCATGCTGGTGGCGGTGATTGGTGCCACACTGGGCTTTTTGTACTGGAACTACCCACGCGGGCTGATTTTTGCAGGCGATGGTGGGGCCTACTTGTGGGGTGGCACCATTGCTATAGCCAGCATTACGCTGGTGCAAAGGCACGCGGCGGTGTCGCCTTGGTTTGTGATGCTGCTGCTGATTTACCCTGTGTGTGAAACACTTTTTTCTGTATACCGTAAATTGGTGCGGGGGGTGTCACCAGGTATGGCAGATTCTCTGCACTTTCACCAATTGGTTTACAAGCGGATTGTGCGCGGGGTGTTTCATGACAACGAGACGCGGCGTATGTTAATGCGTAACAACCGCACCTCGCCCTATCTATGGGCTTTTACTGCACTGACAGTGCTACCCGCTGTGCTATTTTGGAATAATACTATGGTGCTGATGTTGTTCTGCGCACTTTTTGTTGTGGCTTACGTCCTGGCGTATCTGATGATTGTGCGTTTTAAGGTGCCGCGCTGGCTTGGCAAATGAAAAACCCGCCTGGCACTGCATGAAGTACCAGGCGGTTTTAGGGAGCAACATTAAGCGATTTCAGCTTAAATCGTCTGTAGCAGCGCCTGGCGCATTAGTTCTGCAGGATTCAATACCGTTGTCGCGTGCTTTTTCGCTCGCATACATTTGGCTTTGTCCAATAACTTGGTGGTTACCTGCTTTCAGCACAAAATAAGGTGATCCATCTTTGCCCACCAGGCTGTCGTAGCGGCTTGCGTCAGCAGCATTTTTTTGAATGGATGCGATTCCATTTTGGGCACTGGCTTTGCTTTCGTACATTTCACTTTGCATGATGATCTGCCCATTACTGGCAAGCAGGTTAAAGTGAAATTTGTCGTTCTTAGATTTTTTAAGCTCAAACTTTCCAGCCATGACAATATCCTTTGAGAGGTTAATTTAGCAGCACCATTGCCGCAACTGATTTGTAACCTGAACTCACAGGCTTGGCAAGTGGCTGGCTTGCTCTGTTGTGGCTAATTGCACAAGGCTGTAGAAACCACTGCAGCAGGGCAATGATTGAGCACAACAAAACGGTGTGACCCGGATGCACGCTATGTGCCAGTCCATTGAGGCCAAACAGGGCGCTGCATGTTTGCAATGCATCCATCACGCAAACGATAGTTACTATAGATTTAATAGCTGCTTGAGCAGTATTTACTTGGGTTAAAGCACCTTTTTTTCTATAAAAATGCTCTTGGAGTCAATAACGTGTGGGTAGACGTTATATCCGCGCGCCGGCAGGTTAGTTGCCATGTCGCAGCCTATATTGCCCAAACCGATGATGGCAACGCTGTGTGGGCTGTCTTGCGTTATGCCCTAAGACTGCACCAAGCGCTTAGCTTTAGAAATTGACATCAAGATGCCCAGCCCCAGCCCCAGTGTCACCATAGCAGTGCCGCCGTAGCTGATAAACGGTAGCGGCACACCCACTACCGGCAATATGCCGCTCACCATGCCCATATTGACAAAAGCGTAGGTAAAGAAAATTAGCGTGATGGCCCCAGCCAACAGCCTGGAAAATAGCGTGGGCGCTTCTAGTGCAATAGCCATTCCACGCAGCACCAAAAAGATAAAACTGCCAATTAAAAGTAAATTGCCCACCAATCCAAATTCTTCAGAATAGGCCGCAAAAATAAAATCTGTGGTGCGCTCTGGAATGAATTCCAGATGGGTTTGCGTGCCCTGCATGAAGCCTTTGCCCAGCAGGCCGCCCGAACCGATGGCAATCATGCCTTGGATAATGTGAAACCCTTTGCCCAGCGGATCGCGGCTGGGGTCTAGCAGAGTACAAATACGTTGCTGCTGGTAGTCGTGCAAAACGCTCCAGCGCACCCCATCTGCACATAGCCTTGGTTCAAACATCACTACCAACAGGATGCCTACACCCAAAAGTAATAATGGCGGCAAGATTAACTTCCAGCTCAGCCCTGCAAAAAATATCACGAACAGGCCTGCCGACATCACCAGAATAGCCGTGCCTAGATCTGGCTGTTTGACAATCAATGCTACCGGTACCGCTAGCAGCACGCAAGCCACTATAAAGTCCAGTGGGCGCAGTTGACCTTCGCGTTTTTGAAACCACCATGCCAGCATCAAAGGCATGGCAATCTTCAAGATCTCGCTAGGTTGGATGGTGATACCCAGATTCACCCAACGTTTGGCGCCTTTTTTTGTAATGCCAAACAACGCCACTGCTATGAGCAGTGCCACACCCAGGGTGTACATTGGCACCGCAAAAGCCATCAGACGCTGGGGCGGCAGTTGGGCCACCACAAACATAATGCTGGCGGCAATCAGCATATTACGCCCATGGTCTGCGAACCGCGACCCATGGTCATAGCCCGAGCTGTACATAATCAACAAGCCTGCACAGGCCAGCAGAAAAACTGCAAACGCTAAAGGGCCGTCGAACCCTGCAAACATGGGTTTGATGCGTTGCAGTACGCTGGGTTTTTCAAAGACAACAGCCATGGTAGAAGTTGCAATTTTGCAGTTAGATTAATCCCAGTTGTTTATGGTCTAGCGCATAGTTTTGTCCACCACGGTGGGCTATTTTGATAGCACCAACTTTGTTACCCAATGCGCAGCAGCGTACCAAATCCCAGCCGCGCTCAATACCATACAGCAAAGCCGCGCGGAACGCGTCCCCGCAACCCGTAGGGTCCAGGACCTCTTTGGCTTGCACTGGCGGCACATGGGTTTTCTCGCCGTGGGTCCACACATCGCAACCCTGTTCACCGAGGGTCACCACCAATCCTTTAACTTTTCTTGAGATGTCAGCCAAACTTAGACCTACCCGCTCTGACAGCATGGCACCTTCGTAGTCATTAACAGCCACGTAGTCTGCCATCTCAATTAATTGGGCATGCTCTTGCCCATTGAATACTGGCAATTGCTGCCCGGGATCAAAAATAAACGGCACGCCTGCTGCTTTAAATTGCTGCGCATGCGACCACATGGCATCGCGCCCGTCGGGTGCGATGATGCCTAATTTAGCACCTGAATTGGCAGGAATAACATTCAAATGCGCCTCACCCATTGCGCCGGGATGAAAGCCTGTGATTTGGTTGTTTTGTTTGTCTGTCATGATAGTGCACAGCGCAGTGTAATTGTCTGGCCGCACCATGATCAGCGAGGTATCAATACCCATCTGTGCGAAACGTTCTAGATATTCACGCCCATCTGGCCCCACTGCAGCCATGGGCATTGGTTCGCCGCCCAGCTGTTTGAGGCCAAACGCAATATTGCCAGCGCAGCCACCATACTCGCGCCGCATGCCCGGCACATAAAAAGAAACATTCAATTTATGAATTTGATCGGGCAAAATTTGATCTGCAAAATTGCCTTCAAAAGTCAAAATAGTGTCGATGGCTAAAGAACCGCAAATAATGGATGGCATGGTAGGAACTGTAGTAGTAATAGTGTTGAAAATCTATGGGTAAAAGGCTAGAACGCGATAACCTGCAATCCGAGCACCTGCCAATTGCGTGGCATCAATCTGAATAGTTGCGCCGGTAGCCAGCTCTGCTCTGGGCACCAAACTTAATTGTAGTGCGCCCAAGTCAGCGGGGCTCAATACGCGGCGCAGCAGTGCTTGATCTTGCGTATCGTTCAAGCTGAGTTCTACATGCGGCACTGCAACAGGTAGAGTGCCTGTGTTTTTTAAATTCAATGTAATTTTATAGAATTCATTTCTGCCATCACTGCGAATTTTGTTGAAGCTTGAGGCATCGACTACTATTGACTCTATATGCTTGAGCGGCCCCACCGTGCACTCCACGACACGGCACATTGACACCATCCAAGGGGCCGCAGCAGGTTCAGCAGCCACTATGCGGTCACGCTCAAAGTGCACTACTTGCCACACCATCGCGCACAGTAACAGCAAAGCACCAAAACTCAACCCCGCGCGTGCCCATGGCGTGCGCCAGCGCCCAGCACGCTGCGCTAGCAGGACAAAATTAGGAGGCTGCGACGCATCGCTGTTTTCTAATGACGTTGCAGGGCCATCGCCAGCAGTGAATGACTTTGCCAATGGATCAATATCCAACGCCCCATCAGAATCACCGAAAACATCAGGATTCGTTGGTGCCGGTGGATTTACTGAATTAATCCAGTCGCTTGAGGCGAAGTCTGGGTGGGCAGATAGAAGTGGGCTAGATGCAGACACCAGCGGGGCTTCGCCTTTTTCAGGCGGTGCAGTTTGCGCTATGTTTCTATCTAATTCGGTATTGGATGCGGCTGTCTTTTGCTGTGGCTCTATTTCTACTGGGGGTTGGCTGGGCGTGGCGTCACTGGTTTTACCACTTGCCCAATGGGCTTGTGCATCAAACACTTCTCGGCATTGGCCGCAACGCACCCAACCGCCGGAGATTTTGAGTTGATCTGCCACCACTTTGAACAAAGTGTGGCAGGCTGGGCATTGTGTGATCAAACTCATGGCTTCAATTGTAGGCAATACAAGCTGAAAAACTGCACTTATGCAGCCTAAATTGCGCCGCCAACTAAAGCCGCGCCGTCATCAAAATCCAGCCATCCTCGCTGTCAGCCACCTGCAAATGGGCGTAGGGTGCGTAAGCGGCTTTCAGCTCGTCGGCCTGCCTGTCTAGAATGCCTGCGAGCACCAAATGCCCAGACTCTATGCCAGGGCTAGCTTTCGACGGCTCAACATAAGCGCACAGCAGCGGTGCCAACACCTTGAGCGGCGTGGCCAAAATATTAGCCAGCACGGTGTGGTATTGCCCTTTGGCAGTCTCTGGCAAGCCCGCGCGCAAGGCAATATGGTTGGCCACGGCGTTATCGCGGGTTGACTGAACTGCCGCTTCATCAATATCGACCGCATCAATGTCTACAGCGCCATACAGCGCTGCGCCAATGGCCAAAATACCTGATCCACAGCCGTAATCCAGCACGCGTTGGCCCTGCACACCATGCTGGGCGATCCAGCGCAAGCACATGCGCGTGGTGGGGTGGGTGCCTGTACCAAAAGCCAGGCCAGGGTCTAGCGTGATAATTTTTAGTGCAGCAGCCGGTGCTTGATGCCAAGTAGGCACAATCCAAAACTCTGGGGTGATTTCAACCGGCGCAAATTGTGATTGGGTCAAGCGCACCCAATCCTGGTCGGCTACATGAACCATCTGCAGGTTCTTGCAAGAGGCAAAGAAGTCTTGAAGCATTAAAGTTTGCAAAGCTCCTTGCGCCTCCTGCTGGCTGTCAAACAATGCTTTGACCACAGATCGTTTCCAGCCATCTTTTGGAGGCGGCATGCCGGGTTCACCAAACAGCGCTTGCTCAACTGTCGTTTGTGCATCGGCATCTTCAATGCAAACACTCAGCGCGTCCAGCGCTTCTAATGACTCGCTCAGTACGTCAACTTTCTCTTCAGGGCACAGCAGGGACAATTCAAACATGGCGTGCTTAACGCTTGTGCGTTTTAAGCCACTCTTCCAGGTAGTGGATATTAGTGCCGCCCTGGATGAATTTAGCATCCACCATCAAGTCGCGGTGCAGGGCTATGTTGGTGTTAATGCCCTCCACCACCGTTTCGCTGAGCGCTGTGCGCATGCGCGCCAAGGCCTGCTCGCGGGTGTCGCCATACACAATAATTTTGCCTATCATGCTGTCGTAGTTAGGCGGAACAAAGTAGTTGGTATAAATATGCGAATCCACCCGCACTCCGGGGCCACCGGGTGCGTGCCATAAGCTAATGCGACCCGGGCTGGGTGTAAATTTATAGGGGTCTTCAGCATTGATGCGCACTTCGATCGCGTGCCCTTTAAGAACAATTTGGCGCTGCGTAAAGGGTAGTTTTTCGCCGTAGGCCACCAAAATCTGCGTCTTCACAATATCCACACCACTGATCCATTCAGTCACTGGGTGCTCAACTTGCACACGCGTGTTCATTTCGATAAAGTAAAACTCGCCGTTTTCGTACAGAAACTCAAACGTACCGGCCCCGCGATAGCCCATTTTTTTACAAGCTGCTGTGCAACGCTCACCAATACGCTCAATCAATTTACGCGGAATTCCCGGCGCGGGCGCTTCTTCAATGACTTTTTGGTGGCGGCGTTGCATGGAGCAATCGCGTTCACCCAAATACACCGCATTGCGGTGTTGGTCTGCCAAAATCTGGATCTCGATGTGTCTGGGGTTTTGTAAATACTTCTCCATGTACACCGCGGGGTTGCCAAATGCAGCGCCTGCCTCAGCCTTGGTCATAGCCACCGCGTTAACCAAGGCGGCTTCTGTATGTACCACGCGCATACCTCGCCCACCACCGCCGCCTGCCGCCTTGATGATCACGGGGTATCCCACCGTTTTAGCAATGCGTTTAATCTGCACAGGATCGTCTGGTAATTCGCCTTCAGAACCGGGCACGCAGGGCACACCCGCCTTGATCATGGCGCGCTTGGCAGACACCTTGTCGCCCATGGTGCGGATAGATTCAGGTGACGGGCCAATAAATTTAAAGCCTGATTGCTCCACTCTCTCAGCAAAATCAGCGTTCTCGCTTAAAAATCCATAGCCCGGATGAATAGCCTCAGCATCGGTTACCTCGGCTGTTGAAATAATCGCAGGCATGTTCAGATAACTCAGGGCAGATGGCGCTGGCCCTATACACACTGCCTCATCGGCCAGCTTAACGTATTTTGCCTCTCTATCCGCCTCCGAATACACCATGACGGCTTTGATACCCATCTCTTTACACGCGCGTTGGATGCGCAAGGCTATTTCACCGCGGTTAGCGATCAGAATTTTTTTAAACATATTTAGAGTTGCTAGCGCAGCTATTCGATCACAACCAAAGCTTGGCCATATTCAACCGCCTGGCCATTATCACAAAGGATCTTTTTCACGATACCTGCTTTATCTGCCTCAATTTCATTGAGTATCTTCATGGCTTCGATAATGCAAACCGTTTCGCCGATGGCCACCGTATCGCCCACTTCAATAAAAGGCTTAGCCCCGGGGCTAGATGATCTGTAGAAACTGCCGACCATTGGAGATTTCACACTGTGGCCGCCCAACGCTACGACGCTGGATGCCGCGTCCGACAATACTGGTGCACTGGCAACAGGCCCTGCTTGCATCGAAGCTGGCGCAGCTTGTGCTGCAAAAGCAGTGTGCTGTGCCATGGCACCAGCCGAAAAGCCCGGGCCTCCTTTGACAATGCGCACTTTGCCTTCAGCTTCTGTGATTTCCAATTCTTGAACATTGGAATCTGACACTAAATCTATGAGTGTCTTGAGTTTGCGTAAATCCATTGAAATCTCCAGCGATATTGTTGTAATAATGTATTATTTATGATTAAAAAACGCGTATCGCTTTTAAAAATCAATATCTTACACTAATTGCTCAATTTTTAGAAAATCGAAAATGAAGGTAGAAGCTTCAAAATTTCAAGAAATTTTCTATTTGAGACGGGGAAAGCTGACCCATGTGTCTAAATTTCACCTCGCCAGCAGCATTTAAAACCACCGTAAAAGGCAATCCTCCGCTGGTATTACCTAGTGATCGGGATAGATCAACACCACCTGACCCAGCTAATGGCGTGAGAAATTTTAACGGCATACGGCTAAGAAATTGCTTGACGGATTTAGCGTTGTCCACAGCTATTCCAATCATTTGCCATCTTTTAGAGGTATTTTGACTATAAAAAGCGTCTAATAAAGGCAACTCTTCAATACACGGCGGGCACCAAGTGGCCCAAAAATTAATCACCAATGGATTACCGCGCAATTTATTTAGTTGCAAAATTCCTCCTTGAGGCAGCTCCAAATCCAATCTCCACAAAGCCGTCAGCGCAGCTTCATCAGGGTTGGAAAGACTGTATTGCCGTGACGCAAGGCCAACGCCAGCTATCACAGCGGCTACAGCTGCAGCGACTGTGACAGTTCTGCGAGATCTCATCTGCGATGTAGGCTTTTCAGATTGATTAACCATGGGCCGCCAAAATCTCTTTAACTGCAGTCATATTGCCACGGGGACGGCGGCCTTGGCGGTCCTCTTTCAAAGCACCTCGCATATCGTCATAGTCATAGATCATCAAATGCACTCCTACCATTTCATTTAAACCGGGACAAAAGCTGTGCAGGCTCAGCGCATCAACGGTCTCGCCGTGCAGCCCTGTCACGCTGCCTGTAGCGTATTGCACGTTATGGTCAATTAAAGCAATCTCGGCTGATTTTGAATCATCGCAGAACAATTGCAGGTAAATATCTGACAATCTGGTGGCCGTGCCGTGCCAGACAGCGCCTCCCAAGTGCGGTCTGTAGACGACTAGCCGCTCCATCCACACCAAGGCTAACTCTCGCAAGGCATGCAACTGTGCAGGCTGCGTATCGCTGCAAAACAGCTCAATATAGTCGCGTACCTCGGCTTCGAGCATGTCATTGTCTGGCAAAGGGGTGCGGTTGGGCAATCCCAGTTGCTTGACAGCACGGCGTTTTGCAGGCCCGTATTCCAGCCCCTCCTCTACCACCATGCGTGCCGCCGTAGCCGCAATGTCTAACTGAATATCTTGCATGGTTGTATTGTAGAAACTTGGCATCCTACTTATCTACAATCAGGTGTATGCACATACATATTTTAGGCATTTGCGGTACTTTCATGGGCGGGCTTGCGGCCCTGGCGCGTGAGGCGGGGCACACGGTTACTGGCTGTGATGCGGGGGTCTACCCGCCCATGAGCGATCAATTACGCTCTTTAGGTGTCGATGTGGTCGAAGGCTATGGTGCTGACCAAATAGCCCCAGAAATTGATATGTATGTGGTGGGCAATGTAGTCAGCCGCGCACGCTTGGCCGACGCAAGTGCGAAATTTCCCCTCATGGAAGCTATTTTGAACCAAGGTCTGCTCTACACCAGCGGACCACAGTGGCTTAGCGAACATATTTTGCAAGGAAGGCATGTGCTGGCGGTGGCGGGCACGCACGGCAAAACAACTACCACATCCATGTTAGCCTGGATTTTGGAGAGTGCTGGGATGCAGCCTGGATTTTTAGTAGGCGGCGTACCGCTTAATTTTGGTGTGTCGGCAAGGGTAGGTTCTCGCTATTTTGTTATCGAAGCTGACGAATACGACACTGCATTTTTTGACAAACGCAGTAAATTTGTACACTACCGACCGCGTACTGTAGTGCTCAATAACTTAGAGTTTGACCACGCTGATATATTTGACAATCTTGAAGCTATTGAACGTCAGTTTCACCATTTAATACGCACGGTACCCAGTGACGGGCAAGTCGTCTACAACGGTTTAGAGGAAAGTTTGCAGCGTGTGCTGCACAAAGGATGCTGGAGCAGTGTCACTAGTTTCGGCACTGCTGCATCAGACATTGCGGCCGTTGGCACACACAACGACTTTGAAGTGACGCACCGTGGTTTAGCTACTTCAGCGCGCGTCCGATGGGCCTTGAGCGGCAGCCACAACCAGATGAACGCACTGGCGGCCATTTCCGCAGCGCTGCATGTGGGCGTGCCTTTGGCAGTATCTGCCCATGCTTTGGCAAGTTTTCAAAACGTCAAACGCCGTATGGAAGTGCGCGGTGTGGCAGGCGGTGTAACGGTATACGACGATTTTGCGCACCACCCTACTGCAATACGTTTGACCCTGGACGGACTGCGCGCGCAGCTAGACGCAGACCCAAGCACACGAGATAACCGGATTTTCGCAGCGTTCGAGCCACGCAGCAACACCATGAAGCTGGGCACCATGAAGCAGCAATTGCCTTGGAGCTTGGAGGCGGCAGACAAAGCTTTCTGCCACACAGGTGGTTTGGACTGGGACCCTGCACAAGCCCTGGCACCCATGGGTGCGCGAGCTCAAACATCTACATCCGTTCAGGAATTGACGGCTCAAATTATGGCGATCGTCCGGCCTGGCGATCATGTAGTGTGCATGAGCAATGGTGGCTTTGGCAGCATACACAGCGCACTACTGACAAAGCTCAGTACCGCTTAGAGTCAAAAAATGGTGCTGGTGCCGTCATGTCTGATATTGAACCCGTGTGAGCCGCATTGTTTGAGCTGCGAACAAAGCCATACTCTGCCATATTCAAACTGGGCAGCGTATCAGGTGGTAGGCTGCTTTGGTCGCCCACAGGCGAGCGTGCGCGTTCAAGCTGGCCTGCAGCAGATTTTTTGGTAGTGACAGACCCCACAAAATACAACGCCGCCAGGGCTTTCGCCAACAAATCCTCTGGTAACTGCGTGAGGTGCGCAAGCTCTGCAAACTTCAGCGGCTTGGTACTCAACGCCCGCAACACCACCAAATGCTCATCACGTAGCCAAGCTTGCGGCAGATTAGGCAGCTTGCGCAGATAGATTTTTTCTTTTTTGTAGCGCACAGGCAGTACCTCTTGCGTGGTGCGCACAGCATAATTCCACATCAATTGCGCTACGCTGATCGACACAAACCCTGCAGGCACATCGGATGCCATATTAGGGCGCTGCGCCCAATGGGCTTCTTCAAAATCCACGGGCCGTGCTATGGGCAATAAAGCAGCTGTCCACTTGGACAAATTGACAATCGCCAGCAATTTGCCGTGCTGGTCCAGCACATGGTAGATGCCTTGCACCAGTTCACGCTCACGCGATATCAGCTCGCACCCCAAGGCAAACTGCGCTCTCAAAGGCCGCAGCCAAGCCTCAAACCGCTGCAGACCGACACGCATTAATTGCGCAGTGCTGAAGTTCACAATCTCAACAGCCTGCATGCCTGAAGGCAGGGGTTCTGTGAACGCAGTAGGACGCGTAATTTCACTGGGGTTAAGGCTAATGACGGGTTGGCTGGCCTGCTGCGTAAGTACACGCACAGAATTGCCCTGTTCGCGCTGCACACTGGCACCTTGTATGCACCATGCATCTGCCATCTCAAACTCGACCAACTCCCAACGAGGCCAGCCAGGATTTGGCTGGGCGATCGTTTCCATCACTTTTAACTTATCAGCATCCGTAAAGCCGAGAAGTCCCAAGCGCAAAACAGGTTGCTCCATACTTGCGTGTTGTTGCAGGCGGTTATTACTTTATACCTAGCAAATTCTCCTACATTACAATTTAAGTGGTTTTAGCCATTGGGTCAACGCTACATTTGTGTAGTTACGTCGGTGAAAAATTGTTACAAGCTACGGCGCTTGAGAACGCTTTGGGCCAAAGTCTCCAGAACATTCAGCGAGGCGTCCCAGCCAAGGCAGGCGTCCGTAATGCTTTGGCCATACCGCAGGGTTTGCGGGTTGTCTTGGCCTGGATTGAATTTTTGTGCCCCATCTTCCAGATGGCTTTCTACCATGACACCAAATACTTTGCGGGATCCGCCTGCGACCTGCGCTGCAATCTCGCGTGCCACGTCGGTTTGGCGGGCATGCTGTTTAGAGCTGTTAGCGTGACTGCAGTCCACCATCAAAGTCTCTGGCAAGCCAGCATTTTTAAGGTCGTTACACGCAGCGTCCACACTGGCAGCATCGTAGTTAGGCGTTTTGCCACCACGCAAAATCACATGGCAGTCTTTATTGCCATTGGTTTGCACAATGGCGACCTGGCCGTTTTTGTGTACGGACAAAAAGTGGTGCCCGCGTGCTGCGGCTTGAATCGCATCGGTGGCGATTTTAATGTTGCCGTCAGTGCCATTTTTAAAGCCAATGGGTGCCGACAAGCCAGACGCCAGCTCACGGTGCACCTGGCTTTCCGTGGTGCGCGCGCCAATGGCGCCCCATGCAATCAAGTCGCCGATGTACTGCGGCGAGATAACGTCCAAGAATTCACTGCCAGCCGGTAGGCCCAAGCGGTTAATTTCAATCAGCACCTGTCGTGCAATGCGCAGACCTTCGTCAATGCGGTAGCTCTCGTCAAGGTACGGGTCGTTGATCAAGCCCTTCCAGCCTACGGTAGTGCGCGGTTTTTCAAAGTACACACGCATCACAATTTCCAGTGTGTCAGCGTACTTGACACGCTGCTCCTGCAATCGGCGGGCGTAGTCCACAGCGGCGGCGGTGTCATGGATAGAGCAAGGGCCAATCACCACCAGCAATCGATCATCTGTGCCCCCCATGATGCGTTGAATATTTTGGCGGGTGCTGCTGATCAGCGACTCCACGGGTGTACCGCGAATCGGGAAAAAGCGAATCAAATGCTCTGGAGGGGGCAACACGGTAATGTCCTTAATGCGTTCATCGTCGGTCTGACTGGTGCGGTCCACGGGCTGGGCGCCAGGTGGATACCACGCATCGGAGGATTGAGGGGTTATAAGGGCCATGGTGTTGCTCCTGAAGGTAAATGCAGAATAAAAAAAGTAAAAAAAAACCGCCTTGCTGCTAGCTGGCGGTTTGAGTGGGGTGAATACGTTTAACTAAACTTATGCCTCTCATCCGCCTGGACCGAGAACCAAAAATAAAAGTTAAAGAAATTCATCATGAAATGTATGTTAACACGAGATACATCATCTGCAAATTGAACACATGTGTGCGCAAACAGCAACCGCAACACGGGCGCGTCAGCCGCGTAATTGGCCCCACCACTGCTTGGCCCGCGCCAGGCGAGACTCGTCAATAGGCGCCATGCCGGTATCACCCTGCACTTGCGCACGGCCTTGCTCGTGGATGTCGATCATCATGAGGCCCTCGCCCAAAGTACGCCAACCAATCATCTCAAAGTCTTCGATGATCACTTGGTTGTCGCCGCTGATGTTACGTTCTACCAGCCACTGGCCGATCAGTACCCTGAAGTTATTCAATGCGGCAAGATAGGAAGCGTATTCATACAGCATACGCCAGCTCTCGGACAACGTGACTACCAGTTGGCGGTGTTTACGCAATGCCGTCAATAAATCAACCAGCAGCGGTCCGATCATGGCACCGCGTTCGCGTGCGGATAATGCCTGGCCTACGTTTTCAATAGCGTTAGACAACTCTCCCATGCCATCGGAAATCCGAATCGATTCGGCATCGCTGGCCATGGAGCGCAGGGCCTCGCCAAACTCGGCGAAATCTCGCATGTCGGGCAGGCCAGTTTCTGCGTCTAGCTGAAAACGGGAACTTGTCATGTTAGGGTTGTACCGTACAAAAGCAACTTGCTGCTAGGTATAAACGTCTAGTTACGCGCGAGCCGCTAGTGTAGGTCAATCTCTTGAACTTGCGCTAGTCAATAATGCGCCAGAGCGCTTGTCTACAACGGCACTATTGCACAGTTTGCTTGTTTGTTATGCCGTGCCGCCCACCGTCAGGCCCTCGATGCGTAGCGTGGGCTGCCCTACGCCCACGGGCACACTTTGGCCCTCTTTGCCGCATACGCCCACACCCGAGTCCAACGCCATGTCGTTGCCAATCATCGTAATCTTTTTCAAAGATTCTGGCCCCGAGCCCACGATGGTGGCGCCTTTGACTGGGTACAAAATCTTGCCTTTTTCAACCCAATATGCCTCGCTGGCAGAAAACACAAACTTGCCGGAGGTAATGTCAACTTGACCACCGCCAAAGTTAGTGGCGTACAGCCCTTTGTCCATGCTGGCGATGATTTCTTCTTTGGTTTTGTCGCCGCCCAGCATGTAAGTGTTGGTCATGCGCGGCATGGGTACGTGGGCGTAGCTCTCGCGGCGCGCGTTGCCTGTGGGTTTGACGCCCATCAAGCGGGCGTTCATGCTGTCTTGAATGTAGCCTTGCAAAATACCGTCTTCGATCAGCACGTTGCGCTGCGATACATGGCCTTCGTCGTCCACATTCAATGACCCACGCCGGTCGGTCAATGTACCGTCGTCCAGCACGGTCACGCCCTTGGCCGCCACACGCTTGCCTATCATGCCGCTGAAGGCGCTGGAGCCTTTGCGGTTGAAATCACCCTCCAGCCCGTGGCCCACCGCCTCATGCAGCAACACGCCGGGCCAGCCGGGGCCAAGCACCACGGTCATTTGGCCCGCAGGCGCGGGGCGCGAGTCTAAATTGGTCAAGGCTGCGTGCACAGCGTCTTGCACGTATTCTTCAATGCGCGCATCGTCAAAATAAGCCAGCCCAAAGCGGCCGCCACCGCCGCCAGAACCCATCTCGCGGCGCATCTCGGTTTTGCCTTTAACAGTAACTTTTTGCTCGGCAATCACTGTGACCGACAAACGCACCAGCGGGCGCACGTCGGCTGCCAGCGTGCCATCGGCGCGCGCCACCATCACTACATCGTATTCACTGGCCAAGCCAGCCATCACTTGCACCACACGCGGGTCTTTGGCGCGGGCGATTTTTTCTACCCGGCCCAGCAAGGCTACTTTGGCCGTGCTGTCCATCGAGGCAATGGGGTCTTGGCCGCTGTACAGCGACCGTGCAGGCGAGACACGCACAGGGTTCACTTTGACTTTGGCCGATTTGGCCGCGCTGGAGATGGACCGCACGGTGTGCGCTGCGTCGAGCAAGCTGGCCCAAGAAATGTCGTCTGAGTAGGCGAAAGCGGTTTTTTCGCCGCTGACGGCGCGCACGCCAACACCTTGGTCAATACTGAAGCTGCCGGTTTTGACAATACCTTCTTCCAGGCTCCAGCCCTCGGAGCGGGTGGTTTGAAAATACAGATCTGCATCGTCTACGCCGTGCGACCGGATTTC
>JANNCO010000126.1:0-1602 GCA_031386655.1 Polaromonas sp. | reverse complement strand
AATCTTAAACCAAAAAACCAAAAATACCAGTCCTTTAGCTCTGCGCACCCCCATATTGGTGCGTGGTAGTTTTGCCAAGCCTGTGGCAGAGATTGACACAGGCCCGCTAGCTTTGCGAGCTATTGGTGCTGTAGTGCTAGGCACCATTAATCCTCTGCTAGCTTTGTTACCTTTAATAGATGCAGGCCCTGGGCGCGACAGTGACTGCGGCCAACTGATTGACGAAGCTAAATCCACAGTGCCAGCGGCCAAGAAGAAATGACACAGCGTCTGCTAATCCTCATATTTAACTTAACCAACGCGAGAAAATTATCATGCAATACCGACGTTTAGGCCGTAGCGGCCTGCAAGTAAGCGAGCTGTCACTAGGCTCATGGGTTACCTACTCCACTCAAGTTTACACTGCTGCGGCACGCGAAATGCTAGCCGCTGCAATGGACGCAGGTGTGAATTTTTTTGACAATGCCGAGGCCTATGCTGGCGGCAAAAGTGAAACCGTAATGGGTGATGCCATCAGGGCCTTGAAATGGCCGCGGCTTAAATACATTGTGTCGACTAAGTTCTACTGGGGCATAGACCGGGATGGCCAACCCGTCAACCATAAAGACACTTTGAACCGAAAATACTTGATGCAGGCCATTGATGGATCGCTGCAGCGCATGGGCTTAGATTGTATTGACTTGGTTTACTGCCACCGCCCCGACCCGCACACGCCAATAGAAGAAACTGTATGGGCCATGAGCGACATGATCACCCAAGGCAAAGCGCAGTACTGGGGCACCAGCGAATGGTCAGCTGATGAAATACGTGCAGCCTGGGACATAGCTGAGAAACACCACCTGCACAAGCCGGTAATGGAGCAGCCGCAGTACCACTTGTTTCACCGCCAGAAGGTAGAAAAAGAATACGCCCGTTTGTATGAAGACATTGGCCTAGGACTGACTACCTGGAGCCCGCTGGCCAGCGGCTTGCTGACGGGTAAATACAAAGACGGCGTGCCCGCAGGCAGCCGTGGTGCGCTGCAAGACATGGAATTTTTGGTCAAGGGGTTGACCGATGCCGACAAGAACACTGCGGTCACTCAGCTGCAGTCTATCGCTGCTGAGCTGGGTTGCAATTTGGCGCAAATGGCTATTGCGTGGGCCGCACACAACCCACGCGTTAGCACGGTCATCATGGGGGCGTCGAAAATTTCGCAGTTGCATGACAACTTGAAGGCGCTGGATGTGATGCCCAAACTCACGCCCGAAGTAATAGCCAAAATTGACAAGATTACTTTGCCACTGGCCAGTTAAGGCTGTTGCCAGAGAGCTAGACTTTTCTGCGCGTCGGTATGTTAGTTACTGCGCCAGCGTGCGCGCCGGACAGCTGGACTCGAGCCGGGCGTCTCTTTCGCGAAAAATATTCCGCAAACACGCGCGAACTGATGTGTTTGGTGCGCTACCTTCAACAACGCGCGCCTTGCTGCGTATTTTTCATCGAGACGGACCCGACTCGTCACATGGTTCTTTGCTTGGTTTTAGCAGCCCGTGTTTTGGTTAGCTTGTTGGAATGGTCAATACTATCAATTGCATAGCTGGTTGAGCAGGTTCTGCGGCCTAC
>JANNCO010000070.1:0-4983 GCA_031386655.1 Polaromonas sp. | reverse complement strand
TCGTGATTTATCTGCACATGTTCCGTGGCCTGATGTATGGCAGCTACCGCAAGCCACGTGAGCTGATTTGGGTATTTGGGTGCGGTATTTTCCTGTGCCTGATGGCTGAGGCCTTTATGGGCTACTTGCTGCCATGGGGCCAAATGTCTTACTGGGGCGCGCAGGTCATTGTTAATTTGTTTGCCGCTATTCCCTTTATCGGCCCCGACCTGGCACTGCTGATCCGTGGTGACTTTGTGGTGGGCGACGCTACGCTAAACCGATTTTTCAGCTTCCATGTCATTGCAGTGCCTTTGGTATTGCTGGGCTTGGTGGCTGCACATATCATCGCGCTGCACGAAGTGGGCTCTAACAACCCAGACGGTGTTGAAATCAAGGCCACCAAAGACGCCAAGACTGGACGGCCACTAGACGGCATTCCGTTCCACCCGTACTACACAGTGCACGACATCTTTATGGTCAGCGTGTTTTTGATGGTGTTTACCGCTATCGTCTTTTTTGCGCCTGAGATGGGTGGCTACTTCTTGGAGTACAACAACTTTATCCCGGCTGACCCGCTAAAGACCCCAGCGCATATTGCGCCAGTGTGGTACTTCACCCCGTTTTACTCCATGCTGCGCGCCATCACCGATGAGATGATGTACGTATTGATGGGCTGCGTAGTAGCAGCGGCTGCTTTAGTGGCCATTAAGAGCAAATTGCCCAATGTCCTCAAAGCCGCTGCTGTGGTAGCAGCCTTGGGCGCAGTGGGCGCTATGTTAGCCTTTGATGCTAAATTTTGGGGCGTAGTGGTGATGGGTGCATCAACCATCATATTGTTCTTCTTGCCTTGGCTAGACTACAGCCCAGTCAAGTCAATTCGCTACCGTCCGGAATGGCATAAATACCTCTACGGCATTTTTGTGGTCAATTTCCTGATCTTGGGCTACTTGGGCGTCAAGCCTGTGGGCGTATGGGGTCTGTTGGCAGGCCAAGACGTTGCGCAGCGCGTAAGCCAGATAGGTACCTTGTTTTATTTTGGCTTCTTCTTGCTGATGCCTTGGTGGAGCAGGATTGGTGATTTCAAGATTGTCCCTAACCGCGTAACTTTTGCTGCGCACTAGTGGGAACCATAAAAATGAAAAAAATTCTTCTCGCTTGTTTGGCAGCTTTCAGCTTGGTGTCGGCGCACGCCGCCAGCGAAGGCATTGCCTGGGACAAAGCGCCCGATAAAACCAACGATATGGCAGCCTTGCAAAATGGTGCCAAAATATTCGTCAACTATTGCCTTAACTGCCACAGCGCAGCGTACATGCGCTACAACCGCTTGAAAGACATTGGTTTGACCGAGCAGCAGATCAAAGACAACCTGCTGTTTGCCAGCGACAAAGTGGGTGACACCATGAAGTCGTCGATGGACCCCAAGCAAGCCAAAGAATGGTTTGGCGGCCTGCCACCTGACCTGACAGTCATTGCACGCTCACGCGCAGACGGTGCCAAGGGTTCTGGCCCCGACTATCTGTACACCTTGCTGCGCACCTACTACCGCGACGAGACCAAGCCCACCGGTTGGAACAACCTTGCCTACCCCAACATTGGCATGCCCAACCCGTTATGGGAAATGCAAGGCGAGCGCAAGCCCGTTTACTCCGCGGTAAAAAGCCACGGTCAAGACTTAAACGTAGCCACCAGTTGGGAAGTGACCAAACCCGGCGCATTGTCACCGCTGCAGTACGATCAAGCCGTGGGTGATTTGGTCAGTTATTTGCAGTGGATGGGTGAGCCCGCGCAAAATGCCCGGGTACGCGTAGGGGTGTGGGTGTTGATCTTTCTGAGCCTGTTTTGTCTAGTAGCATGGCGCCTGAACGTTGTTTACTGGCGTGACATCAAGTAACGGCGCGCACCGCAGTACCGTAAGCACTGTGTGCGACACTGCAACAGATTTAAAATCATAAAAATCAAATAACACGAAGAGTGGCTGTGCCACTCTTTCATTTTTGGAAGAAGGAAATCTCACTATGATGGTTTTGTACTCGGGTACCACCTGCCCTTATTCGCACCGCTGCCGCTTTGTTCTGTTTGAAAAAGGCATGGACTTTGAAATTCGCGATGTGGACTTGTATAACAAGCCCGAAGACATCAACGTGATGAACCCCTACGGCCAGGTGCCTATTTTGGTCGAGCGTGATTTGATTTTGTACGAATCAAACATCATCAACGAATACATCGACGAGCGTTTTCCGCACCCGCAGCTGATGCCCGGCGACCCGGTAGACCGCGCCCGCGTGCGCCTGTTTCTGCTCAACTTTGAAAAAGAGTTGTTCACCAATGTGTCTATTCTGGAAAACCGTGCCAACAAAGGAAACGACAAAGCGCTGGAAAAAGCACGCAGCCATATTCGCGACCGCTTGACGCAAATGGCCCCGGTATTTTTGAAAAACAAATTCATCATGGGGGATAACTTCTCCATGCTGGACGTAGCCTTGGCACCGCTGCTGTGGCGCTTAGATTTCTACGGTATTGAGCTGTCCAAGAACGCTGCGCCGTTGTTGAAGTATGCAGAACGCATATTCTCTCGCCCCGCCTATATTGAAGCGCTCACACCGTCCGAGAAGGTCATGCGCAAATAAGCCACCAGCCAATGGTGTAACGCACAGTGCGCACCACTGGCGATGCGTTACCATGCAACCATGAGCGTTTCTGAACTTACACCGTCGCCTAACTCCACACGCCCGTATTTACTGCGGGCGCTGTACGAGTGGTGCACCGACAATGGCTATACGCCTTACATTGCGGCGTACGTCGATGAGACGGTGCAAGTGCCACGCGAGCATGTTAAGAATAACGAGATCGTGCTGAACATCAGCATGGACGCTACAAGTTCGCTCAAGCTGGGCAATGATTTTGTACAGTTCAAAGCACGCTTTTCTGGCACAGCGCGCGAAATCATGGTGCCCATTGACCGCGTGATTGCTATTTATGCTCGAGAAAACGGCCAAGGCATGGCGTTTCCCGTTCCCCAGTCAGTCACGCCACGTGGTGAAGTGACCGAGCCTGATGCGAAAGTGCATTCACTAGGTAAGAAGCCTTTTGTGTCGCCAGAGGCTGCTGGTTCTGCCCCTGGATCTGCCCCTGGTTCTGCGCGTGAATCTGCGTCTGAGGAAGTCATGGGTATACATCTTCATGTTGAGCCAAGCAGCGATCCTGCGCCCTTCAAAGTAGTGCAATTGGTACCTGCTCATACCGATACCGATACCAGCGCTGCTGCAGGCTCTGACGACGACCATCCTCCAACCCCGCCCCATCCCCCTGCAGCCGCTGGTACACGTCCAGCGCTCAAACGCGTAAAATAACAGGCGTTAAACATTTGCCAACCGACACAAGTCTCAAGTAATCCGCGCAAATTAGTGTTTATGGTTAAATTTAATCAGCGTATCTAGTAAAATATATAATATTGCCGCTTTAGCTCAATTGGTAGAGCAACCGCTTTGTAAGCGGTAGGTCGTCAGTTCGATTCCGACAAGCGGCACCACGTAATGCTTTTTACACTGCATAACAACACCTTAAAACCCGCATGCTGCCTTGGCATAGTGGGTTTTTTCTTGCCCGGAGTCTTCGCATTGGACATCTAGAGTGGCGATGTCTATTACATGCATCAACGCCTTAAGACGACGGGTAAATTGCGCATTCGCAGTCAAGCAATTGCGTTTAAATCAGCATGAAATACAAAAAGCCGTTTGTTGTACAGCGGTATGATTTAAGATACCATCTTGGATATTCGCATTTACACAGACGCAAAGGCCAATAAGCCTTTTGATGCATGGCTGCTAGACCTGAAAGACATTAAGGCACGCGCTAGTATCCGCGCCCGATTAGAGCGGGTACGCGCTGGCAACTTTGGCGACTTTGGCGATTGCAAGCCCGTTCGTGACAGTGTGCAGGAGTTGCGCATAGACCTCGGGCCGGGGTACAGGGTGTACCTGAGCCGGCAAGGCGCTGTGCTGGTGTTGCTACTGTGTGGAAGCGATAAGAGCGACCAAGACCGCGCCATTAAACAGGCGATTGACTATTTGAACGACTGGAAAGAAAGAGGCCGACCATGAACGCACCACGCGACGTAAGCTATGACGAAACCTTGGCCATCGCTTTGAAAGACCCCATTGAAGCCGCTGCCTACATAGAAGCAGTCATGGAGCTAGACGAACCCGCGACCTTGCTGGTAGCACTACGCGCCGTAGCCAAAGCGCACGGCATGGCAGAGGTGGCACGCCGCGCTGATATGGGCGACAAGACATTGTTTCGTGCGCTCAGTGAGGACGGTAACCCAACGCTCAGCACCATTAGCAAAGTGCTGCATGCAGTGGGTTTAAGACTGAGCGTAGTACCAGAGCTTGCGCACGCTTAGATATGCCTGGCATGGCCTTGTGCATACAAGCCCGTCAGAAGCTGGCAGAGCAAAACGCCTATGAAGCGTGACAAGCCATGCTGAGTTGCGTTTTAAATGCACCCATGGAAAGTACAGTAAGCCATCGACGATGGATGCATAGACCCTTTTGGCTAAAGCAAACAACAGCCGTGAACGGGAGCTAGGAGTCTGGGCGGCAGAAGAATTTTAACTCCTCTAAACACTTCCAAGCCGTCTCGGTGATGCTCAATGCTAACATCAACGCCTACCTGCGTGGTAAGGCGGCAGGCACTGAGCACTCGCCCAGTGCATCAAATGGACACTTGACCCGCACTTTTTCCCTCAAGCCATCTGCATTGCTCCCATTCTGCGCAGATTGAGCGCCATGCACACGAGCTTGAACTCGGCTTGCACCTTCTCTAGCCCCCGCATGCTGAACTGGCGAAAGCCCAGCACGTTCTTGATCCAGCCATTGGGCGGCTCGGCCAACCATTTGCGTTGTCGGTAGTCGGCTTGGGTTTGTGCCGTGTCAAACTTCTGTGCCATGGCTACCGTATGTGGATACTTTTGTGCATCCCGAGGTTTGGCCAAGACCTTGC
>JANNCO010000506.1:0-5032 GCA_031386655.1 Polaromonas sp. | reverse complement strand
AGCCAGTACGCAGCCTTGGCGCTTGGTGTGGACAGCGCAGCGGCATAAAGGGGGAGCCCGCAGGGCGGAGGACAGCCGCGGAGATGTTCACGCCAAGTGCCAAGGCGTGCACAGAACAGCAGTTGAAGGCACGCTAAGCTTATTCTGAGGCCTGTTTTCAGAGCGTTTTAGCCGTTGTAGGCCGCAGATACTGCTCAACCAGCTATGCAATTGATAGTATTGACCATTCCAGTAACCTAACCGAAACGCAGGCTGTTTAACCCAAGCAAAGAACCATGTGACGAGTCGGGTCCGTCTCGATGAAAAATATGCGGCAAGGCGCGCGTTGTTGAAGGCAGCCAACCAAACACATTAGATCGCGCGTGTTTGCGGAATATATTTCGCGAAAGAGATGCCCGGCTCGAGTCCAGCTAACCGGCGGTGCCGCTAGCCCAGAAACCAACTCTCCGGCAAAGAAAAACCCAATCTCACTATAAATACCATAGCTGTTTGAGCAGGATTTACATGGGTTACCAGCCAATAAAGCTCTAAAAATGAGCCTCGCAGGGCTAACCCAACAAGCGCGCCAACGACAACAGCGCCAACAGCAGCATCCACAGCACCACGCTACGCCACACCAGCCCTACTACGCTGCGCAGATGGGCTGTAGTAGGTTCGCGACCTGCGGTAGTGTCAGTACTGTCAACGCCGATTTGCGCTCCTAACGGCATCGAAGCGTCCGCCTGAAATGACTGCGACGCCATGGGCGAGAAAACTTCTTTCAATGCCTCGCCGCCCAAACGCACATTCACCGCGCCGGAGGTAGCCGCCAGGATCACGCCGTCGTTGTCGTTCATGCCATCGGCCAGGCCTGTGCGGGCCAGGCGCTGGGCAAAATTACGCCAGCTGTCGATAGCTTCTTCAAAATTACCCACAATCGCAAATCCTAACGACGTTACCCGCGCGGGCAGCCAGTCCACCACCAGCCACGCTTGCTGCGCCGCACCCACCAACGACGCGCTGACATGCAAACCCTGCACAGTGGCGTTTTGGCGTGTGTAGTAGCGGTTGGCAAAGTCGCTCATGCGGTAAATAATGGCACCTGCTGGGCCCAAGCCAAAGGCGGCCAGCAGCGCATACCAGCCCAGCACGCCAAACACATGGCGGTGCGCAGCCAGCACCGAATATTCGATTACGTGGCGCACAATTTCTTTTTTGGGCAGGCTGCTGGCGTCTACCTGCTGCCAGTTGGCCAGCGCCTTGCGTGCGGCGTCTTCGTCGCCCGACTCCAGCGCCTCGCGAATGGTAGTGAAGTGGTGGCTAAACTGCCGAAACCCCAAGGTCATGTACAAAATAAGTCCGTGCATTGCAAACGCTGCGATCACGCCGGGCCAGCCCCATGCCCAAACCAAGCCCCAGTGCACCGCCAAGGCTGCCAGTGCTGGCAGCAGCACCACCACACACCATGCCAGCCAGCCATGCGGTTTTTTACCCGCATCGAGTTTTTTGCTGGCGGTGCGCGCCCAGCTGCGTGCCGCCGAATACACCGCGTTGTGCATGGGCAGTGGGCGAATTTGCTCTACCAGCAAAGCAAAAAGAATGGCGAAAAAGCTCATATTACTATGACGTTAAACAGATGTGTACACCATCATAGCGCTTGCACAGGCAAGTACGTAAGCAATAGTCCCAGCATGCCTGCCACACTGCGCTGCTGTGTGGTGCGCGGCCTACTAAGCGATAAGAAACCGATATAAATTGCGCAACATACCCGCCGTAGCGCCCCACACAAAGCGGTCTGCAGGTAGCGCTGCCGTGCCGCGCCAGTGCATGGAAAACCATTCGCGGTGGATGTCTTGCCAGTCAATTTGATGGCGTGCGTGGTGGGCCGGATTCATCAAAAACGCCAGTGGAATTTCAAACACATCATCCACCTCACTGGGGTTAGCTTGGACTGCAAATCCCGGCTGCACCAACGCTACCACCGGCGTAATATGAAAAGCTGTGCCAGTAATGTAGCAAGGCAAATTGCCTATGACTTCGCAGTAACGGCTGTCCAGCGCCACCTCTTCGCGCGCCTCGCGCAGGGCAGCGGCGGCGGGGGTGGCATCGGTAGCGTCTACTTTGCCACCCGCAAAAGCAATTTGACCCGCGTGGGTAGACATCGTAGCGGTGCGCTGCGTCAGCAACAGCGTAGGCTCATCATGCATCACCAAGGCTATCAACACGGCAGCCTGTGCAGGGCTGCGGTTGCTAAAGCTGGGCTCTTCACGCACCTCGGGCGTCCACACTGGCGGCTGGGCAAAGCGTGCGCGCAAAGCAGGTGCCGACAAAGCCTGCGCGGACACGGTGGGCAGGTGCGCGTCAAAACCTATGATGGGAACGGTGCGCGGGTCAAAATGCGGGATGGTGGACAAAGGTACGAAAGCCATGCGGTGTCAGTGTAACGGGGGACGGCCAACAGCAAGCCAAGCAATTCGCCAGCACGCAAGTAGGTACGCAATTAGGTACGCAAGTAAACATTAAAGGACGTAAAAAAACCGCCTTGGCTTACACCGTGGCGGTTTTTTGGCTGACGCTATTGCTTTTGCTTTTGTTTTTTACGCAGCACCGGCTGCAGCAATAGCTGCGGTGTTTTTAGCGTTGCGTGTCAGCTTTTCTTTGATACGTGCCGACTTGCCGCTACGCTCGCGCAGGTAGTACAGCTTGGCGCGGCGTACGTCGCCGCGGCGCTTAACTTCAATGCCTGCAATCAATGGGCTGTACAGCTGAAACGTACGTTCCACACCTTCGCCGCTGGAGATTTTGCGCACAATAAAGCTGCTGTTCAAGCCGCGGTTACGCTTGGCAATCACTACGCCTTCGTACGCCTGCACGCGCTTGCGTGTGCCTTCAACGACGTTCACATTCACGATCACCGTGTCGCCAGGGGCAAACACTGGGATCACTTTGCCGATACGGGCGATTTCTTCTTTTTCAAGAATTTCGATCAAGTTCATGGTAGATACTTTTTAACTTAACTTCGATCATGCCGGCTACGCTAGGGGCGACGTTTTTCACTGTTGTGCTTTAGGTTAAAAGCAAGTGTGCCGCGGCGGGTAGAGGATCGAAAAGCCTTCTATTATAACAAGTGTGAGCCTGTTTTTACCCCAACATTGCCGCTAGGCAAGCTGCAGACGCTTCAATACAAACGGTACAGCACCGACGCCGTGCCGCTCAAGCCGCCGGCGTTGTCCATGAGCGGGCTTTGGCGTATGCCGCTGCCATACGCGCGGTAGCGCGCGCCCAGCACCAAGCTAAGGTTGCTGGTCAGCTCAGTGCTGGCCGACAAACCCATATTGAAGTTGGTGGTGGTGCCTGCTTCATACGCGGGACGGTTGGCTATAGCCTCGGCAGCAGTTACGCCGTAGTAATAATCAGCCAGTTTGGCACTGTTGACTTGCGCGCTCACGTAAGGCGACAGTGTCCAGTTGCCTACTGCACTTTTGGTGGGAATGCGCCAGCCCAGGCCCACTTCGCCTCGAATCCCTTTGCTGTTGCCTGTGGCGTCGGCGCCTGCTTCAAGCCATACCTGCCCTACAGGCGTCGCAAACTTGGTGCCTACGCCCAACAACAGGCTGGGTTTGCGGCTGTTCATACCGGCAAAAACAAGTCCGTCAGATTCTTTGTAACCCTGCAGCAAAAAGTCTGCGCGTAAATTGACCGAAAAATCAGGTTTGGCAGGGTCGGTTACCACAAACTCAGCGCTGGTGCCGCGCAGACTAAAGCGCGATGTTTGCACCTGCAGCGCAGGAATTACGCGGGTTTTGAGGCCTACACCTTTGTAGCCATCGTCGTTTAAAACCAAACCTACCCCGAGTTTGACAGCGCTGTCGGGCGCAGTGGGCTGCGCATGCACCCCTGTAGACACAGCCCACAGGACGCAGGCGGCAACCGCGGCAGGTACTGCCACTGTGGTGCAAGCGCGTAAATGGTTCATTGCTGTATAGCTCTTCGATGGGCTGGCTAAGTCTAAATATAGTAGCCTACCAGTCTAGCATTGGGCGACTTATCTTGCACGCAATGGAGGCCTGTTTGCACGGGCTTTGCCGAAATTGGGTACTGCAGTTTGCTAAAAACGTGCAAGAAACCCGTATTTACAACCCTCAGGTCTTGCAATGGGCAAAATTTAAGAGCTTTTGCTTGGGCCCGGGGCCGCAGATGACAACAAATCAGGTCGCAACTGCTGCGTCAGCGCCAGGCGCTGGGCGGTGCGCCAGCGCTCAATATCGGCGTGGTGACCCGACAGCAATACGGGCGGTACCATCGCCTGGCGCCATACCTCGGGCCGGGTGTAGTGGCCGCAGTCTAGCAAACCGCCTAACGCGGGGTTAAAGCTGTCTTGGGCATGGCTGTCAGCATCGCCCAGCACGCCGGGCTGCAGGCGCGCAACAGCATCTAGCAGGGCCATGGCGCCTATCTCGCCGCCAGACAGCACAAAGTCGCCCAAGCTGACTTGGTGGGTGACAAACTGGTCGATAAACCGCTGGTCTAGCCCCTCGTAGCGGCCGCACACCAAAATAGCGCCTTGGCTGTCAGACCACTGCTGCACTTGGCTGTGGTTAAGCGGCATGCCAATAGGTGACAACAGCACCACAGGGCACGGTGCAGGCGCGGCCCGTTCGGCGTGTATAGCCTCTACGCAGCGGGCCAGCGGCTCGGCCATCATTACCATGCCGGGGCCACCGCCGAAGGGTCGGTCGTCGGTGCGACGGTAGTTACCGTCGGCAAAATCGCGGGGGTTGGTAAACCGCAGATCCACCAGTTTACTGCCATCAGCTTGCGCTTCAAACGCGCGCCGGTTAATGCCTGTTTGCATGAAAGGGGCGAACAGCTCGGGGAAAAGGGTAATGATGTCGAAGCGCATAGCGGTTTCGATCTTACTTGGAACCAGCATGCGCTGCTGACTAACGCCATCAACGCGATGGCGACAAACAGGGCGCTACTCTGAATAATCGGGCTGCCAGTCGACGGTGATGCGCTTGTTCTCAAAGCTGACGTCGTCGACATACACCGA
>JANNCO010000461.1:0-5885 GCA_031386655.1 Polaromonas sp. | reverse complement strand
TTTTGATAATTGTGCCGCTAGCTTGGTTTAACAAGTACCAAGCTGAAAATACCAGCGGGGGGCATGCATGATGTTCAATGCTGTCCGCATCGACTCCGCCAAATTAACCTCCAGGACATGGATGACCGCGGTGTTCGTTTTCCTTTATCTGCCCATTTTGACCTTGGTTGTGCTGAGTTTCAATGCTAGCCCCATGGTTACCAGCTGGGGTGGTTGGTCGCTACGTTGGTATGAAGCTTTGTCTGCCGATACCGAAATTATTTTGGGCTTCAAGCGCTCACTGCAAATTGCTTTCATCACAGCTTGTACTTCAGTAGTGCTGGGTACTTTGGCGGCGCTCGCGCTGCATCGATTTAAACGGTTTCCAGGGCGCACGCTGTTTGCAGGTATGGTGAATTCGCCCTTGGTGATGCCCGAGGTGATTATTGGTCTGTCTTTGTTGCTCATGCTGGTATCGGTACAGCGCGCGTTCGGCTTCCCGGAGCGCGGCATGATGACGATTTGGCTGGGGCACACCTTGCTGGGCATGGCCTACGCCACTGTGGTGATTCAGTCGCGCTTGCAAGAGATGAGCCCGCAGCTAGAAGAGGCGGCGCAAGACTTAGGTTGCCGCCCATGGCAAGTGTTTTTCTTGATCACGCTGCCGCTGATATCACAGGCTTTGGGGTCTGCCTGGCTGCTGACATTTACGTTGTCATTGGACGATGTGGTGTTGTCTGCATTTCTATCTGGACCAGGTTCTACTACCATGCCCATTGTTATATTTAGTCGCGCCAGACTGGGGTTGAGTCCCAGCGTGAACACGATTGCAACGCTGACTGTGCTGGTAGTTAGTGTGGTTGTTGTGATAGCGAGCATATGGATTGCGCGTGCTGAGCGCAAACGGGCGCGCGAAATGTCTGCTGCATTTCGCGCTGAGATTGCTTAAAAACGGATTGATTTTTTTGGAGCTTTTATGAAAAATAAACTATCGATTTTGACCATAGCCGTTGCGGCTGCATTTCCCATGGTGCATAGCGCTCATGCGCAAACGAACGCGGAGCTTAAGCAAGAGTTAGATCTTTTGAAGAAGCAACTTCAAATTTTGACGCAAAAAATGGACGCTGCTGCCGCCGCACCTGCACCCGCAGCGCCTTCTGCTAGTGCTGGCGCGGTAGATCCGCAAGAATTTAACCGAGTCAAAATCAAAGCAGAGTCAACAGAAGACGCTTTTGAGGCCTCGGGCTTTAAGGGTTTGAAAATCAGCGGTGTGATTGACCCAACTTATATTTACAGCTCCAGCCAGAAGCGCGCTGGGTTTTCATTCCTCAATAACTTTGATGGTGCCTCTGGCCCGGCTACTAATGGCTTGCCAGGCACAGATGCCTACACTTTCGATAACAGCTCGTTTGGCACGGCGATGCTGGACATTCAAAAAGAAACTAACGGCGGTAGCAAATGGCGCCTGACTTTAATGCCGCACAAATCTGCAGGGTCTGCTTTCCGCGCAGGCTCTATCGTGCATGAAGCTTCTGTATCTGTTCCATTGGGTGACGAAAAAACTAGGCTGATCGCGGGTCAAATCCCCGACTGGTCGGGATATGAATTAACGGCTGCCAACGCGAACCCCTTGGTGACGCACAACATGCTCTACGACTTTACAGCGCTTACCTACTACACAGGCGCAGGTATGGAAGTGGTGCGCGGCCCTTGGACAAGCAAGTTCATGGTGGGTAATGTGAACCAAGCTGCACGCGAAGCGGCTGATAAGAAGCTTGCATTGGTGTACCGTGTTGATTATTCTGTGAATGAGTTTACAGGCATAGGTTTTTCAGGCGGGCATTCATTTGCAGACAAGGCTGCTACGCCGGGACGCTTTGATTTGCTAGAGGTTGATGGCTACTACACGCGTGGAGATTTAACAGTGCAAGGTCAGATTGCTGCCGGCCGTCATAAATTGAAATCCTTTAATGGTGGTGATGCTCAATGGGCAGGTGTGTCGGGCTTGGTAGGGTATAAAGTTACGCCTCGTGCACAATTGGTTGCGCGCTACGATTTTATTAAAAACTCTAAAAATGGTGGCGGTATGTTTGGTGGTGTGGCTGATGGCCGCAACGGCTTTGGTCCTGCATGGGAAGATGACGGCAATGGAACCAATACATGGATTCAACCCGACTTAGATAAAGGGGTCAACCGTTACGCGCTGTCGGTAGGCATGAATTATCTGATCAACCCAAGCACCACATTCAAGACTGAAGTGCGGCTAGATGGTGCCAACGGCGCTGTATTTCAATTGCGTGACGGCAGCTACAAGAAGTCCAACATCTTGTTGGGTACATCTATCGTGGTGTCCTTCTGATTTGGCGGTACAGGGCAGGTGAAGCGCTGCTTCACCTGCAACTCTGCTTTTGAATTTACCAGCGGGGTTGGCAGCAATGTCACCCCGTTTGCAATGGAGAGGTCAGTTGGTATCAATTTGGCTTTACAAGTACTACCCAATGAAAGCACGATAACTGCAATGGCTGATATTCACAATTTAAAATTCGACGGCCGCGCGCTGATAAATGGCCAACGTGTGGGCGCCCACAACAGTGCTGTTTTTGACTGTATATCGCCAGTGGATGGACGCGTGCTTACCCAAGTAGCACGCTGCACTGCTACCGATGTGGATGCAGCTGTGGCGGCTGCACGCAAGGCGTTTGACGATAGAAGATGGCGCGCATGGTCCCCAGCGCAACGCAAGCGCACGATGATCAAGTTTGCGGATTTACTGCTGGCCCATGCCGACGAACTGGCCTTAACTGAGACGCTGGACATGGGCAAACCAATTCGCTATGCCAAAGCAGTCGATGTGAACAGTGCTGCCAACTGCATACGCTGGTACGGCGAAGCAATAGACAAAATCTACGATGAAATTGCCCCTACAGCAGATACTGCGCTTGCCTTGATTACCCGCGAGCCTGTGGGCGTAGTGGGCGTGATTGTGCCGTGGAATTACCCAATGATCATGGCTGCGTGGAAGATCGCTCCGGCACTGGCGGCTGGTAACAGCGTAGTGCTGAAACCTAGTGAAAAATCCCCTTTGACTGCTTTGCGTATGGCCGAGCTGGCGCTGGAGGCCGGCTTACCTGCTGGCGTGTTCAACGTAGTGACTGGCTTTGGCCTTGAAGCAGGCTCGCCCCTGGCTTTGCACATGGATGTGGACTGCATCGCATTTACAGGTTCTACTCCGGTAGGTAAGCAAATTCATGTAATGGCTGGGCAGAGTAATTTAAAACGTGCCTGGACCGAGCTGGGCGGCAAGTCCCCCAATATTGTGTTTGCTGACTGCCCCAATTTAGACAAAGCGGTTGAAGCTGCGGTGGGCAGCATTTTCTTTAACCAGGGGGAAAGCTGTAATGCACCCTCGCGTTTGTACGTAGAGGCCAGTATCAAAGAGCGGTTTTTAGAAAAAGCACTTGCTTTAGTGCCCAACTACACGCCTGCCAATCCGCTTGAACCTACCACTACCATGGGTGCGATAGTGGATCAAACTCAGCTGAACAGCATATTGCGCTACATAGAAAGCGGCAAAAGTGAAGGTGCCCAGTTGATTGCAGGCGGGCAGCAGGCGCTGCAAAACACGGGTGGCTGCTATGTACAGCCAACGATTTTCGATGGTGTGGCAGCGCATATGACCATTGCTCGCGAAGAGATTTTTGGCCCCGTACTGTCGGTACTTTCGTTTACCGACGCAGCGGACGCTGTGCGTCAAGCCAACGACAGCGCGTACGGCTTGCAGGCAGGGGTATGGACTGCTGACTTGAACAAAGCGCATGGCGTGGCGCGCGCACTGCGCGCAGGCACAGTGCATGTTAACCAGTACGATGAAGACGATATCACGGTGCCGTTTGGCGGCTACAAACAAAGTGGTATTGGGCGCGATAAATCGCTGCATGCGTTTGATAAATACACTGAAACCAAAACGACTTGGATTCGCATTGACAGCCCGGTGTGAAAACCCCCTAGGACATGCGCATGACTATTGAACACACGGCAGCCCAAGCAATAGAGACTTTAAGCGCCCAGGGTATTCACAGCATACTGGCTCAGTTTGCAGATATGCACGGTGTAGCCAAAGGCAAGCTGGTGCCGCTGGCAAATTTGCAGGAATGGGTAGCCACTGGGGCTGGGTTTGCAGGGCCCAGTATTTGGGGCACAGGTTTAGGACGCTACGGCAAGCGTAGCGAATACTATGGCCGGGTGCAACCAGATTCACTGCGGCCACTGCCTTTTATGCCCGGCGTAGCGCATGCCGTATGCGATGGCTTTGCTGGCGGCGAACCACTGGCAACCTGCTCGCGCCAAGTATTGAAAAGACAGGTTGAACGTCTTAAAACTAAAGGCTGGACGCTGTGGGCAGGGATTGAGCCTGAGTTTTTTTTGCTCAAGCAAGATGCTTCGGGCCAATGGAGTCCAGCCGACCCTGCCGATCAGCTAGACAAGCCTTCCTACGATCTGAAAGCTATCTACCGCAACCAGGGGTTTCTAGACGACATGCGCAAAGCTCTGACAGCGCTGGGATTTGAGCTGCAACAAATGGACCATGAAGACGCGTGTGGCCAGTACGAGATTAACTATAAGTTTGATGACGCGTTGGCTGCCGCAGACCGCTATATGCTGTTCAAAATGACGGCCCATGCCATAGCCCAGCAGCATGGCATGGCCTTTAGCTGCATGCCCAAACCGTTTGCGCATGCGCCGGGCAGTGGCTTGCATTTTCACCTCAGCATCACTGACGCACAAGGCAAAGCGGTTTTTACAGATCTTGCCGACCCTTTGGAGCTGAGCGCAGCGGGCTACAGCTTTGTGGCGGGTTTGCTGCACCATGCCGATGCCCTGGCCGCCCTGTGCGCGCCCACGGTAAACAGCTACAAACGCCTGGCCAGCAGCAGCAGTGCATCTGGTACCACCTGGTCGCCCGTGTGGAAGGCTTACGGAGACAACAATCGCACATGCCTGGTGCGTACAGTGGCAGGACGCTTGGAATGGCGCTTGCCAGACCCGTCCTGCAATGTATACGCCGCCCTGGCCGCTACGCTGGCAGCTGGGCTGGACGGCATAGACAAATCGATGGTAGCCCCAGCGGCGTGTGATTTAGATTTGTACGAACAGCATGCCGACCGGTGCGCCATGCCAGCGCAACTACCGCGCGACCTGAAGACGGCTGTGGATGCATTGGCAGCCAATACCGTGCTGACTGAGCAGGTGGGCAGTGCTTTTTGTGCCGAGTTTGTCAAACTCAAACGCCACGAGTGGGACGCTTTCAATGCCCATGTAAGCCAGTGGGAGTTAAAAAAATACGCCGATATGTATTAGAAAGTGCGGCGTATCTTAGAGCTTATGAGGGTTCGTTGGCTTATGCCCTAGAAAGCGTCTAGCACTGCGCCTTTAGACGCACTGGACACATTGAAGGCAAACTTGGCCTGTACGCCGCGCGTGTAGCGGGGCGCAGGCTTCTTCCATGCACTGCGGCGCTGGGCCAGCAAGGTGTCGGTCACGTTCAGTTGCAGCAGCAGTTGCTTGGAGTCAATCGTGACGCTGTCGCCGTTTTCGATCAAAGCAATATTGCCACCCTCGGCTGCCTCAGGCGCTACATGGCCTACCACCATGCCCCAGGTACCGCCGCTGAATCGTCCATCGGTAATTAAACCCACTGTCTCGCCCATACCAGCGCCAATCAGTGCACCCGTGGGGGCCAGCATCTCGGGCATGCCGTGGCCGCCTTTGGGGCCCAAGTAGCGCAGCACCATCACGTCGCCGTGGGTAATTTTGCCATCCAGAATAGCTTTTAAGGCCGATTGCTCGTCGTCAAAGCATTTGGCGGGCCCCGTCATCACAGGGTTCTTCAAGCCGGTGATTTTGGC
>JANNCO010000406.1:0-19000 GCA_031386655.1 Polaromonas sp. | reverse complement strand
GCGTGCTTCAGTCCGCTTCGTGCTGGTCTATCCAATCGCGCAGCCTATCGTTTACGCTTATGCGCATTCAAAATGAGCTGTTCGCAATTTCCATAAATTTGAAGACCTGCTGCACATCTCACAGATGTTTGCATAGTTCTGTAGAGTCTACAAAGCCTAAACAAGGATTGGGGTTCAATGCGCAGCCTGCACCGCCAAACGCATGTTCATGGCACCCAGTATCGCCGTAAAGCTGCTCAGTGCAGGATTGCCGTCAGGCGACAGCGTACGGTAAATTTGCGTGGTGTTGAGATGCGCTTTCTCAGCCACCGTTTGTACGCCGCCATACGCTTTGGCCAACTGGCGTAGTACCACCATCAGCTCGGCTTGGTCACCGTCTTGCAAAATCGCGTTGAGCGTAGCAATGGCAAAGTCAGGCTCTTCGCGGTACAGCTGGGCCATAGCTTCGTCGTGGGGTATGTCTTTCATGAGTCTCTCCTTTGCCAGTCTTGCCAAAATTCGCAAGCGCGTTGAATATCCGCGTCTTGCGTGCGTTTATCGCCACCGCACAGCAGCAGCACGATCTGTTGACCATCAACAGCGTAATACACTCGATAACCAGCACCAACGTCTACCCTTAGCTCCCAGACGCCATCCCGGCAAAATTTATGGTCACCAAAATTGCTTTGCTCTATGCGGTTGCCTCTTCTGACTATGGCAATTTAGGCCACAGTGTCTTTGAGCTTGCGTAGCCAATGGGCAAATACATCTTGGTCATCCGTTGTGATGTAGTGCTTAATTTGGTACATAGCCTATTTTCGTCTTTTGACGAATTACTGTCAATACATACGCTCAACAGCAAAGCAATTGTCGATATAGCAACTAGATTTCCAGCCAGTATGCGGTGTGCAGTTACTTATATTCACTGCAAAATTAGTAGCTGTCTGAGCATAATTCAGCTGGGTTGGAGACCTAAAACAGTCTCAAAATTAAGCCCTCCAACAAGCGCAAACGCTCCCAACGACATTACCAACATGATTTGAATTTGAAGTTACTCCACTTTTACGGAAAGCCTGTATTTTTTGAGCAGGCTAAACATTGTCAATGTCCTGTAGAACCCTTCAACGCTTTAATTACAGTTCAAGGCCTATTTTTATGCTTTTTATGCTGGTAACCCAAGTATTACCTGCTCAAGCAGCTATTAAATTTATAGTAGCCTCAATTAAGATCACCCAGGCTTTTGCGCCTGCACGCATTGCACTTGCACCAGCTCGCGCCGCCCACCGTCTACCCGCATGGCTGACAGGCAGCCGCCCCACACGCAGCCGGTGTCTAGCGCTAGCACGTCGGGTCGGTTCACCAGCCCTAGCGTAGACCAGTGGCCAAAGGCTACGCAGGTGTCTTGGGTTAAACGGCCTGGTACGTCAAACCAAGGCATGCAGCCTGCAGGTGCTGCACCAGCGGCTTCTTTGGTGGCAAATTCCATGACACCGTTTGCAGTGCAAAAGCGCAGCCGGGTTAGGGCGTTGACGATAACGCGCAGGCGGTCGGTGCCTTGCAAATCAGCGGACCACACAGCGGGTGTGTTGCCGTACATGCTGCGCAAAAAATCTGCGTAGTCTGGCTGCTGCAGCGCACTGCACACCTGCGCTGCGTGCGCCAAGGTGTCAGCCGCAGTCCACTGGGGCAGCACGCCCGCATGCACCATTAAAAAGCCGTCTTGCCGCAGCGCCAGCGGCCGGTGGCGCAGCCAGTGCAGCAGGGCGGGTGCATCGGACGCTGCCAGCAGCTGGGCCAGCGTATCGCTGCGGTGTGCGGGCCGCGCGCCGCTGGCTACGGCCAGCGCGTGCAGGTCGTGGTTGCCCAGTAGGCACTGCGCAGCGTTGCCTAGCTGGTGCAGAGTGCGCAGCACACCCAGCGAATCGGGGCCGCGGTTAACTAGGTCGCCCAGCAGCACCAGTTTGTCACGGCTGGGTGAGAAGTCGATTTTTTGCAAAAGCTGCTGCAAAGCGCTGTGGCAGCCCTGTACATCGCCAATCAGATACAGTCTCATGGTGTACGTATTAATGTAGGAACTATGGACTTTATCCTGATTGCGCTGCTTACCCTGATCAACGGGGCTTTTGCCATGAGCGAGCTTGCGCTGACCGCCAGCCGCAAAACACGCCTGATGGCGATGGCCGAAGGCGGCGACCTGGGAGCCAAATCAGCACTGGCTTTGAACGAAAATCCAACGCAAATGCTGTCTACCGTGCAAGTGGGCATCACCTCGATTGGTATGCTGAACGGCATAGTTGGCGAGGCAGCATTTAGCAGCGACGTAGCTCAAATTTTGCAAAACGTAGGTTTGAAAGCCAGTTTTGCAGATCCTGCGGCAACTACCATCGTGGTGGTAATCATTACCTTTATCACGCTGATTTTTGGTGAACTGGTGCCCAAACGTATTGGCCTGCTGTACCCCGAAGCTGTAGCACGCGTCATGGCGCGCCCCATGACGTGGCTGGCCAAAGTAGCCAACCCGTTTGTCAAATTGCTGACCATGTGTACCCAAGGCGTGCTCAAACTGCTGCGTATCAACACGAACAATGCACGTGCAGTGACTGAGGCCGAAATATCAGCCAGCCTGGACGAAGGCCTGGACGCTGGCGTGATCGAGGCACACGAGCGGCAAATGGTGCAAAACTTGTTCCACCTGGACGACCGGCCACTCACCTCCATCATGGTGCCGCGCAGCGACATTGTGTGGCTGGACGCAGATTTAACCGTGGCGCAAGGCCTGCAAAAAGCCGGCGGTACCAAAGACGCCAGCGTGAAAACATCGCACAGCTGGTTTGCAGTGTGCCGGGACGGCCTGGATGATGTCATCGGCTTGGTTAGCACAGCGCGCATGTTGCGGTCTGACAGCGCAGAGACGCTGGGCAACTTGGTCAGCCCAGCCCTGTTTATCCCCGAAACTTTAAGCGGCATGGAGCTGCTAGAGCAGTTTCGCGCCCAGTCGGCACGCATTGTATTTGTAGTAGATGAATATGGCGTAGTGCAGGGTTTGCTCACCCCACGCGACCTGCTAGAAGCCATCACGGGCGAACTGAAGCCGCAAGCCGCCGCAGACGCTTGGGCACACTACCAAAGCGACGGTAGCTGGCTGCTAGACGGCCTGATGCCGATTGCCGAGCTGAAATCGCGCCTGCAAATTGATGACGACTTGCCCGAGGAGGATAAAAATCGTTACAACACGTTGGCGGGTCTGTTGATGGCGGTGTCTGGCGATATGCCGCAGCAGGGCGACACGGTCGATTGCGGTGGCTGGCAGTTTGAAGTAACCGCGCTGGAAGGGCGGCGTATTGACCGCATTCGCGCGGTCAGGGCTGGGAGCTGACCTTGGGCCTGTCACTGCAAATTTGAGGTATTTTTGACTTTCTTTTTGCAGCCAATCGCGGTAAATTGCCCTCTAGCAAAGATTTTTGAACCTGTAAGGGTTGTAGCAGTCTACTAATAGGTAGCTTATCGCGTTACAGACGATAAGCCCCATATTTTCAACCAAGGTGGTTTTTATGCGCCGTTCTACACTTTCTACTTCCCTCACGCTAGCCTTGGGCGCCGCTGCGTTTTGGCTGGCCACGCCAGTATCGGCCCAAGAGGTGGGCCGCGTTATCTCCAGCACAGCACTGATCAGCCAGGTCAGCACGCCGCGCCAAGTGTGCGCGCAAGAGGTAGTGCAGGTACAAAACCAAGCCCCCGCCACCAAGTCGGGTGCAGGCGCGGTCATCGGTGCTGTGGCCGGTGGTGCTATGGGCAATTCTGTAGGCCAGGGCAATGGCCGAGCGTTGGCTACCATACTGGGCGTTATTGGTGGCGCTTTTGTGGGCGACAGGGTTGAAGGTGGCAGCCCTGGGCAAGTTACTACAAGAGAGCAGACAGTCAACCGCTGCAGCACGCAGAACTTTATAGAAAACCGCACTACAGGCTACCAAGTGGTGTACGAATACGCTGGCAAGCAGTACAGCGTGCAAATGCCGCAAGACCCCGGCCCCACCATTGCACTGCAAGTAGCACCTGTTGGGCAAATATTGCCCGCACCCGCACCTGCACCAGCACCAGCACCTACACCGGCAGCGCCAATGCAACCCCGTGTGGTGTCGCAGGGTGAGCCGGGCGCAGTCAACGCAGATGCTGCGCCTCACCAGAATGGTTCAGTTGTTGTAGTGTCTCAGTCACCGTACCAGCCCATTTATCAGTCGGTGCATCAGCCTGTGTACCAGATGCAATCAGATCCGTTTTTTGCAGTGACGCCCATGGTGGTGGCACCTGGCTACTACTACCCACAGTACTATCCGCGTCCTGCGTTTGGTGCATCGTTTGTGATTCGCGCAGGCAATTATGGACACGGGGGCTACCGCAGCCAGCACAATACTTATCCACGGTATTTTCGCTAGAGTTGTTTTTTTTAAGTTTTAGTGCGGTTTGATGATGATCGCGTAGTCTGCAGTATCGAACGCGCGGCCCGTGATGTGTGGTAGTTCGTCAATATGTTCTAACCATCCAGTGTCCTCAGAATGGTGGGCTAGCATGATCTGACTTTTTTGCCAGCCTTGCAGCGCATCCTCTTTCAATGAGAATACTTTTGCCAGCTGGTCAATATGCAAAGCCTGTTTGGTACGGTTCAATGTATGGCGGATGCGCATAAAGCTGATGTCGCGAACACCCGACCAGGCCATAAACAGCAGCCACATGGTAAGCAGCAATACAGCGCCAAAACCCAGAGCTTTTACAAAACCGACCACCACAGGATCCATGCCTTGAGAACGGTCGTTAAAAAATGCAATCAACCCAGTCATCAGCGGTAACCACAGCAGTACCCAGCCTGTCCAGGCCACAACGTCCAGCATTTTCAGCAGAAGCTTCTTGACCCAAGGTACGCGGGCGGTGTCAAATACAAAAGACACCAAGGGTGAGTGTGCATGTTCCATCAATTTTCCTTAACTTTAATCTGGATAGGTTCACTTCAGGGCGCACGACCTGTGTAGCCACGGTCTGGGCTGACCCATCGGGCACGTTGGCCTTTTTTACGCATCAAAGTTTTTGGCAGTGCCCACACCGTGGTCAACATCGTCAGCATCCAAAATGCTATCGGATACCAAATGACGGTAGCGTAGACGGACAGCAGATTTTTTTCATATTTGCGGTCCATCATCAAGCTTAAAAACATCTGCATCAAACACACCGTAGCCAGCCACAGCCCGCTCCAGGCGGGCAATATTCTTGCAAAGGTAGTGGTGTTGGCACCTTGCGTAAAGAAGTCAGCGGTTATGAACAGGCATGTCAGTAGCAGGCAGAACGTCATCACATAGGCCCAGGTCACAGACAGTACATATTCCACATACAGCGGCAGCATGCTCAAACCACGGCGCGTGGTTAGACTACCGCTGTACTTAAGCAAAACCTGAATGCCGCCCATAGCCCAACGCAGGCGCTGCTTCCATAATCCTTTGAAAGTTTCGGGCATGAGTATCCAGCACAGTGCGTGCGGCTCGTAACGCACCAGCCAGCCGTTGACCTGCAGTTTCCAGGTAATGTCGATGTCCTCGCACATCATGTCTACGCTCCAGTAGCCTATGTCGTGCAGTGCTGACCGCCTGAACGCGGTAATCACGCCTGATACAGAATAGATCCGGCCATACGTGCTTTGTGCACGTTTTATCAAACCAATAATCGAGCTGAATTCGCCCACTTGCAACCGGCCCAGCATGGTGGAGCGGGTGCGAATACGCGGGTTGCCAGTAACTGCCGCTACGTTGGCGTTACTCAAAAAATGCTTGAGCAACCAAGGTATGGAATCGTGTGCAAGCACGGCATCACCATCAATGCAAATGAGGTACTCGCTGCGCGCCACCGTAGCTGCCGTGATCAATCCTACTGCTTTGCCCTGGTTTTTAGCTTGGTGAATCACACGAACCCGTTCATCACGTCGCGCCAGCGCATCGAGCAATCGGCCCGTGCGGTCTTTGCTGCCATCATTGACTGCAATGATCTCGTAGTGGGGATAGTCCATGCCCAACAAATGACCAATCACCTCATCTACGTTGTCTTCCTCGTTATAGCAAGGCACGATGATGCTGACCATCGGCCACATATCGCGTGGCAGCTTGGCAAATTCTGTAAGGTTGGAATTTCGCTCATACAGTCCATAAAAAACCAAGGCTCCAGCCGTCCACACATGCGCCATGAACAGCGGGTAGTAGTAGCTGAAAAAATGCAGCGGTATCAGCCAGGCCGCATTTTGAATGTCTAAAATAAAATTCATGACTTTACTGGAAAGGTAGTCAAGGAAAAGGCTGGCTTGAGCGTTTTGATATTGGGCTGGTCCTCGGAAAAATTGTCGGGGTAATAGCCAATATGGTGAGCACCGGCACGCCGCAAAATCATGACGTGCTCTGCCAGCTTTGCACTGTCAATAGCTTTGTTGGTACGCCAGTCTTTGCTTTGCAATTCAAAAACTACGCGCTGCGCAGCCTTGGGACGCTGTAGAACCGTTGCCGCCAATGTCTTAAGCCACTGTTCTGGGTTCGTAGCTTTTTCCATGTAAGGCATAGCCATCACCGCGGTGTAGTCGTAGCTGGCCAGCATATTGTCCAGGTCTTGTGCAAACCAAACTTCAGACCCAGGATCAAGCACGGGCGGCGCATAGATGTTGCGGGCAGTCTCCAAGTCTGGAATGTGGTTGCGCAGCACGGCTGCCAGCTCCAAGGTCAAATCTGTCAAAGTGGCGGTTTTGAATTTGGCCCAGCGGCGGTCTTTTTTATCGCTGGCGCGCAGCTCTGAAAAAACTGCTGGCAATCCGGCTTTAGCGTAAGCCTCCAGAGCCTGCGGGCTCACATCTTCAAAGTCATCAAGGGTGGCATCGTCATGCAACAGCAGTCCGCGCGTACCCCATGCGTGCTTGCCGAAATCTTCATATATGTCGCGCATGACTTGTTTGGCTTCTACAGAGTAGGGCGACAGGCGCGGGTAGCGACTCTTGGCATGCCCCTCAGGCGCGCTGGCATGCACTTGCACAGTGTATTTGGCAACAGGGTGGTCGGGCGGTAGCTCAAACGCCATGACGGGCATCCACGCATACACTTGCACACTGCCTCGGGTCTTGAGTTGCCATGCCACGCGCCGGAACAAATCTGCACGCATGGGCAGGTGACGGTTGGGAAAGTACAGCTCTTTTGCTGCACCGTTGCCGTCTGGGTCAGCATAGGCTTGCAGGTAGACATGGCTTGCACCCAAAGCGCGAACCCGTTCTATTAATTTTCCTAAATTAGCTTCTTGCTGCTTTGCATCTTTGTCATAGATGTAATCCAGGTCAACATGCACTACCCGTTTGCGCAATGCCTCATCATATTGCCCTTGTGATCTTTGTTTGACCATGGTTTTCAGGCCTGACAGCCCAGCGTTAAAAACTACCAAATCACGGCCAAGATGCATCAGTGGCGTAGCAGCGTTATCAGAATTGCTGGTTAAGTTAAAGCCCACGGTATGGCCTGCTTTACGTGCCATGGTGATAGCCACATCGTTGTAAGCTCCGTATGGCCACACTACTGCGCGCGGACGCACACCAATCTCACGCTGCATCAAGCTGGCAACACTGTCGAAGTCTTGATAGATGCGCGTTGCATAAACTTCCTCAGTTTCATACGTAGCTGTTGCGGGGTCGTAAATGCGCGTGACCAAGGCGGGTAGTTTGCTACCCTGAGGGTTGGCCAGCACACCAGTGTGCGAGTAAGCGCTGTGTGAGGCAAACTCAACTAGGCCACTCTTGGCCATCTCGCGAACCTGGTCCCAATTCAAAAAATTTTCTCTGGGAGCCAATTTACTGTCATAAGTCACTTTGCCTGTTGCGTCTGCTGTCATAAACTGCTCTACCAAGGCCATGACAGCTGGGTACTGGTAGGCTTTAAGCAGTGGATAAACGCGGCTGTAAAAACTCTCATACCCGTCGTCAAAAGTTAACAATATGGCTTTTGCTGGTAGTTCCAGTCCGCCTTGCCTGGCTTGCAACATCTGTTCCAGGCTAACAACTTTGTAGCCATTGGTTTTAAGCCACTCAAAATGCTCAACTAGATCAGTCGTGCTTACAGCAGCAGAGTTTGGGGATGTTTCAAATGACTGACGTAGCCGATCACGTATATCGTGGTAACACAAAATACGCAATGCGTTTTTGACGTGTTTTGGTGCCTGTTCGTCGGCCCACGATAAGCCTGCACCGCCTACCATCAACGCGCTGATGAGGAGTTTTCTTTTGCTGCTGTCCAGTGCGGCTGACTCAGCAACAGCGTAATGTTGTACAGATTGGTTCATAGAGCTAAATTCCAGCGTAGTGATAAAGTGCGGCGGCGGTCTTGCACACCGTCATAAGGCCTGCGTGTTTGTCCAAGCGCTGCCGATACCACGCGCCCTGCGCCTAAGCGCCATTCATGTTCGTAAGATATGCCGTAGCTGCCACCTGTGGCGTAACCTTGTTGCGCGACTTGGCCTGCGCTGACTGATAGCTTGTGCGTCCAGCCCAGCTGGCCCGCGCTCGTCAGTGCTTGCGACAGACCTGTGCCAACAGAATATGCATCGGTACGCAGCGGACTGTAGTAGGCTACGTTTTGGTTGCTGTTGGTGCTTCGGCCTGCATCTAAGCGCACGTTACCGCGAAACGTGTCGCCAAAACTATAAGCTTGATCAGCATAAAAATTCAGATCAACGCGGCTGTTATCGTCGGTTGACTTGACATTGCCCGCACTCAGACCAAGATAAGTTTGCGGTAACGCACGCCAGTCTAGTGACAGCTGAGCTGATCGTGCACTGACTCTTGCCGCTTGCCCACGCACAGGCAATTCTTCTGACTGGGTTGCAGCGCTTGCGTTAAGCGTAAAACCATCTGCAACTTGCCACACCGATGCCAGGCGAATGCCTGCTGGGGCTGACGGTGTCTGTCGCTGGGTTAATTCAGCTTCAGCCCATAAGTTGGGCCAATAGAACCGCAACCCCAAAGCTGCAAAATCTGCCTTGGCCTCACCAGTACCAAACTGTGCTTGGTTATTGCGCCAGCGCGCCTTGAGTCGCCAGCGATCCTGAAACACAGGGGACAGCAAAGTGATGCTGCCTTCCTTGTCTGATGATCCATTGGCTGTGTTGGCGGCTGTGCCCAAGCCGCGTGTTACATCACCCGACAGCACAAACCCCATCTGCCGCTGCGCGCTGGTTTGCAAGCGGTTCAGCGCTATGGGATGCGCCCCTTGTTGCTCTAGCTCGTTGCGTGCCAAGGCATAGTTTGCAAAATCATTTCTGTCTAGCGCATTACGCGCCACGATCTCTAGCGCTCTGGTATTGTCAGGCTCGTCAATCAATACCAAATCAATGGCCTGTGCAGCAGCGCGAGGTTTGCCCTGCGCCTGTAAGGTCTCAGCCTCATCTAAGCGGACGCTGGTGTTAAAGGGTGCGTCGTTGCGTAGTCCCAACATCAGCGCCCGCGAACGGCTCTGCTCTTGCAGGTTTTGCGTTGAAGAAGCCAATACGGCGCGGGCTAGCTGAAAGCGCACATATGCGTCATCTTGTATTTCAACACCAGGCAAGCCTCTGTTGGCTATGGGGCGTACCTGTGCGGCGGTAGTTTCGATTAACGCGCGTGCTTGCCCTATTTTGCCTTGGTCTAGCAGAGCATAGAACATGGCAATGTTCAGTTCGCGCTTGTCAAATTCATTAGTCGCTTGCAAATCAGTCAGCACACGCCTTAGTCTTTGTTCGGCCTGCTTGGGCTGGTTTTCGCGCATCAGTGCATCACTTGCAGCTAACTCTGCGTGTGGCAATAACTGCTGCCCCGCGCTGTCAGCCTCTTGCATAAGGCGCAGTGTTTGCGCATCGTCCCCTTGTTCTGCATAAGCGGCAATGGTGTCAGATGCAATACGGCTTAGAAGCTGGGGTTCTTTGGCAAGTTGTTTGGCCTGCAACAGCTGGGCTATAGCGCTGTTTAACAGCTCACGCCATTTATTGCGTTCGGCATTCGTACTTTTGCTAGCCCACCTGATTTGCTGGCCTGCCATGGCTGCCAGCACTCTAGCGCGATCTTCTGAGCCGAGATTGGCTCCGGCCTGGGCAAGCCAGGTGTTGGCCAAGCGGTGCGAACCAGCGCGTGAGGCGATCAAGATAGCTTCGCGCAGCCGGGCATTGCGATACTCCACAGAATAATCTGCACTTGGTTCGGCTGGTGCGCTGTCTTGTAGCTGTGTAGACCACCAGCCCAATGCCAAGATATCGCTGCGCTCGGCGCTAGTCAGGTCAGTTGCAGCCCAATAGCTGCGCGCTTGGGCTACCCGTTCGGGCCAGCGGGGTGCGCTAGTGCAAATTTTCTCTAGCTGCGCAAGCGATTGGCCTGCTTCGCCCAGCTTGCGTAAGTCCACCTGGCTGTTGGCAACGCCTAACAAAGCGTCACAATCTTGGGAGTCTTTGGCGTACAACTGGCTGTAGCCCTCCAGCGCCCACGCATGATCGCGTTGATTGCGTGCAGATTTAGCCGCGCTGCGCAAAGCGTAAGGCGCTAATGCTGCACTCCCGCTTGCCTTGGCAGACGCTAAAGCCTCTGCATCTTTGCCTGCCCAGCCCAAAATAACCACTGTGTCGGAGGCAACCCGTTTGTCTTGTGGGTTGCTTGTCTGCCATTGGCGCAGTTGTTCGATGGCCTGCGCGTAAGCGCCTGCACGGGCAGATTCAATAATCGCGTCGTAGTTTTGGGCAGCATCACTGTAGGAGTGCGCAGCACACAAAGCCCAGCCTAAACATGTAAGGCGTACTTCGATTCTTCTTTTCGATATTCCCAATTTCACCCCTTTACCTCGCAGCACTACAGCAGGCTTTACGAGACCGGGTTTATACCATTGCAGTAAGTAAAACTTATGAACGTGTGAGTGTGGGGCTTGATTTGTAACCCATCATCATTCAATCATTGCCGTCTGTACTGCCGGATTGCCAGAAATTAGAGTTTGTGAACACTAGTGCGCATTACATTTGTTACAGCTACAAACTACCCTGCAGGAGAGTCTGTCCGCGTGTGCGGTGCGTTTGAAAACAACCGAAAATGTGCTCTAGTACAAGCAGCTAATGTTACGGTTTGCATCGTAGGCGCAGCGTATTTGCCGGTTTAAACGTTGTGCCTCTAGCGCTGCAAGCAGGCTGGCGCGTTCATCAGCACTCATCGCGGCTTCTGCGCGTGCAAGCCATGTGTTTGCCAATTGATGCGAACCTGTCCGCGATGCCACCAGCACGGCTTCGCGCACGCGTGCATTGCGATAGGCCACAGCGTAAGCGTCTTGTTGCAATGGTTCCATTTGCACAGTCCACCAGGCTAGAGCAGCGATGTCTTTAGGTGCATTGCTGTTTGTTTGCCGTGCTGACCAATAAGTTCGCGCCTGCGCAATACGCAGAGGCCAATCTTGTGCATTAGCGCAGGTCTTTTCTAGCTGCGTAAGGGTGCTGCCTGCTTCGTCGGGCGCGCGCAGGTCTACCTGGCTGTTGGCCGTGCCCAGCAGGGCATCGCAATCTTGTGGGTCTTTGGCTAACAGTAATTTGTACGCTTCAAGCGCCCACACAGGGTCTTGCTGGTTGCGTGCTGATTTAGCTGCACTGCGCAGCGCATAAGGCTCTAGCGCATTGCTGCCACTGGCTTTAGCTACCGCCAACGCGTCAGCGTCAAGACCCGCCCAGCCCATTATCACAATCAAATCTGAATCTACACGCTTGTCTTGCGGATTGCTTGTTTGCCATGCACGCAAAGCTTCAATGGCTTGGCTGTGCGCGCCTGTGCGGGCTAATGCGATGATGGCGTCGTAGCTGGAGCTGGCTAGGCCCTTGACAGGTGTTGCACACACCAAGGCGACGATGCATGCCAATAGAACCGTCTGTAATCTAGGTTTAAACAATGTCGACTCCCTCAAATTCACAGTATCAAAACAGGGGATGTGTTTTATACCTGCTTAATGCGCTGAAAATGATGTTGTGTAGTCCGAAAAGTTGATTTGTAACAAGCAGAGTACTGAAAACTCACCAAAGTTTCAGCATGACTTTGCGATGCAAAAAACCATAAAAAAAGCCCGGAAGGTATGAACCTGTCCGGGTTTAGAGGTGGTGCCCATGAGCGGAATCGAACTGCTGACCTACGCGTTACGAGTGCGTTGCTCTACCAACTGAGCTACATGGGCTTGATTTAAATTATACCAAACAATACACTATATTAAGCCTCAACAATTACTACTAAATCAATAGCTACTTGAGCAGGTTTTACTTGGGTTACCGCACTAAACTGCTCATATTTCTGCACCTAGAATACGCAGGAACACCAGCAGGTCACGCTGCGTTGCTGTGGTAGCTGGTCAGGCGTTCCACCTCGTTTTTTGACCCTAAAATCACGCTGACGCGCTGGTGCAGTTTGTCGGGTTGAATGTCCATAATGCGCTGTTTGCCATCGGTAGACGCACCGCCGGCTTGCTCTACCAGCCAGCTCATAGGGTTGGCCTCGTACATCAGGCGCAGCTTGCCAGCCTTGTCCGGTTCGCGCTGGTCCCAGGGGTACATAAACACGCCGCCGCGCGTGAGAATACGGTGCACATCGGCCACCATGCTGGCAATCCAGCGCATATTGAAGTCTTTGCCACGCGGGCCGGTTTTGCCGGCCAAGCACTCGTCGATATAGCGCTTGACTGGTGGTGCCCAGTGGCGCATGTTGCTCATGTTGATTGCAAATTCTTGGGTATCTGCGGGAATCTGCATGCTTTCTTCGGTCAGCACAAAGCTGCCTTGCTCGCGGTCTAGCGTAAACATGGCTACACCATCACCCACTGTCAGCACCAGTGTAGTTTGCGGGCCGTAGATGCAGTAGCCTGCGGCTACCTGTTGGTTGCCTGCTTGTAAAAAGTCTTTTTCTTCAATACCAGCATCTTGGTCGTCAGGTTTTTTCAGCACGCTGAAAATGGTGCCAATGCTCACATTCACGTCAATGTTGCTGGAACCGTCCAGTGGGTCAAACAGCAGCAGATATTCGCCTTGCGGATAGCGGTTAGGCACCAGGTAAATACTGTCCATCTCCTCGCTGGCCATGGCGGCCAGGTGACCGCCCCATTCGTTAGCCTCGATCAGTACTTCGTTGGCAATGATGTCGAGCTTTTTTTGAATTTCGCCTTGCACATTTTCGCTGTGCGCCGTGCCCAACACGCCGCCTAACGCGCCTTTGTTAACAGCGTGGCTGATGCTTTTGCAAGCCCTTGCGACAACTTCTAACAGCAGGCGAAGCTCAGGTGGAATGTGGCCTTCTTGGCGTTGCTGTTCTACTAGGTATCTTGAAAGGGAAATTTTGGTAGTCATGTTTTGTATCTTAACTTGGGGTTTTGAAAGCGGACTGCCGGACGCGAAGGGTGCTAAGGTTGCGCGAAGGACGAAAAAAGGGATAGAGAAAAAAATACCAAAAGTTGAAGGTCTCATTCAAAAAAAGTCATACCGCTAAAAATTTAGTTTAGGAATAAGACTTGAAGATTGAATTGAAAAATTTGGTATTCCTTTCGCGTCCTTCGCGCAACCTTAGCGCCCTTCGCGTCCGGAAGTCCGCTTTCGTCCTTCGAGCATTACTAATCCGCCAAAGCCCTCGAGACTACCTCTCGCACGTCGTTGCTTAAATCGCTTTTGGCGGCCACGCGTTTGATGGCTTCTTTGGCTGCGTTTTGGTACGGCTGCGCCAGCTTTTTCCAGCGGTCCATGGCGCGTGCCAGACGCGCAGCTACTTGGGGGTTAATAGCGTCCAGTGCCAGCACCTGTTCGGCCCAGTAGATGTAGCCTGCGGCGTCGCTGCGGTGGAAAGCGCCGGGGTTGGCGCTGCAGTAGCTGAAGATCACGCTGCGGGCGCGGTTGGGGTTTTTAATGTTGAAGTCCGGGTGCTGCATCAGGCTGCGCACGCGGGGCAGTACGTCGCCACCGCGGTCGGTGGTGCCCGCTTGCAGGCCGAACCATTTGTCCAGCACCAAGGCCTCGTCTTTGAACATGGTGTGGAACTTTTGCAGCGCGGGCGTAGCCAATGCGTGGCCGCTGTGGACTAAGGCGCTCAATGCGGCAAAGCGGTCAGTCATGTTGTCTGCATCTTTAAACCGCTGGTAGGTTTTACCGGGCCACACATCGTCGGCATGCTCGCGTGCGGCCAGGCACAGCATGGCTTGCGCCATATTGGCCAGCGCACGGCGGCCACTGCTGACAGCGTCGGGGCTGTAGCTGCCGTTGTGGCTGTGGGTCTCAAAAGCCCATTGCCAATCTGCGTGCAGCGTAGTGGCCAAGGCGCTGCGCATGGCTTCGCGCACGGTGTGAATGGCTTGCGGGTTGACGATGTCCAACTGCTCGGCAATGTAGCCCTCTGACGGCAGTGTGAGCACCAGTTCTTTGAATGCAGCATCCAGCTCAGGGTTACGCAGCATGTTGCGCAGAGCTATGACAAATGCAGATTGCGCAAAGTTTTTAATGCCAATATCAAGGCTTTGGGCCGTATTATCTGCTTGAGCAGCTACTAAATCGATAGCTATCTGCATGCCAAGGCGCTGGGCAGCTTCCCAGCGGTTAAAGGGGTCGCTGTCGTGCGCCAGCAGTGTGAGCAGTTGCGCTTCGGTGTAGTCAAACTCTAAAATCACAGGTGCGGTAAAGCCGCGCAAGATAGACGGTACGGGCTCGGCATCTACATTGGTAAATTGCAGCACCTCGGCAGCTTGGGTCATGACAAAGGTGCGTTGGCCCAGCACTGCTTGCGCCTCATTGGCCAGCTGCAGCGGCATGTCTGCGCCTTGGGGTGACAGCAGGCCCAGGTTAATCGGCAAGACAAACGGCTCTTTGCTGGGCTGGCCGGGTGTGGCGGGGCAGCTTTGTGCCAAGTGCAATGCGTAGGTACGGGCTGCTGCGTCATACACACCATGCGCTTTCACACGCGGCGTACCTGCCTGGCTGTACCAGCGCTTGAACTGCGGCAGCAGGGTGGCCAGTGCCGACTGCGGGTTGGCGTCCGCAATGGCTTGTGCAAAGTCATCGCAGGTCACGGCTTGGCCATCATGGCGTTTGAAATATTCGGTCATGCCTTTGGCAAAGCCGTCGCGGCCCACCAGCGTTTGCATCATGCGCACCACCTCGGCACCTTTTTCGTAGATGGTAACGGTGTAGAAGTTGTTGATCTCCTGGTAGGCATCAGGCCGCACGGGGTGGGCCATGGGGCCTGCGTCTTCGGGGAACTGTGCGGTACGCAGCACGCGTACGTCTTCAATGCGCTTGACAGCGCGGGCCGACGGCGTGGGGCACAGGTCCATGCTGAACTCTTGGTCGCGAAAGACCGTCAAACCCTCTTTCAATGACAGCTGAAACCAGTCGCGGCAGGTGACGCGGTTACCTGTCCAGTTATGAAAATATTCATGGCCCACTACGCTTTCAATGTTGGCGTAGTCCACATCGGTGGCGGTAGCTGGGTTGGCCAAAACGTACCGGGTGTTGAAGACGTTCAGGCCCTTGTTTTCCATGGCGCCCATGTTGAAGTCGCTGGTGGCCACGATCATGAAGCGCTCCAGGTCCAGCGGCAGGCCAAAGCGGGCCTCGTCCCAAGCCACGCTGTGCATCAACGAATTCATGGCGTGCTCGGTTTTGTCCAGGTCGCCACGGCGCACAAACACCTGCAGCAAATGGTCTTTGCCCGCACGTGAGGTAATGCGCTGCTCGCGCGCTACCAAATTGCCTGCGACCAGTGCAAACAAATAGCACGGCTTTTTATGCGGGTCGACCCATTTGGCAAAGTGGCGTCCATCATCCAGTGTGCCTTGGTCTACTAAATTCCCGTTAGACAGCAGCACTGGGAACAGTTTTGCATCGGCACGCAGGGTGACGCTGTACATCGACATCACATCGGGGCGGTCTAAAAAGTAAGTGATGCGTCTGAAACCTTCCGCCTCACACTGCGTAAAAAATGTGTCTTGGCTGACGTACAGGCCCATCAGCTTGGTGTTTTTAACCGGGTTGCAAGTAGTGAAAATTTCAATCTCGCAAGCATCTGGCAAATCGGCCAGTACCAGCGTGTCACCATCCATCTTGAACGAGCAGCCTTGGCCGTTGACGGTGATGCGGGATAGGTTAAGTTCGTCGCCGTCCAAGCGCAGGGGCTGGGTTGGCACGCTGGGGTTACGGCGAACACTCATTTTATTAAGAACCCGAGTTTTGACAGGATCAAGGTCAAAGCTTAAATCGACGGTATCGATCCAGTACGCGGGCGGGCTGTAGTCGGCGCGCTTGATCAACGCTGTGGTGGCTTCACGCAACATGGGGGTTACTTTCTATGTGCAAATTGTCTAAAAATCGGGAGGCGAGTAGTTCGTTGTAATCTTTGACAGAGGCTATCACATGCGGGCCTGCCAGCTCAAAGGCGCTGTGACTGGTGCAGAGTGCCACAGCGCGCATACCGCCGCGCCGTGCAGCCTCTATGCCAAAAGGCGCATCTTCAAAGACAATAATGTTGTTGGGCAGCGTATGCATTGCTCGGGCAGCTTCTAAAAATATAGCGGGCTGGGGCTTGCCCGCAAACCCTTGGTCACCGCCCACGATCACCTCGGGCGCATCGGCCATATTTAAGTGCGACATGGCAAAGGCAATATTGTGCTGGTCGCCTGCAGTGCCTACGCCAATTTTGAGGCCCATGCACCGCGCTTTGGCGGCAAAAGTAGTAAAACCTGCTACCTGTTTGAACACCGGTGCAAACAGCTCGCGGTAAATGACTTCTTTCTCGTGCACTAAGGGCAGGGCTTCGGCGGCAGTCATGGTGCGGCCAAACAGCACGCCCATACATTCGGTACCGGTGCGGCCTGTGGTGCGTGCCAGTAAGTCTGCTACGTCAATGGTAATGCCGCGCCGTTTGCAAAACTCTATCCACGACAGCGTGTGGTACGGCATCGAATCGATCATGGTGCCGTCCATGTCGAAAATCAATGCCGATGTAACAATGTTGGCAGACATCGTGCTGTTGTGGTGGGTAGTAGCAGGATAAGTGTTCACAACTCGATTGTAGAACCTGACGCTGCGTTAAATTTTTACAAATTTAATGGCTTGCTTTTTGAGATGGCTGAAATTTTAAAAAATCGCACAGCGCTAATAGACACGCATCCGGAGCCTCGGCCATGATGGAGTGGCCAGCACTCAGCGTGACCACTTTGGCTTGTGGTGCCGCGTTGATCAAAGCTTGTGCGGCTTTGGGTGGTGTCATTTGGTCATGTTTGCCTACTATGAATAGCATAGCTGTTTGAGCAGGTTTTACCTGGGCTATAGCCTCAAAAGCCATTGAATATTGGTCGCAGGCGGTAAATCCGAGGTGAAACACGTTCTCGCGCAGATTACTGTGCAGTCCACCTGACAAAATATGGCGCATCAACGCTTTGGAGCTGCCTTGCACCCAGGTGCCTGGGCCGAGCGAAGAGGGTGGCGGGGCCATGGTGCTGTGGCTGAAAGTGTTGACCATGTCAATGGCTTGCAGCGGCTGGTTTAACGCAGCGTCCAGCAATGCCGGCGACACCTTCATGGGGAATGCTGTGGCTACTAGCCCCAAGTGCGTGATGCGTGCAGGCGCCAAGCTGGCGGCGTGCAGTGCAATGAGCGAGCCCCAGCTGTGGCCCACCAGCGCTGCTTTTTGAATGCCTGCAGCGTCCAGCAAAGCAAGTGTAAACGCAGCAGCTTCCTCTACGGTTTTGGGGCAGTTACCAGCGCTTTTGCCGTGGCCGGGCAGGTCGATGGCTAGCACGTTGTATCCATGGTTTGCCAAGTAGCGGCTTTGCAATATCCACACACTGTGGTCGTTCAGCACGCCGTGGATGAAAACAATGCTGGGCTTGGTGGCATCAAATGGCTTGCCACCGGTGTAGCAATAGACACTGTGATAGTTAACGGTAAGGACCATGCGCTCTCCTGGTGTAGCAGGTTAAATAGGCGGGTGACTGGGGGAGCTGTGTCATGCTACGGCCGCTGCATCTGCGCCGAACGGGGCAATGTGCAGTGCAGCGCAAGGCGTAGCAGTTACTCTGGGCCCGAAACTGGAGATATTGGTCAACGTGGCATTGTGGTGCGCGATGACCTGCTGCGGCGACAAAGCGCTATTGCCTGCAGAGGTGTGTGCATCAGACACCAGTGTCACTGGGAAGCCTCTGGCCAGGGCTTGGCGGGTGGTAGTGTCTACGCAAAATTCGGTGTGCATTCCGCAAACAACCAAGTGGTCTATCTGGCGTTCTTGCAGTGTGGCCTCCAACGCGGTGCGCAAGAATGAATGCGACGTGATTTTGCGAATTTTAATATCGCCCGCTGCCACTTGCAGCCCACGTGCCAGTTGCCAGGCCGCAGTGCCATGTTCCAGGTAGCCAGCAGCCGATTCGTGCTGGATAAAAATAACGGGCGCGCCCGCAGAGCGGGCATGCTCGGTTATGCGGTTGATATTGGCAATCAAACCTTCGCAATCATGCGCTTTACCTTCGCCCCCAACCTCTCCATCACACAGGCCTTGTTGCACGTCGATGACCAGTACGGCGGTTTTCATACAAGTTTCTCAGCCGCCTTCAAAGCCCGTTTCAAATCATCAATCAAATCATCCGCATCTTCCAGGCCAACGGACAAACGTATAGTGCCTTGTGTAATACCCGCGCCCGCCAAAGCTTCATCGGTCATGCGAAAGTGTGTGGTGCTGGCGGGGTGAATGACCAGGCTACGGCAGTCGCCTACGTTGGCCAGGTGGCTGAATACTTTAAGCGTTTCAATAAACTTTTTGCCTTGCTCGCGCGCACCCCGCAGGTCAAAGCTGAACACGCTGCCTGCGCCGCGCGGCAGCAACTTTTGCGCCAAGGCATGGCTGCTGTGCGATGCCAACATGGGGTGGCCCACGCGTGAGACAAACGGGTGAGCGGCTAAAAACTCTACCACTTTGGTAGTGTTGCGCATGTGCTGGGCCATGCGCAGCGGC
>JANNCO010000372.1:0-4854 GCA_031386655.1 Polaromonas sp. | reverse complement strand
GTTGTTGAAGGCAGCGCGCCAAAGACCTCAGTTCGCGCGTGTTTGCGGAATATTTTTCGCGAAAGAGATGCCCGGCTCGAGTCCAGCTTTCCGGCGCGTACGCTAAACCAAGCGACCAACTTAACAAAGCGAACGCTAAAGCTAGGCGACCATCTCTAAGAAGTGCACGCTATGCCAAGCAAACAACTCCACGAAGCGCAAGCTAAGCCAACCGACCAACTCAAAATCACACACATCAACTCAGCAACTAACTCTGGTACCACCCAACCCACCAGCACAGTTAACCCAAACCGTCCCCAAACCCCGCAGCACCATAAGGGCAATGAACGAAATACAACTAGTTACCCAATTGTCTTTGCCAACCCGAAGGCAAATTTCAAGTTAGTACGCGCACACTACAACATGCTCGATAGTCTGATTTGATAGAATAGAGTGGTTAGCACTATAGATTTTTGACATAAAGCCAGCCTAAAAATCCACCATGTGAGACACCCACAGGCTGTCCACCGTTGATCCACAGCTCACCCACATGTCAGCCACAGAGTTGCCCACAGAAATTGTGGACAACCTGTGTATAAAATCTTGTTGCTAGGCGGCAACGACTAAAAATACCTGTTTTTAGTGCTGTGCCCGACGTGCTTTTTGCCTACAATGAAAGTCCAACTATCGCAGTTGCCAAAGATTGTTGGTTTCGGGGCACGTCACTATTAAGGACGTGCCCCTTTTTCTTGTGCGGTGCATTTGCAAAGTAGCAACTCGTTGTAGATCAAGCACTTATTGAATTTGTTTAAGAACTTCGTTGATGAACCATATCCGTAATTTTTCGATCATTGCGCACATCGATCATGGCAAATCTACCCTGGCTGATCGTTTGATCTCGCGCTGCGGTGGCTTGGAAGAACGCGACATGAGCGCGCAGGTGCTCGACTCGATGGATATCGAGAAAGAGCGTGGGATAACTATCAAAGCGCAGACCGCTGCGCTTCAATATAAAGCCAAAGACGGCAAAATTTATAACCTCAATTTGATCGACACACCAGGCCATGTTGACTTCAGTTATGAAGTCTCACGCAGTTTGTCGGCATGCGAAGGCGCACTGTTGGTAGTAGACGCATCGCAAGGTGTGGAAGCGCAAACCGTAGCCAACTGCTACACCGCCATTGAGCTGGGTGTAGAAGTGACTGCTGTGCTGAACAAAATGGATTTAGCCAGCGCCGACCCCGAAGCTGCGCGCCAAGAGATTGAAGAAGTTATCGGCATCGACGCATCAGACGCTATTCCGTGTTCTGCCAAAACCGGCATGGGCCTCGAAGAAATTTTAGAAACCATTGTCAAAAAATTTCCCGCACCGCGCGGCAACCCCGACGGCCCGCTGCGCGCCATGATTGTTGACAGTTGGTTTGACACGTACGTGGGCGTGGTAATGCTAGTGCGCGTGGTCGATGGCCGCTTGGCCAAAGGCGACCGCTTTAAACTGATGGCCAACGGCCTGCAGTACAACGCTGACAACGTAGGCGTGTTCACCCCCGCTAATGAGCCGCGCCAGTCGCTGGAAGCCGGCGAGGTGGGTTACATCATTGCGGGTATTAAAGAACTGAACGCCGCCAAAGTGGGCGACACAGTCACCAAGGTAGTAGCAGGCAGCGGCGGCGCAGCAGCCACCGCCACCGTGCCATTGCCCGGCTTTAAAGAAATTCAACCCCAAGTGTTTGCCGGGCTGTACCCCACTGAGGCTAACCAGTACGACGCGCTGCGCGATGCACTGACCAAGCTGCAACTCAACGACAGCTCGCTGCGCTTTGAGCCTGAAGTCTCACAAGCTTTGGGCTTTGGCTTTCGCTGTGGCTTCCTGGGCCTGCTGCACATGGAAATTGTGCAAGAGCGCTTGGAGCGCGAGTTTGACCAAGACCTGATTACCACCGCACCCAGCGTGGTGTACGAGGTGCTCACCGGCGGCAAAGAACCGCAAACCTTGATGGTCGAAAACCCATCCAAAATGCCCGAGGTCAGCCAGATTGCCGAAATCCGCGAACCCATCGTCACCGTGCATTTGTACATGCCGCAAGAATATGTAGGCGCAGTGATGACGCTGGCCAACCAAAAGCGCGGCGTGCAACTGAACATGGCCTACAAGGGCCGCCAGGTAGTGCTAACCTACGACATGCCGCTGGGTGAAATCGTGCTGGACTTTTTTGACAAACTCAAATCAGTCTCGCGCGGTTACGCCAGCATGGACTACGAGTTCAAAGAATACCGCGCGTCTGACGTGGTGAAGGTCGATATTTTGCTGAACGGCGAGAAAGTGGACGCATTGAGCATCATCGTGCACCGTGCTCAGTCCATCTACCGTGGCCGCGCGGTGGTGGCCAAAATGCGCGAGATTATCAGCCGCCAAATGTACGACGTTGCCATCCAGGCCGCCATTGGTGCCAACATCATCGCGCGTGAGACAATCAAGGCTTTGCGTAAAAACGTGCTGGCCAAGTGCTATGGCGGTGACATTACCCGCAAGAAGAAGCTGCTGGAAAAGCAAAAGGCTGGTAAAAAGCGCATGAAGCAGATTGGCTCTGTTGAAGTGCCGCAAGAAGCTTTCTTGGCGATTCTGCAAGTAGAAGATTAACCGTTACTAGATAGGTATAAGACGCATGCTCAATTTCATGCCCGCGCTGACAGGCGCGGTGTTGGCACTGTTTGTGGGCTACGCGGGTGCGTGGTATTTTGGCAAGATTGACGGCAACTTTTCGTTGCTGCTGTTTTTGGCCTGCGTGGTGACTGGCCTGTACTGGTTAGCCGAGCGTTTTTACTTTTTGCCAAGCCGCCAAAAAGCCGCCGCTGCGTTGGCCGAGCAAAGCACTATGCGCCAAGCTGAGCTGACCAAAATGGGCATCGCCAAAAGCGACATCCACGGCCAGGAGATGAACGAAGCCCAAGGCAAGCTGCTGATGCAACCCTGGTGGCTAGACTGGACAGCGGGGCTGTTTCCGGTGATTGTCATCGTGTTTTTGCTGCGCTCGTTTTTGTTTGAGCCGTTCAAAATTCCCTCGGGTTCCATGATTCCTACCTTGTGGGTGGGCGATTTGATTTTGGTGAACAAATTTACCTACGGCGTGCGCCTGCCAGTGATTAACCAAAAAATCATCGAGGTGAATAACCCGCAGCGCGGCGACGTGATGGTGTTTCGCTACCCGCCCAAGCCCAGCTTTGACTATATTAAGCGTGTGATCGGCGTACCCGGCGACGAAGTAAGCTACCTGAACAAAAAACTGATGGTCAACGGCAAGCCATTGAGCAAAGACGCACAACCCGACTTTTTTGACGAAGATAGCCTGCGCTACAGCAAGCAGTTTGAAGAAGTGGTGATGTCGGACAAGGGCGAGATCAAGCACAAGCTGCTTAACGACGACGACCGCCCCGCTTTTATCCCCGGCACTGAAGACTTTCCCAATAAGCAAAATTGTCTGTACAGCGCCGAGGGCGTGGTGTGCAAAGTACCTGCCGGGCACTACTTTATGATGGGCGATAACCGCGATAATTCGTTGGATTCACGCTATTGGGGCTTTGTGCCCGAGAAAAATATTGTTGGCAAGGCCTTCTTTGTGTGGATGAATTTTGGTAACCTCAAGCGCATTGGCGCATTTCAATAATCTTGGGAGCAATCTATGAAGTCTGTGACTCTGAAATCTAAGCAACGTGGTATTTCGTTTTTTGGCCTGGTGTTTGTCGGCGGCATCTTGGCGTTTGCAGGGGTAATTGGTGCCCAAGTAGCGCCTACCGTTATTGAATACCAAGCCATCAAAAAAGCAGCTAACAAAGCCGCCAACGAAGGCAGCACGCCGCCCGACATTCGGCGCATTTTTGAAGCAGCCTCAGCGATTGATGATTTCAAAGCCGTCACCGGCAAAGACTTGGACATTACCAAGCAAGGCGACAAAGCCGTGGTCAATTTTGCCTATAACAAAGAAATTCACTTGGGTGGCCCGGCGTTTTTGCTGATTAAATATTCTGGCACGACGGCTAAATAAACTTTCTTGCGGATGCTTCTTTGCACAGCCTAGCCCCCACCAGCACCCACGCTGCACTGCAGCAGCGGCTGGGCTACACCTTCACCCGCCCCGCGCTGCTAGCCTGCGCCCTGACGCACCGCAGCTTTAGTGCCGACCACAATGAGCGGCTGGAGTTTTTAGGCGATTCGGTGTTGAACCTAGCCGTGTCGGGCATGCTGTACCAGGCGCTGGAAACTTTGCCCGAGGGCGAGCTGTCGCGCGTACGGGCTAACCTAGTCAAGCAAGACACCCTGCACCAGCTGGCCGTAGAGCTTGGGTTAACCGGCATGGTGCGCCTGGGCGAGGGCGAGCTGCGCTCGGGCGGGCAAAAACGCCCGTCTATTTTGGCCGACGCGCTAGAGGCGCTGATTGGCGCAGTGTATTTAGATGCAGGGTTTGACATAGCCGCCGCGCTGGTGCGCCGCTTGTTTGAAAAAGTGCAGATCAACCCGCAAATGGCCGCTGCCGCCAAAGACCCCAAAACTGAGCTGCAAGAATGGCTGCAGGGCCGCAAGATGAACTTGCCTGCCTACACCGTCGTGGGCACCACGGGCGCGGCGCACCAACAAACCTTTGAGGTTGAATGCATGATCACCGAGCTGGGCCGCAGCGAGCGCGGCCTAGGTGCATCGCGCCGCGCGGCTGAGCAAGCAGCAGCCACGTCGCTGCTGCGCAGCTTACGCAAAGCCGCTTAACTCCGGGGTGTAATACGCCCGAACCAGCGCATTAACCCACGCCTTCGCCAACGCCTCCTCGCCACCGCCTCCTCGCCGCCGTTTTACCCCACGTTTTACCCAGCGCTTGCGTTGGC
>JANNCO010000355.1:0-2804 GCA_031386655.1 Polaromonas sp. | reverse complement strand
AATGATGCGCTCGCGCAGCGCCCAGCGAAAATAGCGCTTGAAAACAGTCAGCCTGCGGTTCGATGAGCTGGCCTTGCCTGCGTCTTGCTTGCCACGCGCTTGGGGCTGTGCAGCGTGCTGCATGCGCGAGGACTGCTGCATGCGCGAGGACTGCTGCATGCGCGAGGACTGCTGCATACGCGAGGACTGCTGCATGCGCGAGGACTTTTCCATGCGGGCCGCAAAATAAGCGTTGATGTCAACTTCGGTGGTGCTGTTGACAGCGCGGCCATGGTGTTGCTCTAGCCAAGTGGCATACAAAGTCAGGTCACGCCGGTACGCCTCTAACGTGTTCTTAGACAAGCCTTCCTCGAGCCAGATGGCGTCGATGAAGGTATGGACAGGGTCATTGCCTAAAGTCTGCCCGGCAGGAGCAGACGTGGCCACCGGCTTACCCATTGTGCTGCGTCATCCCGTCCTGCCCTGCTCTGCTCTGCTGTGTGCGGTAATATTTATTGGTCGAGTTTGAGGTTTTGCTCTACCACTACTTTTTTGTACACCACCAGCTCAGCCGCCATTTGCTGGGCAAACTGCTCCGGTGTGTTGCCTATGATGAACGAGCCGGTGTCTTCAATACGTTTTTTTACGGCAGGGTCATCGAGCGCTTTGCGTACCGCAGCATTGACTTTGTCCACCACCTCTTTAGACAAGCCCTTGGGGCCGTAAATGCCGTAGTAGGCCATACGGTTCACCGGCTCCAGGCCCAGCTCTTTGAAGGTGGGTACATTGGGCATGCTGGCCAAGCGCTGGGGCGCGGCTACCGCGATAGGCACTAATCGATTGTCTTTGATAAAAGGCAGGGCGGACGGTACATTGTCAAAAATCACCGGCACTTGGCCTGCCACGGTGTCGTTCAGCGCAGGGCCCGCGCCACGGTAGGGGATGTGGGTTAAAAACACGCCTGCCAGGCTTTTCCACAGCTCGGTTTGCAGGTGGCCAATGCCGCCGGTGCCTGACGATGCGTAGGCATATTTGCCGGGTGATTTTTTCAGCTCGGCAACAAAAGCTTTGTAGTCTTTAGCAGGAAAGCTGGGGTTCACTGCAATGACGTTAGGTGTAGCTGCAATATTAATAATGGGCGTGAAATCAGTGGCTGCGTTGTAGGGTATCTTGGCATTGATAGCGGGATTGGCTGCCGTGGTGGATACGGTAGCCACGCCCAGCATGTAACCATCAGGGTTGGCCTTGGCAGTTTCGTTAGCGCCTACCACGCCGCCGCCGCCAGCTTTGTTGATCACCACCACAGATTGGCCCAAAGCTTTACCCAATGGTTCGGCAATCACGCGGGCAATAATGTCGGTAGTGCCACCAGGGGCAAACGGCACTTGCAGCTGAATCGGCTTGTTAGGATAGGTTTGAGCATGCAAACTGCCCACTGAGAGCATATATACTGCGCAGGCAGCTACTATTTTCATAGTATGGCGTTTGCTATTGAAAGAAAAAATTTTCATCACTTGCTCCACTGAAGTTACTCGATAAGACTCAATAATAATGGCATCGCCATGGAATACGATTGTGGCTAACCCATAGGCACAAACCCGAAGACCCTGCAGATTGGCCGCTGTAACTGCAGCCCCCCTTCACCCCCAATATGTACTACGCACAGCTCTTATTTCCAGACTTCGCCTTGATTCTCTGCGGCTATTTTATTTGTCGCTACACAGCACTAAACCGTACGGTATGGGAGCAGGTTGACAGCTTGGTGTTCTATTTTCTGTTCCCTGTATTGTTGTTCCATTCTATTGTGCGCTCACCACTGGACCTGGGCGCTGCGTCGGGCTTGATCGGCGCGGCGCTGTGCATGGTGGCACTCAACATTGTTATCACCTACAGCATCGCACATTTGCCTGGTGTGCAGCAGGTCGACTTTGCCAGCACAGCGCAAATAGCATTTCGATTTAACTCTTTTATAGCCTTGGCCATTGCCGAGCGCGTGGCAGGCCGCGATGGGTTGCTGCTGATCGCAGTCATCATTGGCGTGTGTGTGCCGCTGTGCAATATGGGCGCTATCTGGCCCATGGCGCGGCACGCAGGCGGTGGTTTTTTCAAAGCCCTGCTGCGCAACCCTTTGGTACTGGCTACTGCCAGCGGATTGCTGGCCAATGTGCTGGGCTTTGGCATTCCCGTGTGGGCCGAACCTACTGTCACGCGCATTGGCCAAGCCTCTTTGGCGCTAGGCCTGATGGCGGCTGGCGCGGGTATGCAGCTGGGCAAAGTGTTTGACACGCGCAGCAAACGCATTGTTGGCCCAGCCGTGCTGACCATGCGCCATTTGGTCATGCCGTTGTTGGCGTTGGCCATGATTGCCGTGTTTAAACTCAGCCCGACACAAGCCAGTGTGTTGTTAGTATTTAGTGCGTTGCCCACCGCGTCCAGTTGCTACGTATTGGCAGCGCGCATGGGTTATGACGGCAGTTTATCTGCGGGGCTGGTGACGCTGTCTACTTTGCTAGGCGCGTTGAGTTTACCTTTTGCGTTGCAATTTTTGCGTTGATATTTTCGTCATCACCATGGCATGGCGGGCAAATTTAAATCTTCACCACCACAGCTTGCTGCAAACTGCACTAACTAAACAGCGCCAGCCATTGCTGCACCTGCCCAGCTACCCAAGGCCCATCGTCCAGCGGCACATCATGCCCAGCGCTTGGGTGCACGCGCAGCTCACATTGCCAGTGCTTGGCCAGGGCTTTTGAACATTCCATAGCCACTAAAGCATCATGCTGACTTGCCAATACCAGCGTAGGCGCTAGCGGGGGTGTGGCAGC
>JANNCO010000344.1:0-1908 GCA_031386655.1 Polaromonas sp. | reverse complement strand
TAGAGTCTTTTCCAAAGATAAAAAAACAGATTAAGTTTTTGTTTGAAGAAATTGGTAGATTCTACATTTGGGCGTTTTTTTTAACTATATGCGCTTCCTGTTTCACAAATCGAGGAAATTGTTTTTACCAATGCAACATTTTTGTAATCTAATCTGCTATGCCTAAAGCCGCCGCTGCCCCTGCCAATCTGACTTACGAAGCCGCCCTGCAAGAGCTTGAAGCCTTGGTAGCGCGCGTCGAGTCAGGCCAGTTGCCGCTAGACGACTTGCTGGCAGGCTACCAGCGCGGTGCCCAGCTACTGAAGATTTGCCGCGACAAGCTGCAAGCCGTAGAGCAACAGATCAAGGTACTGGACGGTAAAAGTGATGCAGAGGCCAAGCCATGGACGCAAGAGTGAGCTCAGAGGCGGCTTTTGACTTTGCCGCGTGGGCTGCGCACCATCTACAGCTGGTAGAAGATGCTTTGTCGCGCTGGGTGCCTGCGCAGGCACCCGCAGGCTTGGGCGACGCGATGCGTTACGCCGCACTCGATGGCGGCAAGCGGCTGCGGCCCCTGCTGGTCATGGCAGCATGCGAGTCGACCAGCGGCGATGCATTGGCAGCCGCACGCGAGCCTAACGCGGTGGCACCGCGCCAGCCTAACGCGGTGGCACTACGCCAGCATAACGAGGCAGCACTTCGCGCGGCGTGCGCAGTCGAGCTTATCCATGCCTACAGCTTGGTGCACGACGACATGCCCTGCATGGACAACGACATTTTGCGCCGCGGCAAACCCACCGTGCATGTCAAGTTTGGCCAAGCGCAGGCGTTGCTGGCGGGCGACGCGCTGCAGGCGCTGGCTTTTGAGCTGCTGACCCCACAAGACGCCAGCGTCAGCACGGCAGTGCAAGCACGCCTGTGCTCACTGCTGGCGCGTGCTGCAGGCGAAGCTGGCATGGCTGGGGGCCAAGCTATCGACCTGGCCAGCGTAGGCGTGGCTTTAACCGAAGACCAGCTGCGCGAAATGCACCGCCTGAAAACCGGCGCACTGCTGCAAGCCAGCGTCATGATGGGCGCAGCCTGTGGTGCAGCATCTGCAGCACAGTTAGTGGCCCTTGCCGACTATGGCGCTGCCATAGGCTTGGCTTTTCAAGTGGTAGACGACATCCTGGACGTAGTGGCCGATTCTGCGACTTTGGGCAAAACCGCTGGCAAAGACGCCGATCACCACAAGCCTACCTACGTGTCCCTCATGGGCCTTGGCAACGCGCGCGCCTACGCACACAGCTTGCACAGGCAGGCGCTGGCCGCGCTGCAGTGCAGTGGCTTGCCAGATACCCGCGCGCTGCATGCTTTGGCCGATATGGTGGTACAACGCAGTTATTAAGTTGCTTTGGCATGTCGTTTGGTACATTTAACCGCTAACCTTGCAAAACACTGCTGCAGAGCGCTTTTTATATATGTTTTAGCCATCTAACCCAAGTAAAACCTGCTCAAGCAGCTATTAAATTAATAGTATTATTGTCAAATTACATTATTCAAATAAAGCCTCACTTTGCACGCCAGCCCAAAGCCCTACGCCAGCATGACCCTACTGCCTACTATTCAATCACCTGCTGACCTGCGTGCATTGCCCCGCGTTCAACTTAAGGTTCTTGCAGCCGAGCTGCGTGACTACGTATTGCACTCAGTGTCGCAAACCGGTGGCCACCTAAGCTCTAATTTAGGCACGGTGGAGCTGACGGTGGCACTGCATGCTGTGTTCAACACCCCGCACGACCGCTTGGTGTGGGACGTGGGCCATCAAACCTATCCGCACAAAATTTTGACTGGCCGCCGCGACCAAATGCACACCCTGCGCCAGATGGGCGGCATCAGCGGTTTTCCGCGCCGGCCCGAGAGCGAATACGACACTTTTGGCACGGCGCA
>JANNCO010000326.1:0-8212 GCA_031386655.1 Polaromonas sp. | reverse complement strand
GCGTGGATTAGTCAGCGTGACTTGCATGGGCGCAAGGGTTACTGCAACCTCGTCAGCCAATGGCTGCAAGGCTTTGGTCACCTTGGCGCTGCATGCACCGCAGTGCAGACCACTCAGGGCATAGGTAATTTTCATGGTGTTTGTCCGGTATGGATATGGCGGTTTTGCATCGTCAGTGTAGATATATGGGTGGGTAGCATATTGGCTTGTTGCAAAAGCCAATCTGTTTGTTCGGCGGCGTCAGGGATGTGGTTCATCGTGCACTGCGCCTGTAGAAAGCTCTATTCTGGCGCTTTTAAAAACGGTGACTGCCGAGGTGATGGCCAGCAGGCCCATCACGCTGGCTACTGCCAGGTCGGGCCAGGCGCTGGCAGTGCCAAAGACACCCAATGCAGCAAGCATCACGGCGATGTTGGATAGAGCATCGTTGCGCGAGCACAGCCAAACCGATTGCATGTTGGCGTCACCATTGCGGTACGCATACAGCATGAAAGCCACACCCATGTTGACGCACAGCGCCAGCAAACCTACCACGCCCATCGTGATAGCTGCAGGCGGCACACCCGTGCGGGCTGACCAAGCTACCTTGCCCAGCACAAAAAGCCCAAAACCCAGCATGCACGCTGCCTTGAAGATGGCAGCTCTGGCGCGAACAACCAGCGCCATCGAAAGCACAGCCAATGAAACCGCGTAATTGGCCGCATCGCCAAAAAAATCAATCGCATCGGCCAGCAAAGACACTGAGCCCGAAGCCATGCCCGCTGCCAGTTCTACCGCGAACATGGTTAAGTTAAGCGCAAGCGCAACCACAAGAATACGCCGGTAACGTGGGTCTGCCGCTTGGGCGACACTGCTGGTATCTGAATGGCAATGGGCAGACATAAGGTTTATTTCAGTAAATTGGTTTTAATGGCATGATTAGAAACCTTCAAGTCACTTTAAGGTCAAGCGATGGCAACTTTAAATCCACAATTAAGTCATGGGTATCAAATCGGGCAAGCCGCACAGCGCAGCGGCGTCAGTGCGGCCAACATTCGATTCTATGAAAAAGAAAAGCTGATTGCACAGCGGGCAACGGGTGAGAACCGCTACCGCATCTACAGCGACGAAGACCTGCACCAGCTGCGGTTTATCCGCCTGCTGCGCAGTCTGGACATGTCGCTCTCTGAGATGCGCACTCTGCTGCACCTTGACCTGCGCAAAAAAAGCCATTGCCAAACCGCCCGCGACACACTGGATGACCATATTGGCCATGTGCGCACACGTTTGAAAGAACTGCGGGGCTTGGAGAAAGATTTAACCGCTTTGCGTGCCCAGTGTGATGGGCAGGGCGCGCAGTGCCATTTGATAGAAGCGCTGCATGACAGAGCCAGCGCAGAACAGCCGCGAAGGATAAAAAATAAAGCTCACAGCCATTTGTAATGGCCAAGGTATGGCGTGTTCGCCCGCGATGCTCTTCAGCCCGCGATGCTCTTCAGCCCGCAATGCTCTAGCGTCCGCCGTGCTCCAGTGGCGTTTCCAGCCGACGTGCAGCCAGCGTGAGCAGCCACGTCATGATGAGGTACATGAACGAGATAGCCAGGTACGGCTCCCAGTAGCGTGAATACGCGCCCGCTACGGTACGGGCCGCCATGGCCAGCTCAGCCAAGCCAATGGCAGATACCAGCGAAGAGTCTTTCAGCAGCGTGATCGCTTCATTGACCAGCGGCGGCACCATGCGGCGCAGTGCCTGCGGCAGCACTATAAAACGCATGGATTGCTGGTGGCTCAGACCCAGGCTTTGCGCGGCCTGCGTTTGCCCGCGCGCTATTGACATGATGCCTGCACGCACAATCTCGGAAATATAAGCTGCTGCGTTCAGCGTTAGCGCCACTGCGCCAGACATGAATGCGCCATAGTTTTGGCGCAACTGGGCTGCGGGCTCACCTGTCAGCAGTAAACCATGGTCAGGGTGAATCAGCGTGGGCATCAACGCAAAGTGCACCAGCAAAATTTGCACAAACAGGGGCGTACCCCTGAAAAAACCTACGTAGGCAACGCACACCCAGCGCAGCACACGCCGCCAGCCTGTGGCGTGCTGCGAGGTAACCAGGCCAATCAGCAAACCTGCTGCCAAGCCCAGTACCAAAGCTATTATGGTGAGCTGCACCGTCATCCACACGCCTTGCACAAACAAGGGTGCATAGGGCGTGAGGATGTCCCAACGTAAATCCATGGGGTAGTGCAGTGCGCGGGTGAGTTGAGATTACTTCGAGGCAGCCGCTGCTGGTGCCGATACAGCTGCAGCAGGAGCGGCGGCAGCAGCCACAGCGCCTGCAGCAGGCTTGACACCAAAGTACTTCACATGGATAGCTTCGTAGCTGCCGTCAGCCTGGATAGCGGCCAAGCCATCGTTGATTTTCTTTTGCAATTCGGTGTTGCCGCGCTTCATGGCTACGCCGTATTGCTCAGGTGTAAACGACGCATCGCTGACGCTTTTAAACTTGGCTGCAGGGTTGTTTTGAATGTAGTGTTGCACAACACCGTTGTCAGCCACCACAGCGTTCACGCCACCGGCTTCCAACTCTTTCAGGGCCAGCGGGGTAGATTCAAAACGTTTGATGTTGGCACTGGTTTTGCCCAACAGCTTTTGTACTACCTCGTCACCCGTGGTGCCGGTTTGTACGCCGACCTTCAAGGGTTTGAGGTCATCAAACTTGGTAACTTTAGAGTTGTCTTTCACCGCAATCAATTGGTTGGCGTTGAAGTACGGCAGCGAGAAATCCATGGTCAATTTACGCTCGTCGGTAATGGTGACGGCTGACACCACCATGTCGCGCTCACCCGTGTCCAGCGTTTTGAAAATGCCTTCCCACGGGGTGTTGATAAACTTCACCTCAATGCCAGCTTTGGCCGCTGCGGCTTTGATGACGTCGATGTCAAAGCCCACGATCTCACCACCAGGCGCTTGCGATTCAAACGGTGCATAGGCAGCGTCGGTACCTACTACATACACTTTGGCCGCTGGGGCCGGGGCCGACGCTGCCGCTGCAGGGGCAGCTGCTGGCGCTGCGGGTGTAGGTTCTGGCGTTTTGCTGCAACCCGCTACAAAGGCGGCAGATGCGAAGGCCAGCAAGGCTAGGCGGCGCGTAGAAGTCATGGTGGTCATGTAGGTTTCCTTCAAAATTAAAAAAGTAACATAGTTTAAGCCCTGTCGGGTGGTACCCGTACGAGGGCAATCCCTTTTTCGTTCAGAGTTGCAACGGCCAAATCTGGGTAATCAGAAATCAAGCCGTTTACGCCCATGCCGATCACTTGGGTTAACTCGGCTGCCGTGTTAACTGTCCATGGAATGACCTGCAGGCCAAGGGACTGCGCCTGCGTCACCAAAGCGACCGATAGGTCACCAAAATAGGGCGACCAAATGCCAGCGCCCGTTGCGCGCACCATGCTAGGTACATCGGGGTAATTTTCGGCGTTGAATAAACCTGTCCAGCGGGGGCGCCCGGGCTGGAGGGTGATGTTGTCTGTCCACGGCTGCTGGGCGGTCAGGCAGGCTGTGCGTACACCGGGGGCCAGCTGTTGCACCAGTGCCAACGTGCGCCAGTCAAAGCTTTGAACTATCACTCGGTTTGCCATGCCATGGGCGTGCACCACAGCCAGCAATGCGTTGACAAATGTCTCTGGGCTCACCGTCTCGTACGGGTGATCAGGCGAGATTTTGGTTTCAATATTGAAGTGCAAAGCAGTCGACTGGAAAGTCTCAAAAACCTGCGCCAGCGTGGGCATGCGCGTGCCGTCCAGCGGCGTTTGCTGCGCAAAACGCTGGGCATAGGCGCTGGCAGGGTTGATGCGGCCCACGTCAAAACTTTGCAGTGCTTTGAGTGACAACGAGTTGACCAATACAGGCGCTGCAATCCACTGGCCCTGCGCATCGCGCGTAGTCTCGGGGTTCAGCGCGCGGTCGTGGCTTACTACTACCACGCCGTCGCTGGAAATTCCCACGTCCAGCTCTAGCGTGCACACGCCAATACGCAATGCCGCTTGGTACGCAGGCAGCGTATTCTCGGGCCACAGCCCGCGCGCACCGCGGTGGCCTTGCAGGTCGAAAAAGGTGTTTTTCATACCCATATTATGATGAAAATAGGCCATTAACCCAAGTAAAACCTGCTCAAGCAGCTATGAAATTAATAGTATTGAACTTAACCACCAGCCCGCGCTGTGGGTGCTGCATTGGCTTGGTCAAACCACAGCGTTACATATGCCAGCACTGCAAATGGCACGCCAGCCCATGACAGGCGGGCAAAGCCCAGGGTGTCGATCAGCGAGCCACTGAGTATGGTACCTAACGCTGTGCCCAGGTAGATCATGGAGCCGTTCAAGCTGAGCAGCAGCGGGGCCTGCGCGGGGGCCAAGCTGGCCAGGCGCGACTGCTGCGGCGCTGCCAGCGAGAAACCCACTACACCCCAGGTAATGAACAGGCTGATAAGCAGTGGGTAACTGCCTTGCGTGAATGGCAGCAATACGGTGGTAACAGTGAACAACGCCAAGCTGACCCGCAGCGCGCGGACAGCGCCAAAACGGTCAGACGCCCATCCGCCTACAAACGTACCCACTACACCGCTGGCACCAAACAGCACCAAGGTCAAACTCAGCTGCTGTGCGGGCATGGGAAACAGCGCCTGCACCACCGGGCCCACGTAGGCAAACACACTGAAGATTGCTACAAAATAGAGCAGCGTGCGTAGCCAGACGCGCAATATGTCGGGACGGCGCAAGGCCGCGCCCAGCCCGGCAAAGCTGGCACCGGGCGCTGCGCTGTCGCGCGGCAGAAAATAAGTAACGGCACCCAGCGCCAACACGCTGCACCCCACTACCAACACCATGGGCGCGCGCCAGCCATACGTAAAGCCCAGCCACGTACCCAGCGGCAAGCCAATGGCATAGCTCAGGCCGATGCCTAAAAACGTGAACGCCAGTGCACGCGCCCGCATGGCCGGCGGCACCAGCGTGACCGCCACCCCCGAAGCCAGCGCCGAGAACATGGCACCCACGCCCATCAGCACACGGCCGCCCAGCAGGCTGGGCAAATCTGGGGCCACAACGCAAGCCACACCACCGATTAAAAACAAGCCTAGCGACAACTGCATGGCCAGCTTGCGCCGCCACTTGCCCGTGGCCACGATAGCCAACGGCGCTAAAAAAGCTGACGCAATGGCATACGCTGTCATGGCCTGGCCCGCAGCCGCTACGCTTACCCCCAAGCCTTCGCTCATGGGTTTTAAAATACCAGTCAACACAAACGCACCAGTGCCGATGACTAAATTAGTCAACGCAAAAAGATACAGCACAGGTGGCATGGCGCGTCAATCTACCCGCGCACCAGACTTTTGTACCGCCGCGGCCCACTTGGGCATCTCGGCGCTCAAGAATTTAGCAAAATCATCTGCCCCTAAATACGCCGGGTCTGCGCCTTGGCTGATCATGCGGTTGCGCACCTCGGGCAGGGCCAGCACTTGTTTGAAGGCATCACTAAGCTTGTCGACAATAGGTTTGGGCGTACCTACAGGGGCCAAAAAACCATAGAAGCCCACCACGTCAAAATCTTTAGCCAGGCCTGTTTCTATCACGGTGGGCACGTCGGGTAGGGCGGGGTTGCGCTCGCGGCTGGTAACTGCCAGGGCGCGCACTTTGCCTTGCTTGTGGTACTGCGCGGCTTGCGGAATACTCTCGGCCATAAACTGCACTTGCCCAGCGATTAAATCGGTAAACGCTGGGGCACTGCCGCGGTAGGGGATGTGCACCATAAATAGGCCGGTGGCGCTTTTGAACATCTCGGGTACCAAATGACTGATGCCGCCATTGCCAGCTGAGGCATAGTTCACTTTGCCGGGGTTGGCCTTGGCGAAGCTGACAAATTCAGGCAAGGTTTGTGCTTTGACACTGGGGTTGACCAGCAAAGCCAGCGGCTGCATGGCTGTGCGCGCAATGGGCGCAAAATCTCTCAAAGTAGCGTAGGGCAGTTTGTTGTACAGGCCAGGGTTGATCACCATGACGCCTGTGTTGGCCAGCATCAGCGTGTAGCCATCGGGCGCGGCTTTCATCACGTCTTGCGCGCCCACGATGCCGCCAGCGCCAGCTTTGTAATCTACCGTGATGGGCTGGCCCAGAATGCCCTGCAGTTTGTCTGTCAGCAGCCGCGCATGCTGGTCTAGTGGGCCACCTGCGGGGAAGCCCACCACGATACGGATGGGTTTGCTGGGGAAGGTTTGCGCCCAGGCTGGCAGGGCCAGCATCAGGCTCAGTCCAATAAGCGACACGGCCCATAGTGATTTGAGGGTTTTCATGGTGTGATGTGACAACGGAAAAAACCGATGATAACCAGCCATAGTGAATTTTGCACTTAGGAGTATTCCCCTGTGACCGAACCTTTGCATAGTGACCGCGCTGCTAACCCTGCCATTACCGTACCAGCACACTTTAAGTTTTGGCCTGCACGTTTGCCGCGCAGCATCACACCGCCTGCAGGGTCGCTGTGGAATAACCTGGCCATCAGTGCGTTGCGCTACCCACGCAAACCAGCGCTGGTGTTTTTTGATACGCATACGTCTTATGCGCAGTTGCTACAGAAAGCAGAGCTGCTTGCACAGTATTTACTTGGCCTGGGCGTTAAAAAAGGCGACAGGGTGGTGGTGTGCATGCAAAATTGCCCGCAACTGGTGATAAGCCATTTTGCGGTGCTGCGCCTGGATGCAGTGGTAGTGCCAGTCAACCCCATGAACAAAGCGCGTGAGCTGCAGCACTACATTACCGACCCCGACACGCAGGTGGCTATCACCACTGCAGATTTGGCGGGCGAATGGGCCGCTGCGTCCAATACCTTGCCCCAGGCGCAGCAGCTAAAGCATTTGCTCATTACACATTTTGCCGATGCGTATGGCGACAAAGCCGCGGACGACATGCCGCCCGCGTGGCGCGACTGGCTGCTTGCCCAACACGCCGCACCAAAACTGACCACCGGGGCTTGCCATGCGTGGGGTATTGTGATGGCGGCGATGGAGCGTGCCGCTACCAGTGCGCCTACCAGTGCAACGGACAGTTCAACAGCCTTGCCACCTGTGACTGCCACCTCAGATGATTTAGCCGTGCTGCCTTATACCAGCGGCACCACCGGCTTGCCCAAGGGCTGCATGCACACGCACGGCAGCATCATGCACAACGCAGTAGCCAGCGGCATGTGGGCTGGCAGCTCGGCAGCCCACGTGACGCTGTGCGCCGTGCCCATGTTCCACATCACCGGCATGGTCAGCGTGATGCACGCCACGCTGTTTGGGGGTGCCACACTGGTCATCATGCCGCGCTGGGACCGCGACCTGGCAGGGCGTTTAATCTCGCGCCACAAAGTCAGCCACTGGACCAATATCCCCACCATGGTGATCGACCTGCTGGCCTCGCCCAGTTTTGAGCAGTATGACTTGCGCAGCTTGGTCTACATCGGTGGGGGCGGTGCGGCCATGCCGCAGGCGGTGGCGCAGCGGCTGTGGGAGCAGTTTGGCCTGCGCTACGCCGAAGGCTATGGCTTGACCGAGACCGCCGCACCCAGCCACAGCAACCCACCCGACGCCACCAAACAGCAGTGTTTGGGGGTGCCTTTTATCAGCGCCCAGGCGTGTGTGATTGACCCCGAGACTTTGCAAGCCTTGCCCCCAGGCCAGCAAGGCGAGATCATCATGCACGGGCCGATGAATTTCCAGGGCTACTGGAAGAACCCGCGGGCTACGGCCCAGGCGTTTATCGACTTTGAAGGTAAAAAGTTCTTCAGAAGCGGTGATTTAGGCCGCATGGACGAAGACGGTTATTACTTTTTAACCGACCGTTTAAAACGCATGATCAACGCCAGTGGTTTTAAAGTGTGGCCGGCCGAGGTAGAAGCGCTGATGTTCAAGCACCCGGCGATTGCCGAGGCTTGCATTATCAGCACGCGCGACGACTACCGGGGTGAGACAGTCAAGGCGGTGATCGTACTGCGCAAAACACACCTGGCTACTACAGCGGAAGACATTTTGCAGTGGTGTCGCGACACCATGGCGGTGTACAAAGCACCGCGCATCGTGCAGTTTGTCGACGTGCTGCCCAAGAGCGGCAGCGGCAAGGTGATGTGGCGTGCGTTGCAAGAGGCTGAGAAGTAGATAAACGCCTGGGCCGTAGCCTGCGGGTTCTTCCAGTAGCCCTG
>JANNCO010000188.1:0-1805 GCA_031386655.1 Polaromonas sp. | reverse complement strand
CATACAAAGTGTGCGGAGCTTTCTGGCCGCGCCGGGTAATGTCGTCACGCACTTTGCTCAGTTCAGTTACCAGCTTAATGCGCTGCGCCTCGCCCCCACTGAGCGTGGGGGATGGTTGGCCCAGCGTAAGGTAGCCCAGGCCTACGTCTTTGAGCAATTGCAGCGGGTGGCTGATGTTGGGCATGGTGGCGAAGAAGTCTACGGCTTCGTCTACCTCCATTTGCAACACGTCTCCTATGCTTTTGCCGCGCCAGCTGACTGCTAGCGTCTCGGGGTTAAAGCGCGCACCGTGGCACACCTCGCAGGGTACTTTCACATCGGGCAAAAAGCTCATCTCAATGGTGCGCATGCCTTGGCCTTCGCAGCCGGGGCAGCGGCCTTCGCCGGTGTTAAAGCTAAAGCGGGCGGGTTGGTAGCCTCTGGCCTTTGCTTCTAATGTTTCGGCAAATAGTTTGCGGATAACGTCCCAAAAGCCGATGTAGGTGGCGGGGCAGCTGCGCGGGGTTTTGCCAATCGGGGTTTGGTCAACTTCTAGCACGCGGTCGATTTGTTGCCAGCCTTCGATTTGCTCGCAGCCTGTCCAGGTGGTGAAGGCTGCTGCGCGGTTGCCGGCTTCGCGGCCTATGCCTTTGGCAGTGACTGCGGCGTAGACGTTGGACAACAGGACGTCTCTGGCTAGGGTGGATTTGCCGGAGCCGCTGACTCCGGTTATTGCTACTAGTCTGTGCAGCGGCACATCTACTGTGACGTTTTGCAGGTTGTGTAGTTGGGCACCTGTTACGCGCAAATGTTGCTGTCCAGAGTCTTGTACGGAATTGGAAGCCAAATTGGGGTCAGAGCCCAATTTCGCATGAGCTGCTTCATCGCCGGAAAGACTGCGTCCTGAATTCGGATCTGACCCCAATTTAGCGTCCAATTTTGGCTTGGTCTTTTTGACCTTTTCGGGCTTGGGGACGAAGTTGGATTTGTATTCTGGCAGTACCGATGCGGTGCTGTTGACGTTTCTGCGTAGACTTAGCGGGTGTTTGATGGCGTGCAACAGGTAGCGGCCTGTGGCGGAATCGGCCACTTTGGAGATGTCTGCTACCGTGCCTTCAGCTACCAGTCGCCCACCACGCTTGCCTGCGCCAGGGCCGATGTCGATGATGTGGTCAGCGCGGCGAATGGTGTCCTCGTCGTGCTCTACCACTACCAGTGTGTTGCCTTTATCGCTTAATGATTTGAGCGCTTTGAGCAGCACTTGGTTGTCGCGCGGGTGCAGGCCAATGGTGGGCTCGTCTAGCACGTAGCACACGCCTTGCAGGTTGCTGCCCAGCTGCGCGGCCAGGCGAATACGCTGCGCCTCGCCACCGCTTAGCGTAGGGGCACCACGGTCTAGCGTGAGGTAGTTCAAGCCTACTTCTTCTAAAAATTCCAAGCGGCTTTGTATCTCGGGCACCAGGTCGCGCGCAATCTCGCCGTCGCGCCCAGCCAGCTTGAGCCCTTGCACCCAGGCGCGTACATCGCGCACGGACAGTTGGGCAATGTCGGTAATGCCTATGCCGTGGAATTTGACAGCGCGTGCTGTAGCGTTCAGCCGTGTGCCGTGGCAGGTGGCACATGCGGCGTCTGTCACGTCGTCTACCTCAGGCTCGGCAAAGCTTTGCTCGCGGCCTTTGTTATCTTCGTCTTGCACGCTGTCGTCAAAGGCTTTGCGCTGCTCTTTGGTCAGCTTCACGCCTGTGCCTACGCAGTCTTTGCACCAGCCGTGTTTGCTGTTGTAGCTAAACAGGCGTGGGTCTAGCTCGTTGTAGCTGGTGCTGCAC
>JANNCO010000315.1:0-2023 GCA_031386655.1 Polaromonas sp. | reverse complement strand
GGTGTGGGCGTAGATGTAGTTGTGCCGCCCCCTGCACCAGTAGCAGCTTTTGATCTTATCTTGCATGTTAACGGCCAGCTAATTGATGTTGTAAATGTTTTTCCTAACGAACTTCAAAAGGTTGATATCCCCGTGGGTAGCAATTTTGAGATAGCTAGTTCGGGCCCAGTTGCATGGACGGTGGTGACGGGTAAACTTGTTGTCAACCCTCTAGTAGGGGGCAAACTTATTTATCAAGGTATTAGCATGGCGCCTAAATTCATTAGCAATGCACGCTACGCTGCTGATACTGAGCAAATTGGACCTATGCCTTATCCTGTGGTTGTTTCGTTTATAGCGACATCGCTTAATGACTCGCGTCAAGTAGCACAGCTCGACTTAGCGGTGTACTAGCTAGCATTTGATTGAACTGAGAAAGTTTGAGTTGCACATCAGTTCGATCAGACTTCTAATTTTTGCAGTGCATGCAGCGTATCCAGGTTTTAATTCGGTTTAAATCGTCAAAATCTACCATGTCACCCACACTGCCATCGTCATTCACAATCTCAAAGCGCGTAGCGTCTTTGGTTAAAAACAGTACTTTGCCATAGTACTTAGATTGGTGGATGACCTTGCGCGCTGCGTCTTGTCAGCCACCAAGCGGGCAGCACAATGTGGGCGTTCAGCGCAGCGTCGCGTTCAATGGCGCTGCTTTCCCAATACCGGCCTAGTTTCTGTTTGGTAAGTTGGTCTACCAGCAGGCGTTTAAGCTGCGCAGCATTTAAACCATCTAGGGTTTTCAGCAAATTTTGGGATGTTGTCATACTATATTTTTAATAGCTGCTTGAGCAGTATCTAAGAGGCTTAGAGTTCTATTTTGTATTTAGAAAACTTAGTCATACCAGTTTTCCACACGCAGGCCGGGTACGCGTGCAAACTCGCGGGTGTTGCGGGTAATGACCGTGAGGTTGTTGGCCAAGGCGATGCCTGCGATTAATAAATCGTAGGGGCCTATCAAGTTGCCTTTGCCTTCGAGCGTGCTACGCAGCATGCCAGCGGCTTTGGCACTGGGGTAGTCCAGCGGAAGGACTTCAAGCTTTAGCACCAGTGCATCGATAAATTCGCGTTGCAGCTGTGGCTTTTGTGATTTGGCGGTGCCGTATTCCAGCTCAAACAAAGCGGGTGCTGGTATCTTGATGTGCTGTGGAGACTTGCTTTGCAACTGCTGGGTTACTTTGCCTTGGCCTTTGAGCCAATAAATCAAAATATTACTGTCTAGCAAATACATTAAAAGCTTTCTCTGGGCAGGTCGGTGCCCATGTCAGCACGAATTTCTTCCAAGCTGGGAAAGTCGTCCCAAATGTGCTTGTTGGCTTCAATGTTTTCGAAAAACCCCACTGGCCAGCCGTTAGCGTCGACTTCTGGCGTTTGCTCTTTTACCAGCTTGGCTAGCCAGCTGCTCAGCGACAGCTTTGCAGCTGCAGCTGCAGCTTTGGCGCGGGCGATGGCTTCATCGTCCATGTAAATAGTGACTTGGCTCATGACAAGACTCCAGAAGTAATTATATTGACAATTATAAGTGTCAAACAATCATATTGCAAACGCTTCAGGTTTGGCGGCTGTAGTGGGCTGTCCCAAACTCTTGAGCACATCACGCACCATCTGCGCCCGTGCCTTCGTATCTGGCAGTTCCCGTTCAATGCGCAGTTTGTCGTTGCCTGCCAGTTTGATGTGTTTGTTCTTTTGAATCAAATGGATGATGGCCAGGCTGTCTATGGGTGGGTCTTTTTGGAAGTTGATGGTGATCACGCCAGGGGCGGCGTCAACTTTGACGACGCCGTAGGGTTTGGCGATCACTCTGAGGCGGTGCACGTCGATCAAGGTTTGCGCCTGGGCGGGCAGCTTGCCAAAGCGGTCGACTATTTCTTCTAGCAGTGCGTCGATATGGTCGGTGGTTTTGGCGGTGGCCAGTTTTTTGTAGAAGCTCAAGCGCAAATGCACATCGCCGCAGTAGTCGCTGGGCAGCAGCGCCGGGGCGTGCAGG
>JANNCO010000313.1:0-5180 GCA_031386655.1 Polaromonas sp. | reverse complement strand
CGGGCCGCAGCGCCACAATAGCTTCGATATTCGGGTCAAGGCCACCGCCTACTTGCGCCAGTTTTTTAACGGCATCTGGGTAGTTGGAATAGCGGTCTACCCCCACCAAGCGCTGGCATTGGCCTAGCTCGCACACTGTCTCGGTCAGCGACGGCAGCAGGCTGACGATACGCTGCGGACTGGCTGAAAAAGTAATGGTGACCTGACGGTCGTCCACCACCTGCACAGCCCATGCCGCAACCTGCCACACCAGCAGCCCAAACAACAGCATGGTTTTTAGCAACTGTGTCATGCGGAGTCTTTCAAAAACAAAGGCAAGCCAGCCGCCATGAAGGTAACGCGGCTGCAAACGCTGGCTATGTCCTGGTTGAGTCGCCCTAATGCGTCTACATACACCCGCACCTCGCGCCCCATCGGAATAACGCCCAAACCAATTTCGTTAGTGACGATGATGACAGGGCCTTTGGCCGCTTCAATCGCTCTTAAAAACATAGCTGGTTGAGCAGTATTTACTTGGGTTACAGGGCTATTTTCATCATTATTAATGCCTGAAAATGCTGTTTGGATACTACTGGCTGGTGCATGGGGCATCAGCAGATTGGTCAGCCACAGCGTCAGGCAATCTACTACGATCAATGTCGTCGGTGTGCTGTGCGCAGCCAGCGTCTGCGTCAGGTTGAGCGGCTCTTCTACTGTGCGCATGCTGGGCACGCGCACAGCCCGGTCAGCTTGGTGCCGTGCAATGCGTGCACGCATCTCGTCGTCATACGCTTGGCCAGTGGCCAGCAGTACCGCGCTGTGTGCGGGTGACTGCGCCAGCCACTGGGCCGCCAGCCGCTCGGCACGCGCAGACTTGCCACTTCTTTGGCCACCTAAGATCAGCTCGCTGCGTGCCACGGGCAATGCATCAACCATGCAGCACGCTCCACTCCATCACGATGCGGTGCAACTGCGCCACACCATCGGTGAGCGCTGCAGGGCCGGGTTGCAAAATGTCGGGCGATTTTATTTCGAACAGCTGTGCATTTTTCACCGCTGCCACGTCTTGCCAGCCAGGCCGCGCAGCTACTTTTTCAGGTCTAAATTTTTTGCCGCACCAAGATCCAATAATGATGTCGGGGTTGCGCCGCACAATCTCCAGCGGGTCGGCAATGATGCGGTGCTTGCCCAGCGCCTGCACAGCCAGCTCGGCAAAGCAGTCGTCGCCGCCCGCAATGCCTACCAGCTCAGACACCCAGCGAATACAGCTCATGTTCGGCTCGTCCCACTCTTCAAAAAATACCTTGGGCCTGCGTTCTAGCTTGGCGGCTGCGGCTTCTATCGCCAGCAGCTGGCTGCGCATGCCCGCTATCAGTTGATCCCCCAACGCGCTGCATCCCACCATGCTGGCCACTTGGCGCATCATGGCAAATATCTCAGCCACACTGCGCTGGTTAAACACGGTGACTTGCACACCATGCTTGATCAACTGGCTGGCAATGTCCGCCTGCAGGTCTGAAAATCCGAAAACACAGTCAGGCTGCAGCTCTAAAATTTTGTCAATTTTGGCGCTCAAAAAAGCACTGATCCGCGGCTTCTCGTCCCTGGCCCGCCGGGGCCGCACGGTGTAGCCCGAGATACCCACAATGCGCGCCTCTTGGCCTAGCAAGTACAGCCACTCGGTGGTTTCTTCGGTTAAGCACACGATGCGCTGCGGGCCTTGGGAGGCTCCAGAATCAATATCGCGCCAATCGTTCATAGTGCAGCTCCAAATAGTGCAGCCGTAGCCTGCGGGCTAGATGCAAACCAAGCATGAAAATAACTCGCGCGGATGCTGCCGCGCACATACAGCGCCTCGCCAGCACCTGGCACGGGCAGCACGTCTGGCCTGGCTGTTCGCGCCACCGGTTGCAAGGTACTCTCGCAGGTGGAATAATGAAAAGTGTGCCCACGCAAACTGTCACCGCCTATGCTAAGGTGCTGTGGGCCAATAGCTGCAAGACGTTGCTGCATAGTCACTGTGCCTGCTAGCAGGCCCCACATAGCATGTGCTGCACCATCAACGGTGGTAATCTGGTCAAACAACACCATCATGCCGCCACATTCTGCCCATACGGGTCGTCCAGCTGCCACATGCGCGGCCACACTTGCGCTAAAACTTAAATTCGCTGACAACCGCTGTGCATGTAGCTCGGGGTAGCCACCCGGCAACCACAGCGCATCACACACAGGCAATGCATTGTCTGCCAGAGGCGAGCAAAAAACTATGCTGGCACCCAGCGTACGCAGCGTGTCTAAGTTGGCCTCGTAGATAAAACAAAACGCTGCGTCGCGCGCAACAGCTACGGTTTTACCAGCCAATACCTGTGCTGGCAAAGCTGGTAACTGCCTGGTTGTTGCTGCACTGGTATGCAGACTGCTTAGGTCGGGCGTGGCGTCTAACGCTGCAGCCTCAGGCAGCGTGAAGGCAACCTCCCAACGCTGCAGGGCAGCCATATCCATTTGGCCCAGGGGCGTGGCAGCTAGCGCATCGGCTGCTGCGTCTAGCCGCTGCAGTGCGTCACCCACCTCGGACGCTACCGTTAGGCCCAAGTACCGCTCTGGCAGCTGAAGCGCAGGATTGCGCAAGAGTGCCCCCAGCCAGTACTGAGTGTCGACTGCATCTGAGAGCATTTTTGCATGGCCCTCGCTGGCCACTCGGTTAGCCAGCACGCCAGCCCAACGCAAGCTGGGCCGATACTGCTGCAGCCCAAACGCCAGCGCGCCAAAAGTACCCGCCATGGCCGACGCATCAATCACCGCTAGCACAGGCAGACCAAAATGTTGGGCTAAATCAGCCGCGCTAGGTTGTCCGTCAAACAAGCCCATCACGCCCTCGATAATAATCAGGTCAGCTTGGCTTGCCGCATCATGCAGCCGGGCACGGCAATCAGCCTCGCCTGTCATCCATAAATCAAGCTGGTGCACAGGCGCGCCGCTAGCCAAGGCCAGCCAGTACGGGTCTAAAAAATCAGGCCCGCACTTGAATACACGCACCTTGCGCCCTGCCCGCGTATGCAGCCGTGCCAACGCCGCAGCCACCGTAGTTTTGCCCTGCCCGGAGGCGGGGGCAGCGACCAAGATGGCTGGGCAACGCGCCTCAGTGTCTTCCGGCATATAAGCATCATCATGCATGGCTTAACTTAAAAAGCAGGTTGCCAGTTAACACCTACGAAAACAGCTCGGGGCGTTTGGTTGTAACCATATGCGGTTTGGTATTTGCGGTTGCTCAAGTTTTCAACGCGGCCAAACACTTTGAGTTCCTTGGTGATTTGGTAGCGTGCAGACACGTCCACTAAAGTGTAGGCGCTCAGCGTATTGGTTCCGTCTTGCCGAACCCCACTGTAGCTGAGCCCTGCACCCAATGTCCACGGCCCAATAGGGTGACTTGCCGACAGCGATGCCAGTGTCTTGGCACGGCGGCGCAGCGTGTCGCCAGTAGTCTCATCAACAGGCTTTTGCGACGTCAAGCTGCCGCGCAATTCGGTCTTGCCAATTTGGCCGTTATAGCTAACCTCCAAGCCACTGTTTTTGCTGCGGGCGATGTTTTGAAATTGCGAGCTGGTGAAATCATAGACAAACTGGTCTTTGCTGCGCGTGTTGAAAACGGTAGCGCGCAGCACATTATTGCCTTCACTGTATTGCACGCCTAATTCACGCGAGCGCGCTTTCTCCGGTTTTAAGTTCGGATTGCCAAAAAACGGAGCGTACAGGTAGCCCAGTGGCGGAATATTAAACGCGGTGGAGGTACTGGCAATCAGCTTCCAAGCCGGTGTTATCGCGTAGCCATAACCTAAGTAACCGGTGTTTTGATTTTCTAAAGCTTGCGCTACATCACGGCGTATGTTGAGCTGCAGCGAATGGCTACCCGCTGCACCCTGCAAGCCCGCAAACCCTGCGTTCACACGTCGCTTTTGGGCATACTCGCTGCCCACGTAACCACCATCTACATCGACGCCTTGGCGCTGCTGCTCTAAGCCTGCCGTGGCCACCCAATCAGCGCCGAGATTAATCGTATTGGTCCAGTTGAGTGTGCGGTTTTTCGAGATGTACTCATCTTGAGAAGGAAATGCTGTTTGGTAGTCGTTGGTATAGCGGTCACGGCTTGTTGATACGGCTAGCTTGCTAAGCCAGTCTGTAGTAAAGCGGTTTTGCGTATACAGCGTGGTAGCGTCGACACGGGTGCGACTTTTGTGGATGTCGGTCGGCGCATCAAACGCGCTGTCAAAATTTCCCTTGCCATCGCTGTGCGTAGTACTAAAACCCAAGGTGTGGCCCTTGACCAAGTCATGCGACAGTGCCAACGACCAGTTGCGGTTGGTGTAGCCGTCGTCATCTGGGTTGGCAGTGGCGTTAGCCGCTATGCTGGTGTCTAGCGCGCTAAAGCCACGGGTTCTGTTGGTCGACACGCCAGCGGACAGCTTGGTAGCGTTGTCTGCGCCAAAACTGCCTTGCACACCTGCGCTTAATTTAGAGCTGCCGCGTGAGCCGACTTCAGCCGTTACGCTGGCGCGTGGTTTGCCGTTGCCTTGCTTGGTAAAAACTTGCACCACACCGCCAATAGCGCCCGTGCCGTAGATAGCCGACACATTGCCGCGCACTATTTCTACCCGCTCAATTTGGTCTAGCATCAAGTGCTCCAAGCTTGCGCCGCCGCTGGCGTCTTGCTTGTTAATCGGTATGCCGTCTACCAGCACTAGCACTTGCACCGAAGCCGCGCCGCGTAAAAACAGGGTAGACGACGTACCGCGCCCGCCGTTTTGCGTCAGCTGAATGCCGGCTTCTTTTTGCAGCAAGCTGGACAGGTCGGTACTTTGGCTGTTTTGTATGTCAGCCGCGTTGAGCACGGTGGTGTGCGGCAATGCATCAGTCAGCAGCTGGGGGCTGCGGCTGGCGGTGATAACCACTTCTTTAAGTTCTGGTGTAGTAGATGCCGTTTGTGCCGATACAGCACATGCAGACGCGCAGGCGCATGCCAGCGCAGACAGACGCAAGGTCGATGAGAGATTTTTCATAGATAGTAAAAACACGAACGCAAACCCGGTACCAGCCTCCCCGCTGGTGTGGGCAAATTGGCTGCGCGCATGAAAATTAAATTCAACGCGCACAGCCGCCGTGTTGGCCGGTATCCGGGCTGATGGAACGACTTGTCAATGACCTTC
>JANNCO010000259.1:0-12649 GCA_031386655.1 Polaromonas sp. | reverse complement strand
GTCTGCGTGAGAAGGTATGTAGTGTGCGCCCAAGCGCGTCAAGCCGTATCAGGTTTAACAATATGGGGGGCCGTGCCAGCGTACAGGGCATGCACCAATGCGGCGCGCGTGCTAAGCAAGGCGCTGGTTGATAGAGCCTTTGTCGGTGACCTCGCCTTGGTCGATGCTGGGTGGCTCGGTTAGCACCACAGCACGCGCCACGCGCGAGGCCGAGCCGGTTGCCTCACGTGCCATTTTAGTTAGCAAATCGGCTATGCAAGCCGTAATATCTGCTCGAGCAGCTATCTCTTTCATAGTAGCCGTATCGGGCAAGCGGGTGTACTTTTTAGCGGGGCCCATGGCCAGCAAAATCAAAGCGCCCACTTCTTTTTCGTTCATGCCGGTGATCACCACGTCCTGCACCAGCGGTGCCCCTGCTGCAATCATTTTGGCGCGCAGCGGGCCTACGCTGACAAAGGTGCCGGTGGCCAGCTTGAAGTCCTCGGCGATACGACCATCAAATTTTAGGCCTTGGTGGATGTCGTTGTTGTCTATCCACTGCACCGCATCGCTAGTGCAAAAAAAGCCTTCTTCGTCAAAACTGTCTTGGGTGGCGGCTTCGTTTCTCCAGTAACCGGGGGGTAATGTTGGGGCCACGGTAGCGCACTTCGGTTTTGTTGCCGTGAGGCACCAGTTTAAGTTCCAGCCCCGGCGTCAACGCGTGGCTATGCGTTGCGTTTGTGCACACGGCGCAGGGTAACCAGGGCTACAGCGCCCTGCAGCGAGACTGAAATATCTTGGGTGGGGAGCGCAGAAAGTGCAAAGGTCATAGGCAAGCCATCAAAGCAGTGATAAGTCAGGGCGACAAAAATTAGCTATTTACGTTACTCGTGATAACTAAATTTAAGCTAATTTTGCGCTTTGCGCCTGTGTGATTACTCGCCGTTATGCAGTGGCCTGCTGCGCAGGACGTCTTTACACATGCAACCCCGAAACTGATTTTAAAAGCATCAATTTACGATTGCAAACAAATGCTATAAATTTAATAGCTGCCTGAGCAATATCTGCGGCCCTTAGACCATTTTTGGCAATAAAACTTCAAAAGTCATGCCTTCCAGTCCGGTGGATTCACTGGATGTGCCGCGTTGCGAGCTAAAGTACAGCCGTCGCCCATCGGGTGTGATGGCAGGGCCTGTAATTTCACTTTTGTCATGCCCCAGCAGTCTGAGCACCGCTTGTGACGTGCCGTCGGGCCGTACCACGCATATTTCTAAATTGCCACCATCTTCTGATGCCAGAATATCGCCAAACTGCGTGACGGTAATGTTGTCTGGCCGGTTTAACGCATACAGCTCAGGCTGTTCAGGGGTGCCGCTGTAGATAACTTGCAGCGTGTCTTTTTGGGTGTCGCACGCCCATATGCGGTGGTTAAGCGAGGTAGCAAAAAACACCATGCCGTTGTAGAACCACATACCCTCGGCCTTGGGAAAAATATGGCCCGGTGGTGCGGTGCCTGCAGAGCGCAAACTATCGCGTACGGATTTTTGCGGCTCGCCAGGGCTTGCCACATCCACCCATTTAACCAGCGTGGGCTGCAGCAGATTCACCGTGCCAGATGGCTGTGGCACGCTGGGGTCTGTGTCGGGCGGTAATTGGGTAACTTGCAGCACCTTGAGCTGACCAGTTTGCAAAGCGGGGCGGCTGGCACCGGCGGGCCAGTCGCTGGGGGCGCATTCAAAACGGTACACGCGCCCGCCGTCTGCGTCTTCGGTCATGTAAATCATTTTTCGCACAGGGTCTACGCACAATGCCTCGTGCGAGAAAAACCCCAGTGCCGGAAAACTCACGCCTTGCCCATCAACCCAGGGCTTGAACGGGTCGCATTCCCATACCTGACCGCCACGGGTAATGCCCAGCAAGCGTGCCTGCGATGCGCTGACTTCGTATTCTTCGCACGACAGCCAGGTGCCCCATGGTGTAGGGCCGCCCGCACAGTTGATGTTGGTGCCTTTAAGCACCCGGTAGCATGCGCTGAGGTCGCCTTGCGCGTTAAAGCGCAGCGCGCTGGCACCGCCGGTAGTGCTGCCACGGTACAGCGTTAAATACTCTGAATTGCTCACATACACCCAGCCACCGTCGGGCGCAGCAAATACAGCGCCTCCATCTGGCCCAGGGTGCCATTTGGAACCGCCTGGTACAGGCTCTTGCCCAGAACGCGCCACGATGCGTGATGAAAAGCCCACCGGTAGCATCACCCCGTTAGCATCTGCTGGCTGCAATGCGGAAAGCTTGGCAAACGGGCTGGTGGGTGATAGGGGTGGGGGTGGCACGGGTGCAGGGGGAGGTGCAGCGGGTGTTGCCAGTGGCGTAGCGGGCGGCGTGGCAGGTGATGCAGAACCTGGTGGTGCCATTGAGTCTGTGGGTGCAGATACAGGCAATTCTTCGCCACCACCGCCACAGGCCACCAGCCAAGTGTTGGCAGACAGGGCACCGGCTGTAAAAAACGCTCGCCTGAGAAACAAACGTCGCTCCTGCGACTCTTGCGGGTCTTGTAAATGCGCAGTGTTCATCAACATCACAGTAGTAACCTTTGCAATCAATAAACGCTAGGCTACGGCTGCGATGTGACGTTACGGTTACCGCATGCACGCGCTGTTGTTACAGCATGCAAAACTGCGTTGCATAGCGCATGTACATTGCACGTAAAGTAAAGCGTTTTTGTAGCTAATTTTTAATGAAAATCAGCTACTAACCCAAGCAAAACCTGCTCAAGCAGCTATTGAATTAATAGTAAATGGATTTTTGCCATCTAACGCTTTAAGTCACGCAAATTACGATGGGTTTATTGGCCTGCCCGGAGGGGATCGAACCCCCGACCCACAGCTTAGAAGGCTGTTGCTCTATCCAACTGAGCTACGGACAGTCAAGAAAATCAGTGCACAGCGGGCTGCGCTGCGCCTGAACTAACAAAAACGCCTCGCCAACATGCGTTGTGCGAGGCGATAAGTTCGGGCAATAATAAATTGGTCGAAAAATGGGCCGAAAAAATTAATGGTCGGAGTACAAGGATTCGAACCTTGGACCCCCTGGTCCCAAACCAGGTGCGCTACCAGGCTGCGCCACACTCCGAAGTTGTCTATTCTAACCTTAAATGCCAGCATTTTTCGTGATGCGGTCAGCGTATTTTGTACTGCGGTCAGCGTATTTTGTTCTGAGGTTAGCGTTTTTCGTACTGCGATTTGCCAAAAAGTATTTCACGCTCTTTATCGCCTGTAATCGGTTTGCGCTGGTCAGCCAAAACTTGGCAGCCGCGCTGTACTGCGGGACGTTTCTCCAGTGCGTCAAACCATTTTTTGAGCGCTGGATAATCCGTCAACTCCATACCTTGGGCTTGCCAATTGCGCAGCCAGGGATAAATCGCCATGTCGGCAATGCTGTAGGCTTTGCCTGCGATAAATGGGTTGGCTGACAATTGGCGGTCAATCACGCCGTAAATGCGTTTGGCTTCGTTGGTATATCGGTCAATAGCGTAAGGCAATTTCTCGGGCGCATAGGTGCGGAAATGGTGGTTTTGACCCAGCATGGGGCCCACGCCGCCCATCTGGAACATCAACCATTGCAGAACGTTGTATTTGTCTCGGTCGTTTTTTGGCAGAAACTTGCCCGTTTTGGCAGCAAGGTAAATCAAAATAGCGCCCGATTCAAAGATAGAAATAGGCTGACCATCTGGCCCGTCGCTGTCGACCAGGGCGGGCATTTTGTTGTTGGGGCTGATGGCCAAGAAATCCGGCTTGAACTGGTCACCCGCACCGATATTGACAGGAATGATGTCGTATTTGAGACCACATTCCTCTATCATGATATGAATTTTGTGTCCGTTGGGGGTGGGCCATGTATAAAGTTGCAGCATAGTAGATAAGTCCTTTGATAATTACACTTTAGGGCAAAATGACAACCTATGTTTGAATCACTGAAAAGAGTTTTGGGTTTCGGCAAGGCTAGCCAGCACGGGCAAGCCGCCTTAAATCAAGCTACCTCGCGGTTAGCCACACCAGGACATGCTAAGTCAAGCCAGGCCAAGTCAGGCCAGGCTGCTGGCCAAAACGTGGCAACTAGCGCTGGTCGCGCCGCTGCCGGTAGCACCGTGTCTGAATGGGCCAACACCCAAGGTTTGGCTTTCTCCGAGCGGCGCGACGGGCGTGGTGGCTACCAGATTGAGGGCAAAGTAGGCAGCAAGGCCTGGCGCATAGAACAAGGCCAGCCTTCGCGTGATTTTATTAAAGGTACCGAGTTGCGCGCCCGCGCTGAGCTGGGTGTGCGTGACGATGTGGCCGTGATGGTGATGAGCCGCCAGCTGAAAAACAGTTTAGACAAGCGCGCTTTTGCCCTGTACACCGACACACTGCAAACCGTGGTGGACCCCAGCTTGCCCGAAGAAATGCGCTGGCTGTCGATTTATGAAGAAGTGGGCTGGGAGAGCTTGGGTAACGAGTTTTTAAACCACTACGCTATCTTGGCCGACACGCGTGAGAACGCAACAGCTTGGATAACCCCAGAGCTGGTCAGTGGCTTGACCACATGGCCTGTGATGGACCCGGATGCACCCAAAATATTGATGCTGCTGCGCGGCAAAGCGTATTTGCGCATGCAGTGCGCACCGGGCGACCTGCCCACGCTGGAGCATGCGACGCTGTTGTTTACTACGGCGTGCGAACTGGCTCTGAACCATCTTGGAACAGATATTGCGGCGTAGGCCCACCACATGCTAACTGCGTGTGGCTAACAAGAAATCACATGCTAACTGCGTGTGATGGGCATCTCTACCTCGCGCTTGTCAACTGCATACTTGCCCAGCTCCAGCTTGGCTATCGCGTTGCGGTGTACTTCGTCGGGGCCGTCGGCATAGCGCAAGGTGCGCGCTGCGGTGTAGGCGTAGGCAAGAGGGTAGTCGTCGCACATACCGCCGCCGCCGTGCACTTGCATGGCCCAGTCAATCACTTGGCAGGCCATGCTGGGGGCGACTACTTTAATCATGGCAATGTCGTTTTTGGCCAGCTTGTTGCCACCGATGTCCATCAGCCACGCGGTTTTAAGTGTCAGCAGGCGGGCCATGTCAATGCGGCAGCGGGCCTCGGCTATTCGCTCTTGCGTGACAGTTTGCGCGGCCACGGCTTTGCCAAAGGCAATGCGGCTAGAGGCGCGCTTGCACATCAGCTCTAGCGCACGCTCGGCCAGGCCCACCAGGCGCATGCAGTGGTGAATGCGCCCGGGGCCCAAGCGGCCTTGCGCGATCTCAAAACCACGGCCTTCGCCCAGCAACATGTTCTCTGCTGGCACACGCACGTCGGTAAACGTCATCTCGCAGTGGCCGTGCGGTGCGTCGTCGTAGCCGAACACCGTCAGCGGCCGCACTACTTTGATGCCCTGTGCATCCGCAGGCACGATGATCATGCTTTGCTGGCTGTGGCGCGGCGCGTCGGGGTCGCTTTTGCCCATCACGATATACACCGCACAGCGTGGGTCGCCCGCGCCGCTGATCCACCATTTGCGGCCATCAATTTTGTAGTCATTGCCATCGCGCACGACACGGGTAGCAATATTGGTAGCGTCACTGGACGCAACGTCAGGCTCGGTCATGGCAAAGGCCGAGCGAATCTCGCCACGCAGCAGCGGCTTGAGCCAGCGGTCGCGCAGTGCAGGCGAGCCATAGCGGGCGATGGTTTCCATATTGCCGGTATCGGGCGCAGAGCAGTTAAACACCTCGCTGGCCCAAGGCACGCGCCCCATAATCTCGGCCAGCGGCGCGTATTCTTGGTTGGTCAGGCCCGCGCCGCCAAACGATGGGTCGCCACCGAAGCCAGCGATCTCTGCCGTATCGCGCGGCAGCCACAGGTTCCACAGGCCCTGCTTTTGCGCCAGCGGTTTGAGCTTTTCAATCGTCTGCAGCGGCGTCCAGCGCTTGCCTGCTGCCGTGTTGGCTTCTATCTCGTCGTGGTAGGACTTCTCATTTGTGTAAATGTGAGCGTCAAAAAATGCCAGCAGTTTGGTTTGCAGGTCTTTGGTGCGGGATGAGTAGTCGAAATCCATGGTGTGGTCTCCGGTGGGGTTAGAAGTCAGAAGATTTTTGGACGCGAAGGGCGCAAAGGTTGCGCGAGGGACGCGAAAGAAGTCAAAAAGAGAATCAAAATTTAGTTAATAAAAAAAGTAAAAATTTAGTTGAAAGATTAATCCAATCATCTCAATTCGTTTTTACTTTTTTGTATTCATTTTCATTCTCTTTTTCGCGTCCTTCGTGTCCTTCGCGTCCGGTAGTTTGGTATTTGGGTATCGGTATTCGGTATTAAAAATTTAAGCCTTCAAAGCAAACGACCAAGCCATTTGCGCCAAGGGTTTAGCCCCCGCTGCAGACGCCACAGCCTGCGCGCTGGCAGCGGTGCCAGCTTCTACGCGCTTGGCGATGCCTTGCAAAATGGCAGCTATGCGAAACAGGTTATAGGCCAGGTAAAAATTCCAGTCGGCTTTGAGCGCCTCGGGCGTGTGCCTGCCGGTCCGTTCGCAGTACATGCGAATGTAGTCAGCCTCGCTGGGTATGCCCAGCGCTGCGTGGTCTAGCCCGCCAATACCGCGGAAGGCACCGGGCGGAATGTGCCAGGCCATGCAGTGGTAGCTAAAGTCGGCCAGCGGGTGGCCTAGGGTAGACAGCTCCCAGTCCAGCACGGCCAGCACACGCGGCTGTGTGGGATGAAAAATCAGGTTGTCCATCCGATAGTCGCCATGCACAATGCTGGCCTGGGTCTCATCGCGCGCGCTGGCAGGGATGTGGGCTGGCAACCATTCGATCAGCTTGTCCATCTCGGGGATACTACCCGCAACCTTGGTTTCACCAAGTCCCCCAAGAAGGTGCTGCCCCCCTTGCGGCGGCTCGGCGGGTGACGCCTGTGCAGTGACAGACGCTAGGTACTGCTTGCTCCAGCGGCCAATTTGGCGCTCAAAATAGTTGCCCGGTTTGCCGTAGTTGGCCAGGCCGCGTTCAGCAAAATTAACATTGTGCAAGGCAGCTTGTACGCGGTTCATCTCGCTGTAAATCTCACTGCGCTGCACGGGTGTCATGCCCGGCAGGGCTTGATCCCACAGCACGCGCCCTGCTACAAACTCCATTATGTAGAAAGCGCGGCCCAGCACAGTTTCGTCCTCACACAGGCAGAGCATTTGCGCTACGGGTACGTCGGTGCCATGCAGGCCACGCATGACGGCAAACTCGCGTTCAATCGCGTGGGCCGATGGCAGCAGCTTGGCTGCTGGACCAGGCTTGGCACGCATGACATAGGACCTGGTGGGCGTGGTCAGTTTGTAGGTGGGGTTTGACTGCCCGCCGTTGAACATTTCAACAGCCAAAGGGCCGGCAAATCCATCTAGATTATTTTCAAGCCAGGCGGTTAGCGCAGCTGTGTCAAAAGCGTTTTTCTCGCCCACAGCACGGGTGCCCACAAAATGGCTGAAATCAGACATATCGACCCTTACGCTTTGCACTTCGTGCCCTGCGCTGACCCCCAAGGGGGTGCGTAGTACTGCACCGCAGGGGATTCATAAATTTTAAAGCGGCGCCGCAGTTTTTATGCATCCGCATCTCCAATCTTTTTCAGCGCTTCGCGCTGGCACACCACCAGCCCAGCAGGCTCAACACGAATGACGCCCTCGCGCTCCATGGCTTTGAGTTCTTGGTTAACCCGCTGGCGCGAGGCGCCTAACAGCTGGGCCAGCTCTTCTTGAGCCAAGTGCAAGCCAATGCGCATCTCTTCGTTATTAGACAGGCTAGGCACGCCGTAACTGCGTACCAGATGCACCAGCTGCTTGGCCAGGCGCGCGCGCAGGGGCAGCGTGTTTAGGTCTTCGACCAAGCCAAACAACAATCGAATGCGCCGCGCTTGCAGGCGCATCAGCGCCTCATACAGCTCAACGTGGTTGCTCAAAATTTTCCGAAAATCAGCCCGCGCCACGCACACGATGGACGTGTCACCGTGGGCGTACACGTCATGCGTGCGACTGTCGCCGTCGAACATGCTCACATCACCCATCCAGATGCCCGGTTCTACATAGGCCAGTGTGACCAGTTTGCCCGACACTGATGTGCTGGACACGCGCAGCGCACCGCGCGCGCAAGCTATCCACTCGTCGGCCGTGTCGCCGCGTGCGCAGATAAGCTCGCCGTCTTTGTAACGTTTGACGTAAGTGCATCGCAGTATGTCGTGCCGAAGGCTGGGGGAAAGGCTTGAAAACCAGCGACCTGAATTGATCGCTTCGCGTTCGTCAATAGTAAGAATAGGTTCGTCCATGGGCAGTCTTGTGTGTGACAAAAGTTGCCCCATTGTCGCGCCTGGGACCATAGGGCGGGTTAGGGGTTGTCACTTGCGTGTCTGGCCGGCACAAGCGCTCCGGGGGTTGCCGTGTAGCTGCGAGGTGTAAGGACACCAAGCTGTCAACAAATAAAAAATTGCTGCAAGACAGCGAGATGGAAACAGGAGCCTGGATGAATACTATGAATTTAATAGCTGTCTGAGCAGGTTTTACTTGGGTTGCTTGGCTTTTACTTTACTAAAAGCAGGTCCCCACACTGGGTGGCCGCGTTCGGCGCGGGTCAGGTCGAACGTTTTGTCGACTGCAAAGGCGTCGGCAAATGATTTCTCGCACAGTGCGGTGCGGCGGGTTACGCAATACAGAAAGGCTTTGGTTTTATGGGCTTGCAGTTGATCGGCACGCTCGACTAGGCCCAGTTTTTGGCTCTCCAGCAGCTTGGATTCGGCGCGTTTGTAGTCGCCAGCATTGAATGCAGCCACGCCATCGCGCAGTGCAGGGTTGCCTGCGGCGGGCGCGGGGGCGGGCGGCGGGGCAGATACCGCTGGTGCTGGCGCGGGTGTGGGTGCCACTGGTGCAGGGGCGGCAGGTGGTGGCTCTGGTGGGGGTGTAACACAACCGGCTAAACTACCAGATAAGGTAACTGCCAAGATGGCGACCAGAACGCAGGCAGATGCTGAAAATTGCAAAGGGCGTGGTGTCATAAAAAAGGTGTCCTGAAGATATGTAACAGCAGCTAAAAAACAATGCGTACGGTAAATCCTTTGATTGCTCATTCAAACTTGTGTACGACGCTGTCGGTTTTGCCAGCTACTGATTTGATTTTGAAAGTGTAGGACGTAAAGTCACTGTTGCGTACTACGATGGTGTGCGGTCCTGGTTCTAATGTCAAGCTGGTCAAGGGCGGTGATACACCCATCTTTTTGCCATCGATTTCTACCTCGCCCCAAGGCGTGATGCTGATACGCAGCCTGGCAGTGCTAGGGGCGGTTGTAGCACTGGCAGCGATTGCGCTGGCATTAATTGAACTGGCAGTAACTTGACTGACAGACAGGTCGGTGCTTGCGCCACCTGCCAGTATCGCTACGGTAGCGGTAGATGCCAGCGCGATGGTGGCGGTACCAGGCGCAACAGTGGTTGTACTAGGTGCAGTGGTCAGCACCATTGCCGGCAAGGCCTCGGCAGGCGCAGCCACAGAGGGTAGTGCGGCAGGTTTGGCCGGCTTGGCGCTGGGTGCTGACGCTGCAGCTACAGGCTGCTGCACCGGCGCACGTTGTTGCAAGGTCCACCACAAAGCTGCAAGCAAGGCCAAGCCTGCTGTGGCTGCCAAAACCACCGCTGCAGGGCCGCGCGGCTTGGCTACAGAAAAGTTGACTTCAACAGGCGGCGTTGACGTGTTGTCTAGCACCACGGGCCCTGACGCAGGGTGCAGTGCGTCGGGTTTGGTGATGGCATCAGGTTGATCAGCGTCTTGTGCCTGGGCACCCCAGCGGCGCAATTCGCGCGAGAGCTGGCCTGCACTGCGGTAACGGTCGTCGGGTTTTTTGGCCAGCGCCGCCAGCATGATGGCCGACAGCTCAGCCGGTATCGCGGGGTTCACCAGATGCGGTGGCTCGGGCGGGGTGTTGATAATGCGCGCTTGCAATAGCTCTAGCGTGGGGGCGTCAAAGGGTTGCTTGCCGCACAGCAGCTCGTACAGCATGACGCCCAGCGAATACACATCGCTGCGCGCGTCGACCAACACGGTGGTGTCATGGATGCTGCGCACCATCTCGGGCGACATGTATTGCGGCGACCCGGCTATCATTTCGCTGCTGGCGGCGTTGGCTTGGTACTTGGCACGGGCAGTAAATTTGGCCAGGCCAAAGTCCAAAATCTTGGGGCCATTGGTTTTAGACATGAACACATTGGCAGGTTTGATGTCGCGGTGCAACACACCTGCCTTGTGGGCATGGTCTAGCGCCAGTGCCAGCTTGCCCACCAGTGCCACGGCTTCGCGCTGGCCCAGAGGAGGCCCTGCGTTCATGCGCTCGCGCAGGTCGCAGCCTTGCATGAGCTCCATGGCCACGTACGGCAGCTCGCGGCCCAAAACACTGCTGGGCGCGCGGCCTGCGTCGTATACGGTGACAATGTGGGGATGGTTCAGCGTAGCAGCGGCGCGCGCTTCTTGCAAAATAGCCGCGTCTACCATGGCACTGTCAAACCCGCCCTCGGCTTGGTCGGGCTGGGTGTACAGGGTTTTGATCGCAATGGTGCGGCCCAGCGTAGCGTCAAACGCCTCAAACACCGCGCCCATGGCACCATGGCCAATCATGCGGTCTAGCCGGTAGCGGCCCAGATAGCCGTAGCTCACAGCATCCTGCGGGCCCGCGCCAAACTGGCTGTCCATGGTGGTGGCGGCAAATTCAGAAGGATTAAAGGTAGACGGCATAAATACGTGAGCAGACAATACAAAAATGCACTATGAATACTTTTTGGTGTTCAAAATTGTTATTAAACCGCAAAACACCCCTATTATTTGTAATAAAGCGAGGGTATGTGGCGTGTTGTTACCTTTATGCATGGTGTGTGCCAAAGTGCAGGCGCGTAGCACCTACAGCATGAAAACTAGCTTTCTTGCAGGCCACTGTGCACTGTGAGTGGCCTTAGATTAGGCCCGTGGCAGCCAAACCCTTAAAATACAAGGTTGCTCAATACCCTTTGCCATGACTGCACGCCCCGCTATTTTTAACGACGTGTCGCTGTTTCCACGCGACGCCAAACCGCTGTCCAGCTACCGCAAGTACTGGGCGCAGCGCTTTGGTGTGGCCAAGTTTTTGCCCACCACCCGCGCCGAGATGGACACACTGGGTTGGGACAGCTGCGACATAGTGATCGTGGTGGGCGACGCGTATGTCGACCACCCCAGCTTTGGCATGGCCGTGATTGGCCGCATGCTGGAAAACCAGGGTTTTCGCGTGGGCATCATTGCCCAGCCCGACTGGCAAAGCGCCGAGCCGTTTAAAGCACTGGGCAAGCCCAATTTGTTCTACGGCGTGTCTGCAGGCAACATGGACAGCATGATCAACCGCTACACGGCTGACCGCAAAATCCGCACCGACGACGCCTACACCGCAGGCGGGCAAGGCGGCAACCGGCCCGACCGTGCAGCCTTGGTTTACAGCCAGCGCTGCAAAGAGGCGTACAGCGATGTGCCGATTATTCTGGGCGGTATCGAAGGGTCGCTGCGCCGCATAGCGCACTACGATTATTGGCAAGACAAAGTGCGCCGATCCATTGTGGTGGACGCTAAATGCGACCTGTTGTTGTATGGCAATGCTGAGCGTGCCATTGTTGAGATTGCCCACCGCTTGGCGGCGAAAGAGCCGATTGAAAATTTGATCGACATTCGCGGCACGGCATTTGTGCAGCGCCAAAATGCTGAGGGTTGGTTTGAAATTGACTCCACAGACATTGACACGCCGGGCCGCACTGAGCAGCACGTCAACCCCTACATGATGAGCGCCGATTTGGCGCGTGAGCAGGGCGGCTCGTGTGCCAAGGAAGATTCTGTGGTGTCGGTGCAGTCGGGCTTGCCTGGGGCAGGTGCCAGTGCACAGACCCTGCGTGGTCAGATGGATACCAATACGTCCGTTCGCACGGAGCTTGTCGAAGGGTTTGCGAAGGCTGCTGCGACGGGCTCAGACCGAACGCAAGCAAAAGGTTCAGACGTAGGTTTTACCGTCAAGCCGCTGACCTTCGTGCCCAACCCTGCGCTGTCTAAAAACAAAATTAAAACACCGCCCCGCGACAAATCCGTCATTCGCCTGCCCAGCTACGAGCAGGTTAAAGCTGACCCTGTTTTGTACGCCCATGCCAACCGCGTGCTGCACCTGGAAACCAACCCTGGCAATGCCCGCGCCTTGGTGCAAAAGCATGGCGAAGGCACCACCGCACGCGACGTGTGGATTACCCCGCCGCCCATTCCGCTCACAACAGCCGAGATGGATTTGGTGTTTGACTTGCCCTATGCCCGCAGCCCGCACCCGTCGTATGCGGATGCGCAAGGCTCGCACGATGGCGATACCAAAATTCCCGCTTGGGAGATGATCCGCTTCTCCGTCAACATCATGCGCGGCTGTTTCGGTGGCTGCACTTTTTGCTCTATCACTGAGCATGAAGGCCGCATTATCCAAAGCCGCTCTGAAGACTCGGTCATCCGCGAGGTAGAGGCGATAAGAGACAGTGTCAAAGGCTTCACGGGCGTTATCAGCGACCTAGGCGGCCCGACAGCCAATATGTACCGCATCGGCTGCAAAAGCCCTGAGATCGAATCAGC
>JANNCO010000229.1:0-11650 GCA_031386655.1 Polaromonas sp. | reverse complement strand
AGTACGTTTAAGCGGATGCAAGATGCGCTGGGCATGGTAGGTGCGCTCTGTGTATTTAGATACTTTGGCACACAGCGTGCCGTGGGTATGGGCGTGCGCGGGGTTGCCGTGTACTTTGATCGCTACCCCATCTTGCACATCGGTCAGCAGCGCGCAGGTGTCAGGGCAATCGTGCGGACACGCACCGCGCACTTGGGTTAATGGGCTTGGGATAGGCAAATTGTTTGTCATAAACTGTATTTTCGCGTAATTCCCCTTAGGGCACATCACCAAAGAAATGGCTAGACTCTATGCACAGGAGCAAAGTATGAAAGTTATCGATTCCATTGTGACCCAAGCGGCCAGCATGGCCAGTTTGCGCCGTGACATCCACGCCCACCCCGAGCTGTGCTACCAAGAAGTGCGCACGGCCGATCTGGTGGCCAGCAAGCTGACCGAGTGGGGCATTCCGATTCACCGCGGCATGGGTACTACCGGCGTGGTGGGCATTGTCAAAGCAGGCACGTCTGGCAAAGCCATTGGCCTGCGTGCCGACATGGACGCGCTGCCCATGCAAGAGTTCAACACCTTTGCGCATGCCAGCACCTACGCTGGCAAGATGCACGCCTGCGGGCACGACGGCCACACGGCCATGCTGCTGGCGGCGGCGCAGCACTTTGCCCAGCACCGCAATTTTGATGGCACGGTGTATTTGATATTCCAGCCTGCCGAAGAAGGCGGTGGCGGCGCGCGCGAGATGATCAAAGACGGGCTGTTTACCCAGTTCCCCATGGACGCGGTGTTTGGCATGCACAACTGGCCGGGCACCGACATCGGTAAATTTGCCGTCAGCCCTGGGCCGGTGATGGCGTCCAGCAACGAATTTAAAATCACCATTCGCGGCAAGGGCTGCCACGCTGCGTTGCCGCACAACGGTATAGACCCCATCCCGGCAGCTGCTGCCATGGTGCAAGCGTTTCAAACCATCATCAGCCGCAACAAAAAACCCATCGACGCTGGCGTGATCAGCGTGACGATGATCCATGCAGGCGAGGCCACCAATGTGGTGCCCGACAGCTGCGAGCTGCAAGGCACGGTGCGCACCTTCACGCTAGAAGTGCTGGACATGATCGAGGCGCGCATGAAAGAAATAGCCGACGGCATAAGCGCCAGCTACGGCGCAAGCTGTGATTTTGCATTTAAACGCAATTACCCGCCTACGATCAACAGCGCGCCAGAAGCTGAATTTGCGCGCAAAGTCATGGCTTCCATTGTGGGCGAGGCCAACGTAATTGCACAAGAACCCACCATGGGTGCAGAAGACTTTGCCTACATGCTGCAGGCCAAGCCCGGCTGCTACGCATTTATTGCCAACGGCGATGGATCGCACCGCGAGATGGGGCACGGCGCAGGGCCCTGCATGCTGCACAACCCCAGCTACGACTTCAACGACGACTTGATTCCGCTAGGTGCCACATATTGGGTGCGTTTGACCGAAGAATGGCTGAAAAAAGCATGATGAATGTTCCCTCTGCGTTTTCAACCAGCTACGCGCAAGCACGTGTTCAATTTTTGGAAGCCGCTGCCACGCACAGCTTGTCTGTCACGTCTTTTGACCACCCGCTGCCGGGCCGCGATGGCGAAGTGCTGGCCATGGATGTCGCGCTAGACGGCGCACCCGATGCCAAGCAACTGTTGATCGTGAGCAGCGCCTGCCACGGTGTAGAGGGCTACTGCGGCAGCGGCGTGCAAGTGTTTGCCCTGCATGACGATGAGTGGCGCGCCAAGGCCAAAGCGGCAGGTGTGGCCGTGCTGTACATCCACGGATTGAACCCGCACGGGTTTTCGTTTCAACGGCGCGTCACGCACGAAAACGTTGATTTAAACCGCAATTTTCAAGACTTCAGCCAGCCTTTGCCTGCCAACACGATAAATGCAGAATATGCCGAGCTGCACCCCTTGCTGTTGCCTGCACAATGGCCACCCAACGGGGACAATCTGAAAAGTATCGGTGACTATGTAGCGCGGCGCGGCATGGCGGCATTGCAAAGCGCGGTTACACGCGGGCAGCACAGCCACGCTGATGGTTTGTTCTTTGGCGGTACAGCGCCTACGTGGAGCAACACCACGCTGCGCAAAGTTTTGCGTTTGTACGGCACCCACTGCCAAAAACTTGCCTGGATTGACCTGCATACTGGCCTGGGCCCGCGCGGCTTGGGCGAACGTATATTTGCCTGCCGCGACGACAAATCCGCCTATGCACGCGCGCAGGCCTGGTGGGGCAACGCTGGCAACCCCAGCGGCCAGACACCTGTGACCAGCATCTACGACGGCAGTTCTACATCAGCCTTTCTCACAGGCCTGATGTGGCAGTCAGCCTACCAAGAATGCCCCCAAGCTGAATACACCGCTATTGCGATGGAATATGGCACTGTGCCGGTGGAGGTGGTGATCGACGCGCTGCGTGCGGACCATTGGCTGCATTTGCATCCCCAGACACCCGCAGCACAGCGCCACCAGATCAAGCAGCAAATGATGGCGGCTTTTTATGACGATGCTGACGACTGGAAGGGCATGATCGTCTCGCAGGCGCGCCAAGCGATGTTCCAGGCGGTTGTAGGGCTGAGTCTGCCGGTTTAGGCAAGAATACCAAGCAGCTATTATTTTTATAGCTGTTTGAGCAGGTTTTACCTGGGTTAGTGGCCCTTTTAGGCCTATGTTTACGCCCTAAAACGCTTGCGCAAAAGCGCCATCGCCACCCAAAAAGACACACCAGCCATCAGCGCCAGCGCAAGCACGTTGCCCCATGGCGCTGTCGGCATTTGCCCTAAAAACAGCGGCCGCACAATATCGACAGCCAGCGCCAGTGGCAGCCACTGCGCTATGGCTTGTGCCCAACCTGGTAATTGCTCGCGCGGAAAAAACACGCCCGATAAAAACATCATGGGCGTCAAAAACAAGGTGAAATAGTAGGTGAAAAAATCATAACCCTTGGCCACTGCAGTCATGATCATGGCAATACAGCCAAAGGTAATGCCCACTAGCAGCAGTATCGGCAAGGCCAGCAGCAAAGCCCACGACTGGCTGATGCCCAGCAGCACCAGCACCACCATCACAGCGCTGACTGTGAATAAAGATTTAAAAGCGGCCCATAGAATTTCGGCCAATACTACATCGTCCAAGCCCACGGGCGCGTTCATAATGCCCTCCCATGTTTTTTGCATTTGCATGCGCGAGAAAGCTGAGTAAAGGGCTTCAAAGCTGGCGGCGTTCATGGCACTGGTGCAAATATAGCCGCTGGCCACAAACAAAATATACGGCACCTGCTGGCCTGCATACTGCACCTGGCCAATCATCGTGCCCAAGCCGTAGCCAAACGCAATCAAGCTGATCAGGGGGTCTGCGGTATTGCCCACCAAGCTAGGCCAGAAAAGCTTTCTCCACACCAAATAGTTGCGCAAGAATACCGGCCACCAGCGCCAGGTAATGGACGGCAGCCGCCAGATAGAGGCTGCATCGGCAGCCGCCAACATGGCAGGGGGAGACAGGGAACTTGTCATCGTGCTTAACCTTCTTCGCGGATTTGACGGCCTGTCAGCTTCAGGAATAAATCCTCTAAGTTGGCAGGGCGGTGCAGCGTGCGCAACTGCGGGTAGGCGTTCAGCGCTTGCATCAGGGGCGCTGCATCGCGGGTGTAGAAAAATACGGTTTCTCCGCTGACCTCAACCCGCGCGGCGTGCTGTGCCAGCGCGCTGTGCTGCAAATCCAGCGCACTGGACTGGGCTGCACCGCCCCCTTGGTACTGGCCAAACACTTCCACCACATCGGGCTCCAAGTGTTCGCGTATCAAATCGCGCGGCTTGCCCTCGGCAATTTTTTTGCCGTGGTCAATCACCAGAAGACGGGAACACAAACGCTCTGCTTCGTCCATGAAGTGGGTGGTCAGCAAGATCGATTTGCCTTGCCCCAGCAGCACCTGCAGGCGTTCCCACATCAGGTGGCGGGCCTGCGGGTCTAGCCCCGTGGTGGGCTCGTCCAGCAGCAGCAGGTCGGGGTTGTTGACCAGTGCACGCGCCAGGCTTAGGCGGCGGCGCATGCCACCCGATAGTTCGCCAGGTTTTGACCGGGCTTTGTGCGCCAGTGAGGCAAACTCTAAAAGTTGCGGCACACGCGGCATGATCTGCGCGGTGCTGAGACCAAAATAGCGGCCATACACCAGAATGTTTTCTTCCAGATTGAAATCAGGGTCTAGCGTATCAAACTGGCTGACCACACCCAAGCGGGCTTTGATAGCGCGTGCGTCGCGCGGCATCTGCAAGCCCAGGGCATGAATTTCGCCACTGTCGGGCGCGGTTTGCCCCAAGCACATGCGGATCGTGGTGGTTTTGCCAGCGCCGTTGGGGCCAATCACGCCCAAACATTCGCCGGGGGCTATGTCAAAGGACAAATCGTTAACCACAGTGTTCTCACCATAGCGCTTGGTGAGGTTGTGTACTGAAAATAAAGGTTCTGCCATGCTGCTATTGTGGCGCGGTTTGCCTATGCCCTTGTACGCAGGTGTAGTCAGGCAGGGCCCCACTAGAGTGCTCACTAGGGCGCTCCATGCTGGTTAATGGCCTGTCGTGCCTGCCTGTACCATCGCAACATATTGGGCCAGCTGGCATAAAATGCTTTTGACTATTTTAGAAAGTTCACCCGTGTCCGACCGTATTGCCTTGCAACTCCAGTATTTGATGCCTAAGAAAGCCATGACATGGCTGGCAGGCCGCATTGCGGGTGCGCGCGGTGGTGCTGTCACGCGGGCGATCATTCAAAACTTTGTCACACGCTACAGCGTTGACATGGGTGAGGCTGAAAATTCAGATATTGGCAGCTATGCCACGTTCAATGAATTTTTCACGCGCCCGCTCAAAGCAGGTGCACGCACGCTGGCGCAGGCCGACTGGATTTGCCCCGTTGACGGCGCTGTCAGCCAGTTTGGCAAAATCACCAGCGGGCACATCTTTCAGGCCAAGGGTCACCACTACAGCGCGCGCGCATTGGTAGGCGGCGACGCAGCACTGGCAGCGCAGTTTGACGACGGGCACTTTGCGTGTTTGTACCTGTCACCCAAAGACTACCACCGCATCCACATGCCCAGCGCGGGTACATTGCGCCGCATGGTGTATGTGCCGGGTGATTTATTCTCGGTCAACCCTGCTACAGCACGTGGTGTGCCAGGGCTGTTTGCGCGCAATGAGCGTGTAATGTGTGTGTTTGACACGCCGCATGGCCCGTTTGTGCATGTGCTGGTGGGTGCCACCATTGTGGGCAGCATGGCCACCGTATGGCATGGCGTGGTCAACCCGCCGCGCACGCGGGACGCGCGCCAGTGGGACTATGCGGGCGACGTGGCGCTCAAGCAGGGCGATGAGATGGGACGCTTTCTGCTGGGCTCTACCGTGGTCATGCTGTGGCCCAAGGGGCCGGTGACTTTCAATCCGGCTTGGGCACCTGGCCAGGCGATTCGTTTGGGCGAGGCCATGGCCAACGCAGCTTAGCCACCACGATGTTATGTGCGCTGGTGCAAAGCTGAAAATACTGTAATTTGCACGGTTTTTTGCCATTTTAGGCTTCTAACCCAGGTAGAAACTGCTCAAGCAGCTATGCTATTAATAGTAATGCAAGCTTAGACAACACTGCACAAACGCGGCAGCACACGTAACGCATTGGCCGTGGTGGCCGCAGCCAACGCGTCCAGGTTGACGCCTCGCAGTCCCGCCACCACGCTGGCAATGCGCGGCAGCTGCACACTGCTGTTGATGCCTTGCGCCACACCCGCAGCGCGCTGGGCAGCAGTAACGTACAGCCACTGCGGCGGCATGTCGGGTGCATCGGTTTCCAGCACCAGTGCGGTGCTGGGCAAAGTACTGCACAGGTGGCGCAGCTGCGTGGCGCGCCCGTACGTGACTGCACCGCCAAAGCCCAGCGCAAAGCCGCGCTGGTGCAGTCGCAGCGCTTGCTGGTCAGACCCGTTAAAGGCATGGGCTATACCGCCTGAGACGGCAATGTCGTTCAAGCCTTTTAGCAACTGGTCGGCTGATCGGCGCACATGCAAGATGACTGGCAGCCCGTGCTTGCGGGCCAGTTTGAGCTGGGCGCGGTAAAACCGCTCTTGCTTCTCGCGCCAGGGCGCCTCGCACAGCTGCGGGACAAAATAGTCTAAACCTATCTCACCTACTGCTACCAAACGCGTGTCGCCAAGTTGCAGCGCAGCGGACAATGCCGCGTCCAAACGGTCTAAGTCTTCGTCATGCGCTTGGGGGGTAAACAATGGGTGAATGCCCAGCGCGTAGCTGTCGTGCAAATCGTGCGCCAGCTGGCGCACACTGGCAAAATTAGCTACCTCTACTGCAGGGTAAATGCAATGCGCCACGCCCACCGCAGCAGCTTGCGCCCGCAGTGGGGCCGCTTGGCTATGCAGCTGGGCGGCGTCTAAATGGCAATGGGTGTCTATCCACATGGTGCGGGGCTGCAGTGATGCTGTAGTGGTATTGAGTAAAGTGTTTTAAAAGTAGTTTAAGGCTTAAATTATGATGTTTTTAACCATTAAATCCTATGCTAGCCAAAGTAAAACCTGCTCAAGCAGCTATAAAATTAAGAGTGCCATAATTTAGCCCAAGAGACAACACGTACAAGTTACATTACAAACTAAGTCACAAACTGCGTCACACACTACGTAAAAACAGCGTCACGCTTACAGGACAGCACACCATGGAAACCAAATGGCTTGAAGACTTTATCAGCTTATCGGAGACGCGCAGCTTTAGCCGGTCGGCCCAACTGCGCCATGTGACGCAACCTGCGTTTTCGCGGCGCATTCAGTCGCTCGAATCGTGGGCCGGCACCGACTTGGTGGACCGCAGCAGCTACCCCACGCGCCTCACCCCTGCAGGCGAGACGCTGTACAGCCAGGCGCTGGAGATGCTGCAAGGCTTGCAGTCCACCCGCGCCATGCTGCGTGGGCATGCGGCCGCCGGGCAAGACGTAATTGAGTTTGCTGTGCCGCACACGCTGGCGTTTACCTTCTTCCCGGGCTGGGTCACGTTATTGCGCGACCGGTTTGGCCCCATTAAAAGCCGCTTGATTGCGCTGAACGTGCACGACGCGGTAATGCGCTTGGTAGAGGCCAGCTGCGATATTTTGATAACCTACCACCACCCTTCGCAGCCTTTTCAGCTGGACCCCGAGCGCTACGAATTTGTGAGCTTGGGCACAGAAATTATCGCCCCCTACGCGCAGGCTGATGCGCAAGGTTTGCCGATTTTTGCGCTACCCGGCCGCCCAGCGTCGCCACTGCCGTACCTGGGCTATGCGCCGGGCGCGTACCTGGGCCGTGTGGTGGACGTGATTTTGAAAGACGCTAAAACACCTAACCACCTGGACCGTGTGTACGAAACGGACATGGCCGAGGGCCTGAAGGTGATGGCGCTGGAAGGCCATGGCATTGCGTTTTTGCCGCAAAGTGCGGTGAAAAAAGAGCTGCGTGCCAAGAAGCTGGCGTTGGCTGGCACGGGGCTGGAGCTGGCCATGGACATTCGCGCTTACCGTGAAAAGCCGCTGGCTAAAGAGGGCAAAGACGCAGCCAAGTCGGGTGACCGTGCGGCCAAGCGTACGGCGCTGACGTTGTGGGATTATTTGATAGATAACGCGCAAGCTGCGAAGAAGCGCGGGGCTTGAGTTTGTAGGTCGACGGCCTGGCCTGTTACGTGTAGCGGGTAGTTGCGCCAAAGTAGTCGCTGCAGAGGCGGTCGCTTGGTTTGCGCGCGCGCCGGCCCGTGTGCATGTGCAATGCAGCCCACGCGCCGGAGAGTTGGTTACTTGGGTTCGCGTGCACTCCGGAAAGCTGGACTCGAGCCGGGCATCTCGCTGCAAAAAAACTACGCAAACACGCGCGAACTAAGGTCTTTGGTGCGCTAGCTTCAACAACGCGCGCCTTGCTGCGTATTTTTCATCGAGGCGGACCCAACTCGTCACATTGTTCTTGGCTGGGTTTGAACAGCCCGCGCTTCGGTGATGGAGTTGTTGCGATTGGAGCTTGTTTAACAGCCCGCGCACCGGTGAGGTGCAATTGGGGTCAGAGCAAAATTTCGTTCGGGTTTGGTGCCGCGCCGGATGCAAGATTTTCCTGAATTTTGATCTGACCCCAAATGCCCCGATGTGGATTTTCCGGCGACTACCGGTAGCGCGCTACTATGGTTGTAAGTGAGATAGCGTATGCCGACCGCTCGATTTCTGGTACTCCAGTAGGTGGGCGGTTGGCATATGCTATCTCACCACCCAGCGACTAAGCCAGAACACAAACCTCGGCACACTACACAGCAACAGAATTCACCAATACCAACGCAACGCATAATCAGGGAAATCCCCAGTAAAAACTTCATGCGAAATTATCATAACAACGCAACCATAAATTTTTTGCATAGTTAACCCATCAAACAGCATTGGCGGTTTCACCCCGATAAACCTACAGTTCAGCCATTCAATCACCACAAGGCCGAACGCCATGACTACCAATTGCACATCAGCATCTCACCGCACTGAACGCGACTTCTTGGGCGAGATGCAAATTCCCTCTGACGCCTACTGGGGCGTGCACACGGCACGCGCGGTGGACAACTTTCCCATCTCTGGCATCGCCATATCGGCCATGCCCGATTTGATCCGTGCTTTTGGTATGGTTAAAAAAGCCGCTGCCCGTGCCAATGCCGACCTGGGTGCGTTAGACCGCAAACGCGCTGGTGCCATCATCTTGGCCTGCAATGAGTTGATCGAAGGCAAGCACCACAGCGAATTTGTAGTCGACGTTATTCAGGGGGGCGCAGGCACATCTACCAACATGAACGCCAACGAAGTGCTGGCCAATGTGGCGCTGGAAAAACTGGGTTTTGAGAAAGGCCGCTACGATGTGCTGCACCCTAATGACCATGTCAACGCATCGCAAAGCACCAACGACGTGTATCCCACCGCCGTGCGCATTGCGCTGTGGACGGGTATTGACCGTCTGCTGGGCTCCATGGCGATTTTGCGCCAAGGCTTTGAAGCCAAAGCCGACGAGTTCAAAGACATTCTTAAAATCGGCCGCACCCAGCTGCAAGACGCGGTGCCCATGACGCTGGGCCAAGAATTTTTAACCTACGCCATCATGATCGGCGAAGACGAGGCACGGCTGCGCGAGGCGCGCGCGCTGATAGAAGAAATCAACCTGGGCGCAACCGCTATTGGCACAGGCATTAACGCACCCGCAGGTTACGCCGACATGGCGTGCAAATTTCTCGCCGAAGAAAGTGCTATTCCCGTCGTCAAAGCCCACAATTTGATCGAAGCTACGCAAGACACGGGCGCGTTCGTGCAGTTGTCGGGTGTGCTCAAGCGCATTGCCTGCAAGCTCAGCAAAATTTGCAACGACCTGCGCCTGCTGTCTAGCGGCCCGCAGGCAGGTTTTGGCGACATCAAGCTGCCTGCGCGCCAGGCAGGCTCGTCCATCATGCCGGGCAAGGTGAACCCGGTGATTCCTGAGGTCATGAACCAAGTGGCGTTTGAGGTGATAGGCAACGACATTACTGTGACCATGGCGTCCGAGGCGGGGCAGCTGCAGCTCAATGCGTTTGAACCCATCATGGGCTGGAGCCTGTTTAAAAGCATCAGCCATTTAAGCCAAGCCTGCCTGACACTGCAAGCCAACTGCGTTGCTGGTATTGAGGCTAACCGCGAACTCTTGGCCAAGCGCGTCGCCGAATCAGTTACTTTGGTTACCGCACTCAATCCGTTGATTGGCTACGAAAAATCAGCCTTGATCGCTAAAACCGCCATAGCCACGGGTTTGCCCATCGCTCAAGTAGCGGAAAGCTTAGGTATCATGACGCAATTGCAAATGCAGGCGCTGTTGGTGCCTGATAAATTGACGCAGCCCATGCCCTTGGTTGCCTAATTAAAACAAAAGCTAGCGCTAAATTCAACTGAAGACCTGGCTTAGCACGCAAACAGGCACAGTCTGTGCAGGGAGAATTAAAAATCCTTGGAGATACATCATGAATGCACCAAAATGGCTTACCACAGCTGTCAGCACAGGCACGCTGTCGCTAGCCCTTATCACTAGCGCTGGCCACGTTTTAGCGCAGCAAAGCGTACTGGAACGCGTTAAAAACGGTGGCGACATAGTCATCGCGCACCGCGAGTCGTCCGTGCCGTTTTCGTACCTGGATGCTGACAAAAAACCTATTGGCTATGCCGTAGATTTGTGCGTCAAACTGGCTGCGGCTGTGCGCAAAAAAATGGGCGCTCAAACCGGCGGCGTAACCTATCTGATGGTTACCCCAGCCAACCGCATCAGCACCATCGAAACAGGCAAGGCCGATATGGAATGCGGCTCCACCACCAACAATGCCGAGCGCCGCCAGAAAGTAGCTTTCACGGTGCCCCACTTTATTACCGGTGCGCGCATGCTGTTGCGCGCCGACAGCCCTGCTGAACGGATTGAAGATTTCAGGGGTAAAAAACTAGTGTCAACCAAAGGCACTACACCTTTGAAAGCTGTAGAGTCAGCCAACCGCGAACGTTTATTGGGCCTGACTATTGTTGAGGCGCCCGACCACGGAAAGGCCATCGATATGCTTGAAAAAGGAGAAGTCGAAGCCTTTGTGATGGACGACGTATTGCTGTACGGTCTAGCGGCTGGCAGACCCAATCCCAAGGCTCTCAAAGTCGCAGGCAAGTTCCTCACCACCGAGCCTTTGGCCATCATGTTGCCCAAGAACGACGCTGAATTTAAAAAACTGATCGACAGTGAAATGAAGCGGTTGATCAGCAGCCGTGAAATCTACGCAATGTACGACAAGTGGTTTACCCAGCCTATCCCGCCAAATAATGCTGTCTTGAACTTGCCAGTGAGTTATCTGTTACGCGATTTTTGGAAATACCCTACAGACTTTGTGCCGTTTTAGTCCCTACGATAGGGGTAGGTTTTAGTTTATGCGTTAAATGCATAAACTTGCATCTAATTTGCGGGTATTCCCGCAAGCCCCAACTTTTAAAATCTCGTTGTTGGATAGTTAGTTATTAAGTATTTTTTTACGCTTTATTTTTCTGGAGAAATTATGAAAAAGCAATTGATCACCTTGGCCGCACTGGCCGCTATCGCGGCTACATCAGGCACTGCCTTTGCACAGGCTGGGTCTACATTGGACAAAGTCAAAGCCTCCGGTGTGGTAAATATGGGCGTGCGTGATTCATCTGGCGCGTTGTCCTACACATTGGGCGATGGCAAATACGCTGGCTACCACATTGAAGTATGCCAACGCATTGTTGCCGACATGGAAAAAGCCGCTGGCAAAAAGCTGGAACTTAAATATACCTCTGTCACCTCAGCCAACCGCATTCCATTGCTGCAAAACGGCACCATCGACATTGAGTGCGGATCGACCACTAACAACGCTACACGCCAGAAAGACGTGTCGTTTGTAGTAACCACCTATGTAGAAGAAGTGCGCATTGCGGTCAAAGCAAACTCGGGCATTACCAGTATTGCACAACTCAACGGCAAAAACGTGGCCACCACCACAGGCACCACCTCGGTGCAGTTGCTGCGCAAAAACGAAAAAGCAACCAATGTTGATTTTAAAGAAGTATTTGG
>JANNCO010000204.1:0-3041 GCA_031386655.1 Polaromonas sp. | reverse complement strand
GCAGGCCTGACAGCGCAATGTGCACGCAGTCGGCGGGCGTGCCGTTAACATACCTAAACCCGTTGTGCGCTTTGTGCACGTATAGTGGCGCGTTCAGCGTCAGCGCGTTAGATTTGGCGCTGTTGTTATGCTCGGGTGCCAACACCTCTACATCAAACTCGCGGTTTAGGGCCTCGTACAGCGCCACGATGCCGGGCGCTTGGTATCCATCGTCGTTACACAATAATATTTTCATGTTTTAAATTGTAGGCGCTAGAGTGCGGATAACGTCCCAGATGGGACAAATATTGCAGCTGTGGTGTGCACTGCGCACTATCATAGTCAACCACCTATTTTTTTCTGGAGAAACTTATGCAAGCTTGGCTGTGCGACAACCCCACTGGCATCGACGCCCTGACTTGGAAAGAACTGCCCACGCCTGCACCCAAGGCAGGCGAAGTGCTGGTAGAGATCAAAGCCGCCAGCTTGAACTTTCCGGATATTTTGATTGTGCAAAACAAATACCAGATCAAACCGCCCTTGCCTTTTGTACCCGGCTCGGAATACGCAGGCATTGTGCAGGCAGTGGGCGAAGGCGTGACGCACATTAAGGTGGGCCAGTCAGTGGCCTGCCTGTCGGGCACCGGTGGTTTTGGCACACACACCATTGCACCGGCTGCGCTGTGCATGCCATTGCCGCCGGGCTTTGGGCATGTGGACGCTGCGGCTTTTATCATGATCTACGCTACCTCGTACCACGCGCTGATAGACCGCGCACAGTTGCAGGCGGGCGAGATTGTTTTGGTGCTGGGCGCAGCAGGCGGTGTGGGCACGGCGGCGATTCAAATTGCCAAGGCGGCTGGTGCACTGGTAATTGCAGCCGCATCGACTGACGAGAAGTGCGCGCTGTGCACGTCTATCGGTGCTGACGCGGTGATCAACTACAGCCAAGGTGATTTGCGCGAGGCGATCAAAGCGGCCACTGTGGCGCTGGGTGGCAAGGGCGGGCCCGATGTGATCTACGATCCTGTGGGCGGCGACTTTGCAGAGCCTGCGTTTCGCTCTATTGGCTGGCGTGGCCGCTACTTGGTGGTGGGCTTTGCCAGTGGGCCTATTCCGTCGCTGCCGCTGAACCTTGCACTGCTCAAAGGTGCCTCAATTGTGGGTGTGTTTTGGGGCGACTTTGCCAAGCGTGAGCCTAAGGCTAATGCGGCAATGATGGCGACACTGGCGCAGTGGTACGGTGCCGGCAAAATCAAACCGGTGATTGACCGCACGATGCCGATGAGTGAGTTGAAAGAGGCTTATGCATATATGGGGTCGCGCGGGGTGAAGGGTAAGTTGGTGATGGTGAATTGATCTCTGCGCGACGGCTGGTTGGTCTTTGGGTTGGCGTGCGCGTCGGGGAGTTGGTATCTTTTACCTCACCGGAGAGTTTGTTGTTCGGTTAGCGTGCGCGCCGGAGGGCTGGACTCGAGCCGGGCATCTCTTTCGCGAAAAATATTCCGCAAACACGCGCGAATTGAGGCTTTTGTTTCTTTGAGATTGTCAACGCGTGCCTTGCTACGTATTTTTCATCGAGACGGACCCGACTCGTCACATGGTTCTTTGCTGGGTTTGGGGCAGCCCGTGCTTAAGGCGAACGGATAGCATGTCGTAACAGCTATTAGTTGCATAGCTGGTTGAGCAGGTTCTGCGGCCTAGAACACCTAAAACACTGTGGAAATCACGTGGATTTTATGATCTTCAGCTTAAGGTTTCTGTTCACGCAGCCACTAATTTTGTAGCGGCTAATCGCACTTGGCTTCGATCAAATGGTTTGCATAGTCTTGCCAGCGCGCATCTTTGGCGAGTGGGGAGGCACCGATGTCATCACGCCCGCTTTTATATAGTGCGCCCCAGGGGCGTCTATCAGTGCAGCGCACTGTTGTTTAGTACCAGGTGATGCAGAATTCAAATGTAAAAACACATTGCCTTGGGTTTAAATTCTGCTGCAAATAATTTACCCACCTCACCATAGCCCACGATACCAATGCTGTTCAATAGGTTTGTTTTCATAGTTTCTACGCTTTAGGTGGATATTTTTTGCATCTTACTGCGCACGCGCGCGCAGCCAGTTACGTTTGCTGATAAAAACAATCCAAAGCGCAGGGTGAGATGCGTAGAATGAGTGCTATGAAATACTTTAAATTATTTTTATCGTTGAGTGCGTTGCTGTTTGGGCTGGGGCTGCAGGGCTGCGCTGTCATCGCTGTAGCAGATACCGTCGGTTCGGTTGCGGTAGGTGCAGTGGGTCTGGCAGCAGATGCGGCCATTGGCACGGTCAGGCTTACTGGTAAAGCGGTAGGCGCTGCAGCAGACGCTGTGTTGCCAGACAGCGAGCCTAAAAAGTAAATTTTTATTGAGTTGCATCAGTTGCTCAAAAAAAGATTTATTCGAGCGCAAGCCTTATGACATGTAGGCTTGCCAGCTATGTTGCTGCAGCAACTGCACTGCTGTGTGCCTGCGCAACGGTGGATCCACCAGCGGTCAGCACGCAGGGCGGTGGCAGCTACCTGCAGGTGATGGCAGCAGGCACACCCTTGCTGCAAGTCGATGGAAAGGACGCCGCTACATGCAAAGCGTTGGCTGCTGCTGCACTGCGCAAAAATCCTGCCATGGCACCCAACATGCGTTGCGCAGTAACTTCTGTCAAATCGCAACTGCCCTTTACCGCTACCGTGCGCGAAGCCGAAACCAATATTGAGATTGCCTCCCACTTTCGCACCGAAACCGCTTGCAGAAAGTATGCAACTGACATGGCAGCCAAAGATGGCACGACTGTTACGCGCAATTGCATGCGCAGCTAGCGTGCGCCGCCAGCTAGGTGCATATTAAGCTCAACGTTGATACTACAGCTTCACATACTCGTACGCCACATCTTGCGCGTTGATACCACGGTCGGGTGGCGCAATCCAGCCGGCCATTTTGCCTGGCTCGGTCACGCGGTGCATGAGACTTTTAATATAGGTTTTATCTTCGTCGCTGGGCAGCCACTGCGTCTTGTTGGCCTCAAACTCTGC
>JANNCO010000181.1:0-3421 GCA_031386655.1 Polaromonas sp. | reverse complement strand
CACTGCCGCGTTGCCCACCTCGACAGCCAGGTCACCGCGCGCCACCATAATGCCGTCGCTGGCTTTGAGAATAGCTTCCAGGTGCGGTATCGCCTCGGCACGCTCGATTTTGGCGATCAAACCCGGCTTGTGTTTGTACTCAGCCCCGGCCACGTTGCACAGCTGGCGCGCCATTTCCATGTCAGTGGCGTTTTTCGGAAAGCTCACGGCCACATAGTCGGCCTGGAACGACATGGCGGTTTTAATGTCGTCCATGTCTTTGGCCGTCAGCGCAGGCGCAGTCAAGCCGCCGCCTTGTTTGTTAATGCCTTTGTTGTTGGACAGCTCGCCACCCAGCTTGACGGTGGTGTGCACCGCCTCACCTTTGACAGCATCGACGGTCAGCACGATCAAGCCGTCGTTCAGCAGCAGCACGTCGCCTGCTTTCACGTCGCGGGGCAAATCTTTGTAGTCCAGGCCTACGGCAGCATCGTCGCCCAGCTCGGTGCGGGCACCGTCCAAGACAAACTTTTTGCCCGGCTCCAGCATGATTTTTCCCTTGGCAAACTTGCCTACGCGAATTTTGGGGCCTTGCAGGTCGGCCATGATGGCGACCTCGCGGCCAGTGCGGCGCGCGGCCTCGCGCACCATGGCGGCACGGTTGATGTGGTCTTGCGCCGTGCCGTGGCTAAAGTTCAGCCGCACCACGCTGACCTTGGCGTTGATCATCTGCTCTAGCAGCTCGACCGTGTTGGATGCGGGGCCAAGAGTAGCTACAATTTTGGTAGCGTGGCGGGGAATGCGGGTGTCCATGGGGTAAGCCTCTGTGTAATGTTCAATCTGCGACCAAGCCCAACAGGCTTGTAATCCCCCTCATCAGGCTTGTAGGCATCAGCGGGTTTGTAATCGAATTACATTCTCGCAGCAATTGAGTTACATGTCAGGTACGAAATGCACTGGCAGCCCGCGCTATTCGACAGTCAATGGTCAGCCAATGTGCCAGCCAAGCTGGCCGGGCCTACTGGCTGGCAGCTGGCTTGGGTGCGGCAACAGGTTCTAGTGTGCTGCCAGCCGAAGGCGTAACACTAGCCGCAGGCGTAACACCCGCTGCAGGTGCACTGCTGGCAGGCCTAGGCGGGGCCAGAGGTTGGCGCTGCAGTTCGTCTTCGGTAATGATGTCAAATATACGCACCACCTTTTGCACGCCGCTGGTGTTGCGGGCAATGTCGGTGGCGCGGTCAGCCTCGCGCTGGGTTACGCGGCCCATCAGGTGGGTAATGCCGCGCTCGGTGACGACTTTAAAAGAGTTGGCATAAATGTCTTTGGCATCGACAAATGCTGCCCTTACCTTGCCAGTGGTCAGCACATCGCCTGAGCGCTGGGCCAGGCCCGTGACTGGGGCAATGATCAACTCGTTGAGCACTTTTTGCACGTTGTCTACACCCGTTACGGTGTTTTCGGCCAGCTTTTTCTCAGCCTCGGACGACACCTCACCCGTTAGCAGCACCTGGCGGTTGTAGCTGGTGACGTTGACATGGCCACCGTCGCTGAGCACGCCGCGCAAACGGCTGTTGGAGCGCAGCTCAATGCCCTCGTCTTCTAGCTGCGTGCCTGAGGTGCGGCGGTCGGTAGCGACCAAGCCACTACCTACAAAAGCGCCACCCACAATCAAAGGCACACACGCACCGAGTGTGGTGAGCAACGTAGCACTGGCCAGCAGCGTAATAGCCCAGTGGGCCCGCACCGCCCGCGGCGTGTTAGTCGAAGACGCAATACGCGCAGGTGCTGGTAGCTTGTTCAAAATAGTCATGGGGCTTCCTGTTCTCCAAGTAATTGGGTGTCTACGCCATCGCAAATGCAGTGCAGGGTTAAGAGATGAACCTCTTGTATACGCGCGGTGCGGTCGTGGGGTACGCAAATGTGTATATCAGTTTCACGCAACATAGCACCGATTTTGCCGCCACCTTTGCCCGTGAGGGCCACCACCGTCATGTCGCGCGCATGGGCTGCCTCAATAGCGGCGATGATGTTGGCTGAGTTGCCGCTGGTGGATATGGCCAGCAGTACATCGCCTGCCACACCCAACGCGCGCACTTGCTTGGAAAAGATCACATCAAAGTTGTAATCGTTGGCAATGGCGGTAATGATGGAACTGTCGGTGGTGAGTGCTATGGCGCCCAGTTCGGGCCGCTCGCGTTCGTAACGGCCTATAAATTCTGCCGCAAAGTGCTGCGCATCGGCGGCCGACCCCCCATTGCCGCAAGCAAGCACCTTGCCGCCACTGGTCACGCTGACCAGTATGGCCTGCGTTGCCAAAGCGATGGGTTTAGACAGTGCCAAGGCCGCTTGATATTTAAGGTCGGCGCTATCAATAAAGTTTTTTTCTATTCTTTGTTCTAACATAGAGTGATGATACCGCGTAAGGTTTAGTGAAATACTGGGTTGTTAATTTAGACACATTTTCATGCGTTAAGTTGCATCAAAGGCCGCGCGCAGCCAGTCAATCTGCAGCGCATGTGCCGCGCCTTCAAGGCTGACCACATCAAACCGGCACGGCGGCATGCGCGCCAGCCGCGACAGATAATGCCGCGCAGCAAACACAATGCGCCGCTGCTTAAGCGCGCTGATGCTGCCTGCCGCGCCGCCGTGCGTGCTGCTGCGCCGCTTGCGCACTTCTACAAACACCAGCGTACCGTCGGGTGCCTGCATAATTAAATCTACCTCGCCACCGCCACGACCCGGGGTTTTAAAATTGCGCGTAATTAACCGCAGGCCTTGTTTTTCTAGGTAAGCACAAGCCATGTCTTCAGCCGCATCGCCCACACGTTTAGTGGTGGGTGGCTTGGTTGCCTTGGGTGGTGCAGCAGGTTGATTTGTCGTTATGCTTGAGGTAGCAGACTGAACACGGTTTGCGCGGTTTAAAAACATAGTGAGCACCGTAAAAGTTAAAGCTTAGCAGCCAAATTGTGGGCCTACTTGCAGGCCGCATTACTGGCCTGCTTGCAAGCTGTCACCACAGATGAGGATTCCATTGAACACCACCCCACTTCACGCATCGTACAGCTTGGCGATAGACGCAGCCCAGGCCGCCGCAGGCCAGCAGCATTATCCCCAAAGCACGCTGTACGTAGTAGCCACGCCCATTGGCAACCTAGCCGACATCACCCTGCGCGCCCTGCACGTACTGGGTTTGGTCGACGCCATTGCCTGCGAAGACACCCGCCACACCCAAGCCATGCTGCGCGTGTACGGCATCACCAAGCCGCTGCTGGCAGCGCATGAACACAACGAACGCGAGGCCGCGCAACTCATCATCACCCGCCTGCGTGCAGGCGAGCGCGTAGCGTATGTGAGCGACGCAGGTACTCCCGCCGTGAGCGACCCCGGCGCGCGCCTGTGTGCCGACGTGCGCGCCGCAGGCCTGCGCGTGCTGCCCCTGCCC
>JANNCO010000199.1:0-13153 GCA_031386655.1 Polaromonas sp. | reverse complement strand
CACCGGAATTTTGGAGTGGGTGAGCACTTTTTGTGTTTCACTGCCCCAAATTAAAGCGCTAACGCCGCGTCTGCCGTGCGATGCTTGAAAGATGACGTCGCAATGGCGGGCCTCAGCGGTTTTAACAATTTCTTCGTACGGGTGCTCACTGCTGCAATGCACTAGCTCGCAGTCCACACCAGCTTTGTTGGCTTCTTCTTTCAGTACGGCCAAGTTGCGGTCTGCCATCACCTTGGCCTCTGCGCCATACAGCGCTAACGAGTCGTTGATTTGCATGGCATCGCGGCCAGAATAGTGAAACGGTGTGGTCACAGTGATGCCAGTGATCTTGGCGTGGCTTTCTTTGGCAAACTGCACGCCATTTTGAATGGCAATTTTCGATAGTTCAGACCCATCAGTGGGTATCAGGATGTGTTTAAACATGGACATGACGATCTCCGTCGCGGTTGACTGCAGAAGTCGCTTTGATATCGCTTTAACGCGCCTATCTGACGCATATCTAACGTATATCTAACGCATACCCAGCGCAACCCTTGATGCAAGCAGCGGCAACACCAGACTTCCGAAATGGCGTTGGTACTGCATGCTTCAACATAAGATAAGTGACAGCTGCGTTGCTATACGAAAATCCATTCTAGACCGATATCTAGGCTAACGCAAATTGATGTCTTGGCCACTAACTTGGGCAAACCACAATATCCTGTCGTACGACGTAAGGCCGGCCCTCCGACGTCTTAATTTGCCAAGCTAGCAATACCCAATCCAGTGCGTCAGGTATTGCTAGCTAGGGTTTAAGGCTTGGGCAGAATCACTTTGTCGATAGCGTGGATCACGCCATTTTTGGTCAACACATCGGTGATCACAATGGCGCTCTTGCGGGCGCGCTGGTCAGTGATGGTCAAATGCGCGTCGACAGTCAGTGTGTCGCCTTGCAGCGTCTTCACCGGGGTGTCCACTGGCACATCAGCCTTCAATACCAAGCCGGGGATGACATGGTAAGTTAGCACTTTGGTCAGCAGTGCTTTGTCGGCCAGCAAGGCGTCTTTGGTGATTTTCAGCTCGGCCAGCAGGCTGGCAAAGGCTGCGTTGGTGGGTGCCAGTACGGTCAGCGGGCCAGGGGCTTTTAGTGCATCTGCCAGGCCAGCGGCTACTACAGCTTCTACCAAGATGCTGAACTCAGGCTTGCTTGCAATTGCAGTTTCTACAATGTCTTTGTCCGCTGGCAAAATTACTTTGTTGATTAAATGCACGACGCCGTTTTTGGCTTTGATGTCGGTGGCGGTGATCTCAGACTTGCGGTTGCGGCCATCGGTGATGATGACTTTGCCGTCGACTGCGTCAATCTTGAAGAAGTCTTTGCCTTCCAGCACAGGGTCAATCGGTTTGCCCAGTGGTATGGCAGCTTTTGGCACTACAGCGCCTAGTACATGGTATTGCAACACGGTGCGCACTAGCGCTTTGTTGGCGGGTACCAGCAACTCTTTGGCGGTTTTGCCTGCACCTAGCAGTTCTGCGGCCAGTGCATCAAATGCTTCGTTGCTGGGTGCAAACACGGTGAACGTACCTTTTTTGCTGAGCAGTTTGACCAAGTCGCCGTCATTGCTGGCAAAGCCTAATGCAGCCACCAAGCTGGACAGTGACGGTGTTGCAGACGCAATGGCCACAATCGATTTGCCCATCATCGGCTTGGGCGGCATGATGATGCAATCAATAATGTGCAAAATGCCGTTGCGTGTGGTGAGATCTTTGAGCGTGGCTTTGCAAATGCGGCCTTGGCCGTCTGTGATGGTCAGCACGCCGTTGGCAATGCTGATGGTGATGGTAGCGCTGATGTCCAGAGACGTGGACATCGAGGTGTTCATGCTCATGCTGGATTTGATGGCTTTGCCTACCAGCATATGGTTTTTGATGATGTCACGTACATCGTCTTTGTATTCGGGTTTAAGCAAATCTTTGCCTGTTTTGCCGGGCCCTACCATCTCTTCAGCCAGCTTGTCAAAAGCCGCGTTGCTAGGCGCAAACAGGGTCATTTCGCCATCGGCTGCCAGGGCAGGGGCCAATTTATCGTCGCTGCCTTCGTCCACAAAGCTTACCGCGGCGTTTAATGTGGACAAGTCTTTCTGCTCAGCGGCTGCGCTGGCAATGGTATTGCTGGTGCCTGCCGTGTTGGGCGCTGCCGGGGTTGCAGAGTCGCTACCGCCCCCGCCGCACGCCGCAAGTAATGTGGCTGCGCCCAGCGCGGCCATCCAACCCATAAAATTTCTGCGCATAGTATTCTCCTAAAAAAAGCTTGCTTGGGGCCAGTCGGAGCGGAGCAAGTTAGCCTAGCAAACGGTAAATGGTTTTACTCCGCGAGCCGCACTATAAACACTAAAGTCCAAATAAATACTAATTGGTAATTTAAAAGTCTAATAAGTTACCTATTGATGCAACTACTACGAAGGCATGACAGCAAAGCGCTAGTGTGCGTCTGTGACAGACTGGTAACTTGCGTTAGAAATCCATGACGAACTGTTTTAATGCAGCGTAGACTTTTCATTGAATTGAGTTTTTTGACTCCCAATGTGTGGATAAACACAACACCCGCAGCCTGGTCAGCCAGCATTTGCCCTGATGCATTCTGGTCAGGCGCATAGCGGTGGGCGAATAAAAAAGCGCCGCATTTCTTTGGGATGGGTGCCATCGTCCAGCTGCACTACCAGCTGTGCGTCGGTGGGGCGTTCGGTAGTTGCCCACAGATCTGTAAGATGTCGGGCTAGTTTGCTGCGCGACCACAAAGGCGTATTGGCACCTAATTGCTCTGGCGCTGCGACAGGTGCCATCCACTGCAAACGTGGCAAACAGGCATAGTGCGCTTGTGGCAACTGGTCTATGTCAGCCCAGTGTGTCCACCATGCCTTGCAATGGTCTGCATGCAACGCTGTGCACTGGGGTACCACACTGCCCCAGCGGTAGAACATCCAGCCACGCGTAAACGCCTGTGGTTGCCAAGGGTGCGCATTCCAAGGCGCTGGCGGCAGATGGGTTAGCTGTTTGGCAAACAGCTTGTGCCATTTATGCGCCAAAGTCTCCACGCCGTTAGGGCCGATAAAGTCGGCAGGCGTAGCGGTGTTGCCCGTGGCAGTGCACAAAAAAAACTTGACTGCCAGTTCCCAATGCCTGCGCTGGCCCTGCGCATCCGTGAGCAAGAAATCCAGCTCGCCGTGCGTGACCACTGCGCCGTCACGCTCAGAGCGCAGCGGCACATGGGCGGCTGCCAAACGGTGCTGTGGGCCATGCACCAAATAAAACTCCAGCAAATTCTCGGCATAGCGCCCTATGCGTGCCTGGGGGCGAGTGCGCAGCCAGGCCAGCAGTGCCGCACTGTCTAGCTGCAACGATTCCAACCAATCTGCAATGCTGCTCTGCTCGTGGTGTGTAAAGGTAGCCAGCGGTATTGGTGCACTGAGCGTGCTGGTCGGCTTGGGCGCATTGCTCAGTATGGCAAGCGGCCCGACTAACAAAGATAGCGGCATCACCAAAGGTGGCGGCAGCACCAGGGGCGGTGACAACAGCAGCCAGCGCAAAGTGGCCAGATGCTGCTGTGCTGACAGGTCGTTCGATGTCACCGCGTGGGCAAGTGTTCGGGTTGCGGTTTAAGGCAGCAGTACACAAGCGCCCGTGGTAACGCGCGCTTCCAAATCGCGGTGGGCTTGCTGCACATCAGCCAAGGCGTAGCGGTGGTGGATGGGAATAGTCACCTTGCCGCTGGCCACCATGGCAAACAAATCGTCGGCCATCACCTGCGTGCTCTCGCGCGTAGCGATATGGGTGAACAGCGTAGGCCGTGAAATATACAACGATCCTTTAGGGCCCAATACGCCAATATCCACCGGCGGCACTTTGCCCGAGGCATTGCCAAAATTAGCCAGCAGGCCGAAGGGTGATAGGCAGTCGAGCGATTTTTCAAACGTGTCTTTACCTACCGAGTCGTACACCACGCGCACGCCGCGCCCACCCGTGATGTCTTTCACACGGGCTACAAAGTCTTCGCTAGAGTAGTTGATAGCGTGCACAGCGCCGTGTTCTAACGCCAGCTTGCATTTAGCGTCCGAGCCTGCGGTGCCAATCAATTGCAAACCCATGGCGCGTGCCCATTGGCAGGCAATCAAGCCTACGCCGCCCGCAGCAGCATGGAACAACATATAATCGCCCTCTTTCAAGCCACCTGCCGGCAAAGTTTTGCGCAGCAGGTACTGCGCAGTCAAGCCTTTGAGCATCATGGCCGCGCCTGTTTCAAAGCTGATGGCATCGGGCAGCTTGCACACACACTTGGCGGGCAGCACCCGCACTTCGCAGTAGCTGCCAGGCGGATTGCTGGCGTACGCTGCGCGGTCGCCCACCTTCAAATGTGCAACGCCTTCGCCCACGGCCTCGATCACGCCTGCGCCTTCCATGCCCAGGCGCAGTGGTAGCGGCAAGTTGTACACACCACTGCGCTGGTACACATCAATGTAGTTCAGGCCCACGGCGTGGTGACGAATGCGCACCTCGCCCGCTGCAGGTTCGCCCACCTGCACGTCTACAAATTTCATGTTTTCCGCGCCACCGGCTTGGTCGATGACAATGGCTTTAGTTGTCGTTGTAGTGCTACTCATGTGAGTTTTCCAATCGTTGTTAAAAAATATTCTGCCTATCCAACCTGATACCAGTCGAGTTTGACTTTCTACGACTTGCTACGGCTGACTAAATACACGCCAGACAGCACCAAGACGGTACCCGCCACAATCCACGCGTTCATCGGCTCGCCTAACAGCCACACGCCCATGATAATGGTAGACATCGGACCTACCATGCCAATTTGTGCAGTTTTGGCCGCCCCTATGCGTTCGATTGCCATCATCACCATCAACACGGGGGCTACCGTGCAGGCGGTGGCATTGAGCAGCGACAGCCACAGCACGGGCGGCACCACGTAAGCCGCGCTGAGTGGTTTGAGCAGCACAAACTGCGCAATGCAAAAAAAGCAGGCCACGCTGGTAGCCAACCCCGCCAGCCGCAAGCTGCCCAGCTGGCGCACCAGCTCGCCACTGAAACTTAAATACAGCGCGTACGACACCGCGCTGGCAAATACCAGTGCTGTACCCAGGCCCACATTGGGGCCTTCCAGCTTGGCTTCATGGCCAAACACCAGCAGCACGCCTGCATAGCTGAGCGCAAAGGCGATGAGCTGCGTGCGTGTGATCTTTTTGCCCCACAGCATCCAGCCCAGCAGCAGCACAATGGTGGGGTTCAGGTACAAAATCAGCCGCTCCAAACTCGCGCTGATGTACTGCAGCCCTGCAAAGTCTAAAAAACTTGCCAAGTAGTAGCCACTAAAACCTAAAAAAATAACCTTCAACCACTGCGGGCGAGTCAATGGCGCTTTGCCGCGGCTAGCCCACCACGACATCAGCACAAAAAATGGCAGCGCCAGCAGCATGCGCAGCATCAGCAGCGTGACGGCGTCTACGTTGTACCGATAACCTAGCTTGACAATGATGGCTTTGCCACTGAAAGCAATAGAGCCTGCTAGCGCCAGCAATACACCTGATGCTATTTTTTTAGTAGCTGCTTGAGCAGATTCTACGGCTTGCAAGGCTGTTTTCTCTGTTAATTTCGGTACTTGTGGAGGGTTAAAACCCTGCCGCGCAGCCGTCACGCCGTGCGTCGCTGGCTGCTACGTAGCCCAAGTCAGCTGCATCACCCAGACCTTCATCTGCACGCCAAATAAACTGGCCTGCACCAAAATCTTGGTATGAATCGTTGATAACCTCGGTATGGTGGCCCAGATTTTTCAAAGCCTGCACCGTGTCAGCATGCATCGCTGCTTCTACATTAATTTCCAGCCCTGCGTTGTAGCGCCAGCGCGGTGCGTCGCACGCGGCTTGCGGGTTTTGCTGGTAGTCCAGCATGCGCACCAGCGTTTGCATATGGCCCTGCGGCTGCATGTTGGCACCCATCACGCCATAGCTCATCACGGGCTTGCCGCCCTTGCTTAAAAACGCAGGAATGATGGTGTGAAAAGGCCGCTTACCCGGTGCCACTGCATTGGGGCTATTCGCATCCAGGCTGAAAGCGTGGCCACGGTTTTGCAAGCTGATGCCAAAGGTAGGCTCTACGCAGCCCGAGCCAAAGCCCATGTAGTTGCTTTGGATAAAACTCACCATCATGCCGTTCTCATCGGCTGCACTTAAATAAATCGTGCCACCTTTGGAAGGATTGCCCGCGCCAAAGTTTTGCGCTTTTTTCATGTCGATCAGTTTGGCGCGTTCGCTTAAATACGCGTCGCCCAGCATCTGATCAACAGTCACCGCCATCGCAGAGGGCTCGGCGACAAATTTGTACACATCGGCAAAGGCCAGCTTCATGGCTTCTATTTGCAGGTGCTGCGACGCCGCGCTGTCCACCGGCAGCGCCGCCATGTCAAACTTGTCCAAAATACCCAGTGCAATCAACGCTGCAATGCCTTGCCCGTTGGGCGGAATCTCGTGCAGGGTGTAACCGCGGTAGTTTTTGCCAATCGGTTGCACCCATTCGGCTTGGTAGTGGGCAAAATCGCGCGCAGTCAAACTGCCGCCATGGGCTGCGCTGAATTTTTCTATTCGATGGGCTATCTCGCCGCTGTAGAACGCGGCGCCTTGGGTAGCGCCAATAGCGCGCAACGCCTTGGCTGCCGCCTTAAACTGAAATAACTCGCCAACGCGCGGTGCACGGCCCCACGGCAAAAAACTTTGCGCAAAACCGGGCATGCCTTGCAGTTCGCCGGTGGCGGCGGCCCACTTTTGCTGCACTACGGGCGGCAGCAAATAGCCGCGCTCGGCTATTTCGGCGGCAGGCTCCATCAGGTCGGCAAAAGGCAGCTTGCCAAAGCGCTGGCTCATCTGCACCCAGCTGCTGACAGCGCCGGGCACTGTGACCGAGTCCATGCCTCGCTTGGGTGGTGCAGTAGCGCTGCCTACGTATTTGGTGTGAAAGTACTCTGTGCACCACGCCTGTGGTGCGCAGCCAGAGCCATTTAAGCCGTGCAGTGCTGTGCCATCCCAAATCAACGCAAAAGCATCGCTGCCCAAGCCGTTGCTTACGGGTTCGCAAACCGTCATGGCGGCAGCGGCAGCAATAGCTGCATCCACCGCGTTACCCCCCGCATACAGCATGCGCAACCCGGCTTGCGCTGCCAGCGGGTGCGACGTGCTGACGACATTGCGTGCAAAAACAGGAATGCGTGTAGAAGTATACGGATTGGCAAAATCAAAGTTCATAGGGTTTGATTATCGGCCTTATGATGCTCTGCACTAGTAACTCTGGAGTCAAAAGTGTCCGACACCGCCCTGCTGATAGATGTGATGAAGCAAGAGCTGAAAGCCCAAGACATCACCTATGCCGATGTTGCCGACAAGCTGGAGATGAGCGAGTCGAGCGTAAAACGCATGTTCAGCAAAAAAGAAATGCCTCTGACCCGGGTAGACGACATTTGCCGCTTGCTGAACACCGACTTTGCCGAGCTGTCGCGCCGCGTCAGTCAGGCCGTGCCATTGACCAGTGAGCTCACGTACGAGCAAGAAACCGCTGTCAGCAAAGACCCCCAGCTTATGCTGTGCGCTATTTGCGTGCTGAGCTACTGGACGTTTGAGCAAATGGTGCAGACTTACCAAATCACCGAGGCCGAGACCACGCGTTGCCTGATTACCTTAGACAAAATTGGCGTGATTGAGCTGAAACCCCTGAACCGCTACCGCCTGAAAGTAGCTAAAACCTTCAAGTGGCGCAGCGACGGGCCGATACGCTCGTACTTTATGCAGCACATTGTGGGCGAGTATTTTGCAGGCCGGTTTGACCGCGAAGGCGAAACGCTGATGATGGTGCATGGCAACATCAACCATGCTATCGCGCCTGCATTTGTGGAGCGCATACAGCGGATAGGCGAAGACTTTTCCAAACAGCACTTGGCTGACCAGAAGATTGACCCAAAACACCGCGATGGATTTACGATGATAGTGGGTTTCAGGCGCTGGGAATTCTCGGCGTTTACGGGGTTGCGCAGGAAAGCCAGTTAATTAGCTGTACTATTAAATTAATAGCTGCTTGAGCAGTATTTACCTGGGTTAGAAGCCCGAAAAGCAATATATTTATGCCCTGCAGGGCCATTTATTGTCTTTCAAAGGCTTAGAAGTCTTGGCTGCCTTTAACGCCTTGTACAGTCTAGTCTGCAGTTATCTTGCGCTCTGCAATGATGGCTTTCCATTTGTCGTTGTCGGCTTTGACCACTTGGGCAAAACGCGGGGCGCTACCGCCGGTGGGCTCGGCGCCCAGCCGCGCAAAACGCTCTTTCACATCGGCGTCGGCCAGCGCCGCGTTCAGCGCGGTGTTAATGCGCAGCACGATGTCGGCATTCAACCCTTTAGGGCCATACAGGCCGAACCAGGTGGTAGATTCAAAACCGGGCAACACCTCCGCTACAGCGGGTAAATCAGCCGCTAGCGTCGTGCGCGCGGCGCTGGTCACGGCCAGCGCACGCAGCTTGCCGTCTTTGACATGCGGCAAGCCAGTCACCAGCGAGTCAAACAATACATCGACTTTGCCACTGACCAAATCTGGAATAGCCAGTGCCGTGCCGCGGTACGGAATATGCAGCATGTACACATTAGCCATGGCTTTGAACAGCTCGGTGGTCAGGTGCACGATAGTGCCGTTACCGCTGGAGGCGTAGTTCAGTTTGCCGGGGTTTTTCTTGGCGTAGTCAATCAGTTCGCGCACGCTTTTAACAGGGGATGTGTTAGGCACCAACACCACGTTAGGCGATGTAGCCACATAACCCAGCGGGGTAAAGTCGGCCACGGCGTCATACGGAATTTTGGGGTTGATAGCCGGGCCAATGCTGTGGGTGCTGGACGTTGCCAGCAGCAAGGTGTAGCCGTCAGCTGTCGACTTGGCTGCGGCGTCAGCGCCTATGGTGCCGCCCGCGCCGGGGCGGTTTTCTACGATCAGCGGTTGACCAAGTTTTTCCCCCAGCTTGATCGACAGCGCACGCGCCAAAATGTCGGTAGCGCCGCCTGCGGGGAACGGCACGATCAAACGCACCGGCCTGTTGGGATAACTTTGCGCCAGCGCAGGCGCAACAATAAACGGTGCAAATGGCGCCAGCGCCAACGACAAAGGGACTAGCAGGGCAAGTTGGCGACGTTTCATGCAGCATTATGAATAGAAAACGGCAACCGAAGTTGCCGTTTTCATCACACACTTACAATTTAAGCGCTAGATTACTCTTCAACAAAAGCTTCTTCGCGTTTGTTTTTAACTGCGGGTAGCAGCACAATCACCAGCAGCACCAATGCAGCAATCAAAAAACCTGCCGAGATGCCGCGTGTGGCAAACATGCTCCAGTCTCCACGCGACAGCAGCATGGCGCGGCGCAAATATTCTTCCATCATGGGGCCCAAGATAAAGCCCAACAGCAAGGGCGCAGGCTCGCACCCCAGCTTGGCAAACAGGTAGCCGATAAAACCAAAAATCGCCACCATCCAGATATCAAACGTATTGTTATTGGTAGAGTACACGCCAATAGCGCAGAACAGCACAATGGCCGGGAACAAAAAGCGGTAGGGCACTGTAAGAAGTTTGATCCACATGCCGATCAGCGGCAAGTTCAAAATCACCAGCATCAGGTTGCCAATCCACATGGACGCAATCAAACCCCAGAACAGCTCGGGGTTGCTGGTCATGACCTGCGGGCCGGGCTGGATGTTATGAATCGTCATGGCGCCTACCATCAACGCCATGACAGCGTTAGGTGGGATGCCTAATGTGAGCAGCGGGATAAACGAGGTTTGCGCACCGGCGTTATTGGCCGCCTCTGGCGCTGCTACACCACGGATATTGCCTTTGCCAAACGGTACCTCGCCAGGTTGCAGCTTGGTTTTTTTCTCCATGGTGTAGGCCGCAAAAGCTGCCAACAGCGCGCCGCCACCGGGCAAAATACCCAGCATGGAACCCAGTGCGGTACCGCGCAGAATCGCAGGTGTCATGCGTTTGAAGTCTAGTGCTGTGGGGAACAAACCCTTGACCTCGGCAGTAAATACTTCACGCTGGTCTTCGGGTTGCGCCAGGTTGGTGATGATCTCGCCATAGCCAAACACGCCCATAGCAATCACCACAAAGCCAATACCGTCGGTCAGCTCTGGTATGTCAAAGCTGTAACGCGCTACACCCGAATTCACATCGGTGCCCACCAGGCCTAGCAGCAGTCCCAGCAAAATCATACAAACCGCTTTGAGCAAAGAGCCGGATGCCAGCACCACAGCGCCTACCAAACCCAGCACCATCAGCGAGAAATATTCCCAAGGGCCAAACAAAAAAGCCAGCTCGGTCAAAGGCGGCGCAAATGCTGCCAAGATCAAAGTGCCTACCGAACCTGCAAAAAATGACCCGATACCCGCAGCCGCCAGCGCTGGCCCGGCCCTGCCCTGCCGGGCCATCTGGTAGCCGTCGATACACGTAACGACTGAGGACGATTCACCAGGCAGGTTGACCAAAATAGCTGTGGTAGAGCCGCCGTACTGCGCGCCGTAGTAAATGCCGGCCAGCATGATCAGCGCTGCAATAGGGGGCAGCGCATAAGTAGCAGGTAGCAGCATGGCAATAGTAGCTACGGGGCCAATGCCGGGCAGCACACCAATCAAGGTGCCCAAAATGCAGCCTATGAAAGCGTACATCAGGTTTTGCGCTGTGAAAGCTACGCTAAAACCGAGTGAGAGGTTATTGATCAGATCCATGTGCGCCGCTCCTTAAGCGAAAAAGGCAGGCCACACGGGAAACTGCAGCTTGAGTAAAAGAATAAACGCAACATAGCTGAGCGACGCCAGGCCCGTTGCCAATATAAAAACTTCTTTGATATTGAACCGTTCACTGGCCAGACTGGCTACAAACGTCAGCGCATAGATACCCACAATCAAGCCCATGGCAGGCAGTTTGACCGATGGCAAGCCACCTAGAAAGATGCCAAAAATCAAATTGGCACCTAAGATGCAGGCCATCGGCTTCCATGCCCAGCGGCCTACTTTCTCGCCGTCCAATGTGGCTACGGTGAGCGATTTGAACGTAATCACACCGCCCAGCAACGCCAATATAACGCCCAGCATGCGCGGAAAGTACCCCGGCCCCATGCGTGCGCCGTCGCCCATGCCGTAGCTGTAAGCGCCCACGGTAAACGCCATGCCCACCACCATAAACATCAGCCCCGAGAAGAAGTCTTTTTGACTTTTAATATTCACAAGTTGCTCCATCAAAAACATTGATGAGGGCATTGTGGCCCGGCACAACAGTGCTTCGGCTGTGGAATACACCTATGAAATTAGTAAAAACCCTAGTGACCACCTAGTGGCCAACCTAGTAGCTATAACGCCGTGGCTACCTGTATCGTTACGCCATCGGCGGTGTCGCGGTCAGCACTTCTTCCAGCGTGGTAATGCCCTCTGCCACGCGCAGCACACCGGCCAGACGCAGAGGCCGCATACCATCGGCCACGGCTTGGCGGCGTATGGCGTCGATGCTGGGTTCTTTGTTCACCTGGGCCTTGAACAGCTCGCTGGTGGTGAGCAGTTCATAAATACCCATGCGTCCCATAAAGCCTGTCATGCGGCAGTCTACACAGCCCACGGGTTTGTACGGGTGGTAGCCGCCGTTGATTTTCCACGGCTTGATGATTTCGTTCAGCGCCTCGCGGTCGGCGCCAGGGTCGGGTTGTTTGCATTGCTTGCACAGCGTGCGCACCAGGCGCTGCGCCAGCACACCCAGCACAGTGGCATTCAGCAGGTACGGCGGTATGCCCAGCTCCATCAAACGGGTGATGGCGCTGGGTGCATCGTTGGTGTGCAAGGTGCTAAAGACCAAGTGGCCCGTCAGAGCAGCTTGCACGGCCATGTCAGCCGTGGCCAGGTCGCGGATTTCGCCCACCATGATCACGTCGGGGTCTTGCCGCATCAGCGCGCGCAGGCCTTCGGTAAAGCCAAAATCCAGCTGCGGCTGCGCCTGCGTTTGGTTAAACGCAGGCTCGATCATTTCGATCGGGTCTTCGATGGTGCTGACGTTGACCTCTTCGGTGGCCACGCGCTTGAGCGTGGAATACAGCGTGGTGGTTTTGCCCGAACCCGTAGGCCCGGTCACCAACACAATGCCGTACGGCCGTTTGACCAGTGCTTCCCAGCGGGTAGCGTCATGCTGGCTAAAGCCTAAGCCGTCGAGATCTTTGACTGTGGTATCAGGGTCAAAAATACGCATCACCATTTTCTCGCCAAAGGCGGTGGGCGGCGTAGACAAGCGCATTTCAATCTCATCGCCACGTGGGTTGCGGGTTTTAATGCGGCCGTCTTGCGGACGGCGTTTTTCTACCACGTCCATGCGGCCCAGCAGCTTGATACGCGCCAGCATGGCGTTCATCACTCCGGGAGGCAGCTGGTACACGGGGTGCAAAATACCGTCGATCCGAAAACGAATCACGCCTTGTTCGCGCCGCGGCTCTAAATGGATATCACTGGCGCGCTGGTCAAAAGCGTATTGCCACAGCCAGTCTACTACTTGCACCACGCCTTGGTCGTTAGCGTCCAGTGCCTTGGCAGATTTGCCCAGCTCTACCAATTGTTCAAAGCTGGCCGCGCCCGAGCTGCCGCCCGATTTGACCGCGGCGCGTACTGATTTAGCCAGTGCAAAAAATTCTGCGGTGTAGCGGTGAATGTCTTGCGGGTTGGACACCACCATGCGCACACTGCGCCGCGCCTGGCGCTCTACCTCGCCCATCCAGTCGTTGATAAACGGCTGCGACGTGGCTACCACCACTTCGGTGGGTGTAACCTGTACGGGCAGCACACCGTGGCGCTCGGCGTAGTAGGCGCTCATGGTGTCGGCTACTTTGCCCACGTCTACCCGCAGCGGGTCGATACGCAAATACTCCAGCCCGGCTTTGTGTGCGAGGTATTGGGTCAGCGTTTCAATATCCAGCGGCTTGCCGTCAGAGGCGCGCGTCATGGCGACGCTGGCCAAGCGTACTAGGGGGTGTTGCGCACTTTCGGCCTGTGAGCAACGCCCTACCGTGCGGCGCGCTTCTTCTGGCGTGATAACACCGTCAGCGCTGAGCCAATTG
>JANNCO010000189.1:0-5012 GCA_031386655.1 Polaromonas sp. | reverse complement strand
GCAGGCCTTCGCTACAATGCCTGCACCAACCCGCACGCTGCGACCACAAGTCACAAACTGGCGGGTTTTTTGCTAGCCAAATGCATTGCCCAATAAAGCATCACAAGTCATACTGGCTTATCGTTTTGGAGAATTATTCATGGATATTTTGCTGCAACAGATCATCAACGGTCTGGTTCTTGGCAGTATGTACGCCCTAGTCGCCCTCGGCTATACCATGGTGTACGGCATTATTAACCTTATTAACTTTGCGCATGGCGAGGTGCTGATGGTGGGCGCGCTAACCAGCTGGAGCGTGATTGGCATGATGAAAGAGTCTATGCCCACGGCACCGGGCTGGGCAGTGCTGCTGCTGGCCTTGATTATTGCCTGTGTAGTGTGCGCAGCGCTGAACTTTACGATTGAAAAAGTGGCCTACCGCCCGCTGCGCAACAGCCCCCGGCTGGCCCCGCTGATCAGCGCCATAGGTATGAGCATATTGCTGCAAACGCTGGCCATGATTATCTGGAAGCCTAACTACAAGCCCTACCCTAGTATGTTGCCCACGGCACCTTACGAGATTGGCGGCGCTGTCATTACGCTAACGCAAATTATCATTTTGGCCACCACCTGTGTGGCGCTGTCGGTACTGATGTATGTGGTGCACCGCACCAGCTTGGGCCGCGCCATGCGCGCTACGGCTGAGAACCCGCGCGTAGCCGCCCTGATGGGGGTGCGCCCCGATGTAGTGATCTCGGCCACCTTCATTATTGGCGCCATTTTGGCGGCTATTGCCGGGGTGATGTGGGCGGCCAACTACGGCACGGTGAACCACACCATGGGCTTCTTGCCGGGGCTCAAAGCCTTTACCGCCGCTGTGTTTGGCGGTATTGGCAACTTGGCAGGGGCCGTGGTGGGCGGCGTACTGCTGGGACTGATCGAATCGCTGGGTGCGGGCTATTTGGGCACACTGACAGGTGGCGTTTTAGGCAGCCATTATGTGGATATTCTGGCCTTTATCGTGCTGATTATTATGCTGACCCTGCGCCCCTCGGGCTTGCTGGGCGAGCGTGTGGCCGACCGCGCCTGACCCCCAAGGAGATACGAACATGACAAACTGGTTTCATTCCTTAAAGGGCGCGCAGCGCACAGGTTTCTACCTCATCTGTGCACTGGCCGCTATCGTCCTGCCATTGATAGTGCAACAGGCTGGCAGCGGCTGGGTGCGCATATTGGACGTAGCTTTGCTGTACATCTTGCTGTCGCTGGGCCTGAACATTGTGGTGGGTAATGCGGGCTTGCTGGACTTGGGCTTTGTAGCTTTTTATGCGCTGGGTGCTTATACCTACGCGCTGCTGGCCTCGCCGCATTTGACCGATACTTTTCCAGCCATCAAGGCCATGTTTCCGGGCGGTTTGCACATACCGCTGTGGGTAGCGGTGCCGTTGGCTGCACTGCTGGCCGGTATGCTGGGCGTGTTGTTGGGTGCGCCTACGCTCAAGCTACGCGGTGACTACCTGGCCATTGTGACGCTGGGGTTCGGCGAGATTATTCGCGTGTTTTTGAATAACCTGGACCACCCCGTCAACATCACCAACGGCCCCAAGGGCATTAACGAAATCGACTCAGTTAAAGTTTTTGGTCTCGATCTAGGCCATAAGTACGAGGTGCTGGGCTTTACGATTGCCAACGTCTCGCTGTACTACTATTTGTTCTTGGCACTGGTGGTAGTGGCTGTTTTCTTGTGCTATCGCCTAGAGAAATCGCGCATAGGCCGCGCTTGGATGGCTATTCGCGAAGACGAAATAGCTGCCAAGGCCATGGGCATCAACACGCGCAACATGAAGCTGCTGGCCTTTGGCATGGGCGCTACTTTTGGCGGCGTGTCGGGTGCCATGTTTGCACCGTTTCAGGGCTTTGTGTCGCCCGAGTCGTTCTCGCTGATGGAATCAGTGATGATTGTGGCGATGATTGTGCTGGGAGGCCTGGGCCACATACCAGGCGTGATTTTGGGTGCGCTGTTACTGTCGTCTTTGCCCGAAGTGCTGCGCTATGTGGCGGGCCCATTGCAGGCCATGACTGGTGGTCGACTGGACGCCTCCATCTTGCGCCAGCTGTTGATTGCGGTGGCCATGATTACCGTGGTGCTGCTCAAGCCCAAAGGCCTGTGGCCGTCGCCAGAGCATGGCAAGTCACTGCAAAACGCACCTAAATAAGGAGAACTCACTATGTCAAATGCAGATACAGTTCTCAAAGTAGCTGGCGTGTCTAAACGCTTTGGCGGCCTGCAAGCCCTAAGCGATGTAGGCATTACTATCCAGCGTGGCCAGGTGTATGGTTTGATCGGCCCCAACGGCGCAGGCAAGACCACGTTTTTTAACGTGCTGACTGGCCTGTACACGCCCGACAGTGGCTCGTTTGAACTGGCAGGCCAACCCTACACGCCCAGCGCGGTGCACGAGGTGGCCAAGGCCGGTATTGCCCGCACGTTTCAAAACATTCGCTTGTTCAACGAAATGACCGCGCTGGAAAACGTGATGGTAGGCCGCCACGTGCGCACGCACGCAGGCATTTTTGGCGCGATATTTCGCACCGGTGCCGCCAAAATTGAAGAAGCTGCCATTGCCCAACGCTCGCAAGAGCTGCTGGACTATGTAGGCATTGGCAAGTTTGCCGACTACAAAGCACGCACGCTAAGCTATGGTGACCAACGCCGCCTGGAGATTGCCCGCGCGCTAGCTACCGACCCACAGTTGATAGCGCTGGACGAACCCGCTGCGGGCATGAACGCCACCGAAAAGGTGATGCTGCGCGAACTGATTGACCGCATTCGCAAAGACAACCGCACCATCTTGCTGATTGAGCACGATGTGAAACTGGTGATGGGCCTGTGCGACCGCGTGACGGTGCTGGACTACGGCAAGCAAATTGCCGAGGGCACGCCTTCCGAAGTGCAAAAGAACGAAAAAGTGATCGAAGCCTATTTGGGCGCAGGCCACGCCTAAAGAGGAACACAACATGAATGAACCCAGCTCTAAAGTTCTTTTAAAGGTCTCTGGCCTGAAGGTATCGTACGGCGGTATTCAAGCCGTCAAAGGCGCTGATTTTGAAGTGCACGAAGGCGAGCTCGTCACCTTGATCGGCTCTAACGGCGCTGGCAAAACCACTACCATGAAAGCCATCACCGGGTCGCTGGCGGCAGCCGCTGGCACGATCGAATACATGGGCCAGAACATCGCTGGCAAAGGCGCTTGGGACTTGGTAAAACAAGGCCTGGCCATGGTACCCGAAGGCCGCGGCGTGTTCGCACGCATGACCATTACCGAGAATTTGCTAATGGGTGCGTACATCCGCACCGACAAAGCCGAAATAGCCAACGACATTGACAAAGTGTTTGGGATTTTCCCGCGCCTGAAAGAGCGTAAAGACCAGCTGGCAGGCACCATGAGCGGTGGCGAACAGCAAATGCTGGCCATGGGCCGCGCACTGATGAGCCGCCCCAAAGTGCTGCTGCTGGACGAACCGTCGATGGGCCTGTCGCCTATCATGGTGGACAAGATTTTTGAGGTGGTACGTGATGTGTACGCGCAAGGCGTCACCGTACTGCTGGTAGAACAAAACGCCAGCCGCGCACTGGGTATTGCCAACCGCGGCTACGTGATGGAATCGGGCCTGATTACCATGAGCGGCGACGCCAAACAAATGCTGAATGACCCGAAAGTGCGGGCGGCTTATTTGGGCGAATAGTTGGACAGGTCATTTAGTCTACTTTAGTGGTGTCTGCATTCGGTGCCTCGACAAAAGCTTTGTTGTATTTGTCTAGCGCTTCGCGGTTACGCAGCACCGCTACGTAGTTCATTTGCCCTGCTCTTTCCTTGCACCTCGCGGTCACGCAGCACCGCACGGTATGCCCATGCCCAACGTACCTAGCGGCCCTTTACTGTTTGTCGTAGGCACACCGAACGTTGCTGCGCTCCACTTGCGTGGTGAGTGGCGCAGGAACAGCCGTTCTATTTCATTTATGGTGACGATCACAGAGCGAAACCCCAGCCCACTACAAGCGACCGGCTGTGGCCTAGGCCTTTTGCCACCCGCCCGGCCACGGGCTCGAAGCACGGAACGCAGGGGATCAGAAATTTAGATGTCTGAGCCGCAGGCGAGTTTCTAAATTTCCCCCGGAGTGAGTACTGTAGATGCTTGCCGAAGGCCCGTGGTGTCGGGTGGCAAAAGGCCTAGGCCACAGCTGGGCGCGTTCTAATACAACGACCTAATCAACGCGAAAAAACAAGAAAAAACGTACTTCAAACAGCATTTTTTATAAAGAAAAGCCCACTAACCCAAGTAAATCCTGCTCAACCAGCTATTATTTTAAGAGCATTGTGCAGCAATAAAAAAATTAACATGGCTTGCCAATAGGTTTACTGAAACGCTACCTCAGCAAAGCTGCGCAGCTTGCGGCTGTGCAGCTTTTCTGTACCTTCGGCACGCAAAAACTCCAGCGCCCGCATGCCAATGCGCAGGTGTTGGTCTACGCGGTCGCGGTAAAACTGGTTGGCCATGCCAGGCAGTTTGATCTCACCGTGCAGCGGTTTGTCGCTAACGCACAGTAACGTGCCGTACGGCACGCGAAACCTGAAACCGTTGGCGGCAATGGTGGCGCTTTCCATGTCCAGCGCAATCGCGCGGCTTTGGTTGAAGCGCTTGGTCAGGTGCTGGGTACCCAGCAGCTCCCAGTTGCGGTTGTCGGTGCTGGCCACCGTACCGGTGCGCATGATTTTTTTCAGGTCGCTGCTGGGCAGCTGCGTTACCTCGGCCACCGCCTGCTGCAGGGCTGTTTGCACTTCGGCCAGCGCCGGGATGGGCACCCACAGCGGCAGGTCGTCGTCTAGTACATGGTCGTCGCGTACATAGGCGTGCGCCAGCACATAGTCCCCCAGCGCCTGCGTGTGGCGCAGGCCAGCGCAGTGGCCCAGCATCAGCCACACATGCGGGCGCAGCACGGCAATGTGGTCGGTGATGTTTTTAGCATTGGC
>JANNCO010000157.1:0-18966 GCA_031386655.1 Polaromonas sp. | reverse complement strand
TGCTTGGCCATTGTGCCCGTGGTGTCGGGTGGCAAACAGCCAGCGGCGCAGCAGCGTGCGGTGCATCAAAATCGTACACGACTAAATGCAAAGAAGAAACTACCCCTGCAACGCCCGCAAAAAGCTTTTGCTCCACCAGTGCACATCCTGCGCCTTGATGCGTGCCAACAGCTTTTGGTGGCGCTCTTGGCGTTCTTCCAGCGGCATGTGCAGCGCACGCTGAATGGCTTGGGCGGTGCCGTGGGTGTCATACGGGTTGACCAGCAGGGCTTCTTTCAGTTGCTCGGCTGCGCCGGCAAAGCGCGACAGTACCAACACACCCGGGTCGGCGGCGTCTTGGGCTGCAATAAATTCTTTAGCCACCAGGTTCATGCCGTCGCGCAGCGGGGTGACCAAGCCTACGCGCGCGGCGCGGCACAAGCCGGGCAGGCGCTTGCGGGCTACCGTGCGGTGAATGTAGCGCACGGGCATCCAGTCCAGATTGCCAAAGTCGCCGTTGATGGCACCGCACAGGCCTTCCAGCTCGCGCAGGATGTCGGTGTAGGCGTTGACAGTTTCGCGGCTGGGTGAGGCGATTTGGATGAGTGTGGCGCTGTCGCGGTTTTCTGGAAATTGATTGAGCAGTGCACGAAAAGCGCGAATGCGGTTGGGGATGCCCTTGGAATAGTCCAACCGGTCGATGCCAATCATCACCCTGCGCCGCGCGTACTGCTGGCGCGTGGTGATGTAGGCGTCGTGCGCGTCTTTGCCATCGGCCAGGCGCATGAATTCTTCAACGTCTATGCCTATTGGAAAAGCCTGCGCCTGCACCGTGCGGTTAAAGGCATGAAAGCGCTGAGCACCATGGTGCGGGCTTTGATTTGCGCCCTGCCCTGAGTCGCTGGCAAGCGAGACACCCGCAGGCAGGCTTGGCAATTTTTCAGCCCCCAGCTCTTGCTGCACATAGTCAGCAAAATGCTGTACGTCTTCCTGGCTTTGAAATCCCACCACGTCGTAGGCAAAAAAGCATTCCATCAACCACGCATGCTGCGGAATAGCGGCCAGCAGTGGCGGTGGCGGCAGGGGAATGTGCAAGAAAAACCCGATGCGTTGCTTGCAGCCCAGCGCACGCAGCTGCGCGGCCAGAGGTATGAGGTGGTAGTCGTGTATCCAGATGATGTCGTCAGACTTGAGCAGTGGCATCAGCTTTTGTGCAAACAGCGCATTGACATCGCGGTAGCCTTCAAAATACGCCGCGTCAAAGTCGGCCAGGTCAAGCCGGTAGTGAAACACGGGCCACAGCACGCCGTTGCTGTAGCCCAGGTAGTAGCGGTCGTGGTCGGCGGCGGACAAGTCAAACGTGGCCAGCTGCACCTTGCCGCTACGGTGCATATGCAAAGGGGTGTCTGCAGTGTCGGGCGCGGCCCCAGCTTCGGTCACCTTGCCGCTCCAGCCCAGCCACAGCCCGCCTGCGGCCTCCAGCGCTTGGCCTACGGCTACCGCCAAGCCGCCTGCAGCGCTTTTGCGCGGGTCGGCCACGCGGTTAGACACTACGACTAATCGGCCCATATTGCTCCTGTCGTAGTGTTTGCCTGCATGGTCACACCACGCTGTCCCACGGGGCTGACAAGCGCACTGCCGCGTTGATAATACCCACCATGGAATAAGTTTGCGGAAAGTTGCCCCACATCTCACCCGTGTCGGGGTGGGTGTCTTCCGACATCAGCCCCAGCGGGTTGCGCGCTGCCAGCATGGCCTGAAAAATCTCGCGCGCCTGTGCCGTGCGGCCAATGCGTGCCAGCGCGTCGATACGCCAAAAGGTGCAAATATTAAAAGCTGTCTCGGGCTTGCCAAAGTCGTCTGCGGCCTCGTAGCGGCGCATGTAGGGGCCGTCGCACAGGTGCTTTTCCAGCGCGTCGACCGTTGATATAAAACGTGGGTCTTTGCCCGATATAAAACCTACCTCGGCCATCAGCAGCACGCTGGCGTCGAGCTCGCGGCCGCCGTAGCTTTCGGCAAAGGCTTGGCGCTCGGCGTTCCACGAATATAAGAGGATGCGCTCTTGCATGACCTTGGCGCAGTTGTGCCAGTACGCGGCGCGCGCGCCCAGACCCAAGTGCTGGGCTATTTTGGCCAGCCGGTCGCACGCTGCCCAGCTCATCAGCGCGGACGAGGTGTGCACGCGGCTGCGGGTGCGCAGCTCCCACATGCCGGCGTCGGGTTTTTCAAACACCAGCACGGCCTGCTCGCCTACGGCTTCCAGCCGGGCAAATTCGGCAATACCTGCGGGGTGCAGCAAACGCTGGTCGTGAAAAGCCTGCGCTGCGCCCAAGATAACGTTGCCGTACACATCATGCTGAAAGTGCTCTTGGGCCTGGTTGCCCACGCGCACCGGGCCCATGCCGCGGTAGCCCGTTACGTTGCCTAGTACCGATTCAGGCAGCTCAGTCTCCAGCCCTATGCCGTACAGCGGCTGAATATGCCCGCCCTTGGCGTGCTCCAGCACATTGGTAAGGTAACGCAAATAGTCTTCCAGCGTACCCAGCTCCGACAAACTATTGAGCGCACGCACCACAAAAAACGCATCGCGCAGCCAGCAGTAGCGGTAGTCCCAGTTGCGCCCGCTGTTGGCTGCCTCGGGGATGCTGGTGGTCATGGCGGCTACGATGGCACCGGTGTCTTCAAACAGCGATAGCTTCAGCGTAATAGCCGCGCGGATCACGGCGCTTTGCCACTCTAACGGTATAGCCAGGCGCTGTGTCCAGTGGCACCAGTAGCTGCGGGTTTCTTGCTCAAAATGGCGGGCGGTGTCGGCAATACCACCGTTTAAAGTTTCATCTGTTCCTAATAAAAAATTGTGCTCTTGCGTCAATACAAAGGGTGTTTGTGCCAGCACATGGGTAACCGACGCGTCGGTGTTAAGACGCAGCGCCTGGCTGGCGCCCACGTAGCGCACGTGGTTGCTGCCGCGCGTGATGCTGGGGGCGCTGGCACCCCAGTCAAAGCGCAAGTTCAAGCGTACGCGGATACGTGGCGCACCCGACAGCACGCGCACACGGCGCACCAAAGTCATGGGCCTGAAAAACCGCGACAGGCTGTAAAACCTGGGCGCAAAGTCGGTAATTTCTACCGACTGGCCCGCAGCGTCAAACAGCTGCGTGCGCAAGATAGCAGTGTTGGGCTGATAAGCCTGTGTGCTGTGCGAGAAGTTTTCTATCTCTATGGCAAAGCTGCTGGCGTTGTCGCCTACGTCCACCAGCGCATTGAAGACTGGGTCGCCGTCAAAGCGCGGCAGGCAGCACCACACTACGCGTGCTTGCGAGTCGATCAGTGCGCTGAACGCACAGTTGCCAATAACACCTAGGTTTAATGACGGCTGGGTTGGAGTGTGCGCGCCAGCCATCACGCAGCACGCGCCTGCAAATAGGGTGCGTGGTGGTGCTGGGGTGCGTCCAGGCTGTGCTGCAGCCATTCGCGCAGGGCGGCGGGGCTGGCACAACGCAAGTGGGCCACGCTGGGGCCAGCACCTATCTTCATGCCATGGCCACCCAGGCTTTGCACGGCGTCAAAGCCTGCCTCATCCGTCACGTCGTCACCACTAAACAGCGGGGTGCGCCCTTCAAACGGTGGGGTTTGCATAAACGCGTGGATAGCGGTGCCTTTGTGCACTGCACTGGGTACTACCTCCAGCACGTATTTGCCACGCATCAGCGCCAGCGTGGGAGACTGCTGCACCATGGGTGCCAGCGTTTGAAAGCATAGGTTGTATAGAGCAGGTGCCATGCGGTAGTGTAGCGCCAAGCCTGCGGTTTTTTGCTCTAGCAGCAAGCTGGGGTATAGCTGCACCAAGCGTGCAGCGGCATGGCGTATGGGGGCTAGCACTGAGTCTAAATACCGCGCATCCAGCGCCAGCGTGTCGCCCGCACTGTTGCGCCACTGCGTGCCATGTTCACCTGCAATAGGCAGGCGCACAGGCTCAAGATAATTTGCAATATCCAAGACAGGCCTGCCTGTCACGATGGCCATAGCCCCGCCCAAATAGTCAAAAGTACGCTGCAATAGTGGTAGCAGGTCGGCATGCAGATGCACGGCATCCGGGGTGGGTGCAATGTCGGTCAAGGTGCCATCAAAGTCTAAAAACAGCGCGTGGTGATGGGCTAGAAGCGGAAATTTTTGCATTGTAATTGGCGTGCAATAGGGCTTGAAACATCGCCTGCAAACTGAGTATGCAATGTAGGCGCAGCATATGCAAGTCAATAAAATAAAGACGCCTGCGCACCCTAAAAATCAGAGTACGCAGGCGGCGGGGTCAGCGCTTGGCGCGCTGCGTGTTTAAGTAGCTAGACTTAAGGCTTCATTGCTTTGTCAAGCTCTGCCTTGGACACAAACTTGTCGCCGTCAGCATCTACTTGGTCAAAACGTGCAGCCAAGCCTGGAATGCCTTCGGATTCCATTTTGTCCAGTTTGCCGTCTTTGTTGGCATCAGCTTTTGTGAAAGCTGCTGCTACGTCTTTGGAAGACATAGGCTTCTCAGCACCGCCAGGAGATGCTGCTGCTGGAGCTGCTCCACCGGCTGCGCCGCCTGCTGGCTTCTCGCCCATAGCAGGTGCTGTGGACTGTGCAAATGCTGCGGTAGCAGCCAGCAAAGTGATAGCAGAACCAATTAGTAGATTGCGTGAGGTTGATTTAAAAATCATCGGGTGAACTCCTGTTCAAGTTGAAGGAAACTCTATTGAACTGCACTACACAGCTATCGCAAAGCGTTATTGCTTACTGTTGCCTGCGTCACATTCTGCTTGCGTCAGATACATTTTCCAGCGCGGCGAAACAGCGCTTGTTTCGCCGTACAGGCTTGTATACTGTGCTTACTAGCTATAAATAATATAGCTTAAGATACATTTAGAGATTCTCTAGCGCGCATCCTGCACTTGCGTTGCGGTGCTGGCGGCCTGCAAGCGATGGTACTTTTGCCACAGCGTTTCTTGATTTTCGACAAATTGCGGATTCACGGGAATGCAGGCCACAGGGCATACCTGCACACATTGCGGCTCGTTGAAGTGGCCTACGCATTCAGTACATTTGGCAGGGTCTATCTCGTAGATCTCTTTGCCTAAGTAAATAGCTTGGTTGGGGCATTCGGGTTCGCACACGTCGCAGTTGATGCATTCGTCAGTAATAAGCAGGGCCATGGTGGTGCCTTAATACTTTATCAAGCCTGCACACGCGGGCGGTGGGCAGCCTCTAGCGCAGCAGCCACGTGGCGGCTGACCATAGTGCTTACATCGCCGCCCAGTTTGCTGATCTCGCGCACCAAGGTGCTGCTGATGCACTGCAGGTCAGCACTGGGAAGCAAAAACACGGTTTCTACCTGGGGGCGCAGCTTGCGGTTCATGGCGGCCATTTGCGTTTCGTAGTCAAAATCGCTCATGTTACGTACCCCGCGCACTACCACGCTGGCATTTTGCTGTGCGCAAAAGTCCATGATGAGGCCATCAAAAGGAAGAACAGTGACATTAGCTATATTTTTAAGAGCTGTTTGAGCAGCATCTATGCGCTCTGGCAGGCTAAAAATCGTTTTTTTATGGTGCGCTGCGGCAACACCTACTATTAAGTTGTCAAACATGGCTGCGGCACGCTGGATGACGTCTTGGTGGCCCAAGGTAATAGGGTCGAATGTGCCGGAATAAACTGCTATGCGGGTCATGCAGCAATGATACTCGGTGCTTTGTTTGACGGGGTGGTTAGGGTTTTTTGTTATTGCATTTGTGGCCGCTATTGATTGCATAGCTGGTTGAGCAGTTTTTACTTGGGTTAGCGGCCTGTTTTGCTGTTAAAAATGCCGTTTGAAGTGGTTTTAAAGGGTGTTTTTTGCGTTGATTAGTTCGTTGTTCTAGAACGCGCCCAGCTGTGGCGCAGCCCTATCGCCACCCGAACCCCGGGCCTTCGGCAAGCATCTGCGGTACTCGCTTCGGGGGAAATTTAGAAACTCGCGCTTTGCGCTCAAACATCTAAATTTCTTGTCCCCTGCGCTGCGTTCCTCGAGCCCGGGGCTCGAATCGGTGGCGATAGGGCTACGCCACAGCCGGTCGCTTGTAGTGCTGCTGGGGTTTTGCGCGGTGGTGGTCACGGTAAATTTAGATCTGTACTTGAGATCGGCACTTAAGATCGCTACCCACCTGCCAGTCACCATGCCAGTGGAGCGCAGCAACGTTCGGTAGGCCTATGACAAACAGTAAAGGGCCGCAGGTCCGTTTGGCATGGGCCTGCCGTGCGGTGCTGTGTGACCGCGAGATGCAAGGACAGTAAAAGGTGAACGAACGAAACAGCGCTACTTGACTGCGACGTGCAAGGACATAAGCGGGACAACGAGCAAAACGGTGCTGCATGACCGAGATATACAAGGAAAGAGCCGGGCCAAGCCACTTGATTTCCCCTATAAACTCCCCATCTCAGCAAAACCTAATGCACCCACACGATAAATTGCGTTAAGGTGCAAAAACAGTCTTCAAATTTCACTACCTAGGCCCGCTATGTCCCTCATTCCCGCCACCATCCTCACCGGCTTTTTAGGCTCCGGCAAAACCACCTTGCTCAAGCGCGTGCTGTCCGAAGCGCATGGGCAAAAAATTGCGGTGATTGAAAATGAGTTCGGCGAAGAAAATATAGACAGCGAAATACTGTTTTCAGACGTTAAAGAGCAAATTATTCAAATGAGCAACGGCTGCGTGTGCTGCACCATCCGCGAAGACCTGCGCACCACCCTGCGCGAGCTGGCCGAGAAAAAGCGTAAAGGCGAGCTAGACTTTGACCGCGTGGTGATAGAAACCACCGGCATTGCCGACCCCGGCCCTGTGGCGCAAACGTTTTTTATGGACGAAGAGATCGCCGAGCAGTATTTGCTGGACTCGGTGCTGACCCTGGTAGACGCCAAGCATGCCGCCCAGCAGCTGAACGACCGGCAAGAGGCGCGCCGCCAGGTCGGTTTTGCGGACCAAATTTTTATCAGCAAGACAGATTTGGTGGACAAAGCTGAGGTGGACGCCCTGATGCACCGCCTAAAGCACATGAACCCGCGCGCTCCGCAGCAGGCGGTGCATTTTGGCGAAGTAGCGATCAAAGACGTGTTTGACCTGCGCGGCTTTAACCTGAACGCCAAGCTGGACATTGACCCCGACTTTTTAAAAGAAGACGACCACGACCATGCGGGGCACGACCACTCGGGGCATGGCCATGAGCACAACCATGAGCCTGCAGGCCACAAAGACGAGCACGCAGCCCACGACCATAAAGACGGCGAGCATTGCGACCACCCCTCGCACGCGCACGACGCCCAAGCTGGCCACGGCCACCACCATCACCACGACGATGACGTCAAAAGCTTCGTGTTCCGGTCAGACAAAGCCTTTGACCCCGCCAAGCTGGAAGACTTTTTGGGTGCGGTGGTCAATATCTACGGCCCGCGCATGCTGCGTTACAAAGGCGTGCTGCACATGCAGGGCACCGACCGCAAAGTCATTTTTCAGGGCGTGCACCAGTTGATGGGGTCTGACCTGGGCCCGGCCTGGGCCGAGGGCGAGCAACGCACTAACAAAATGGTCTTTATTGGCATTGACTTACCAAAAGACATCTTTTTGCAAGGTTTGCAGCAATGTTTGACCTGAAAATGCCGACAAACATGTAGGTGCAACGCTAATTTGAAAAAATTGCAGGACTTTCTGCGGGTAAATAGCTACAATCCGCCGCCAGATCAAAATCTGCAAACTATATTAAACAAGGTATAACGCTAGATAAACCAACGGACAAGCCAGCAGTGCCAGTCACGGTGCTACAAGCCCTGCGAGGAGACAAAAAGTGAACAAAAAAGTCAAAGCCACAGTTACCAAGAAGACCAACACGGTGAAAAGACCCATCGCTAGCGCCAAAGCACCTGCTAAAAAAGCAGTGGCTAAAGCGATTGTCAAAAAACCAGCAGTAAAAAAAGCCGCATCCCCCAAAGTCATCTCAAAGCCCTCCCCCAAGGTCAAAGCTAAAGCCCCGGCCAAGTTCAAGGCCAAGGTAGCTACAGCAAAACCTGTCTCCAAAACCAGTAAACCAGTGGTCAAACCCACGGCCAAAGTCCCATTGAAAACACCTGTTAAAAATCCTGCGGCAAAGCCAATTGTTAAAACCGTTGCTAAAACTGCTTCTAAAGCACCTGCCAAACCAGCCGCTAAATTGCCCGTCAAAGCGCTGGCCAAAACTGCGCCTAAACCAGCATCTAAACCAGCGCCCAAGCCTGCAGTGAAGGCGGTTGCCAAAGTACCAGCAAAGCCACCAGTGAAGGCACCAGCTAAACCGGCTGTTAAAGCTCCGGCTGTCAAAACTGCCCCTGTTAAAACGCCCGCCAAAGCAGCCGTCAAAGCAGCCGTCAAAACGCCTGTTGCCAAAATACCCGTGGTCGTGCCCGCCAAGGTGGCCTTGCCGCCTGCCGTGCCTATGCTGAACAAAGCCGCCATTGCCACTGCGCCGCCGCTACCGGTGGTCAAGCCCAAGTCGGGCAAGGCGGGCTTTATGAGCCCCAGCAATATCGCCCCAAAACCCATGGAAGTGTCCACTGCGGCCAAAACTAACTTCACTATGTCGTCGCCCGTGTTTGTACCGCCACCCCCTATCGCAGTCAAAAAAGACGCCAAGCTAGTCAACAACTGGAAAACCAAAACCCCCGCCACCTTGACCGATGCTGAAGCCATTGCCATGCCCGACGCGGAATACATGAAGGCCTTGCAGTTGGCTTTCTTTCGCCTGAAGCTGATGCAACTTAAAAAAGATATCTTGAACAGCGCTGGCCAAACCACCGAGCATTTGCGCGAAGACACCTCTGTGGTGCCCGACCCGGCTGACCGCGCCACCATTGAAGAAGAACACGCCTTGGAACTGCGCACCCGCGACCGTGAGCGCAAGCTGCTCAAGAAGATCGAGCAATCCATGGCGCGGATTGACAACGATGACTACGGCTACTGCGACGAGACGGGTGAGGCCATAGGCGTAGCGCGCTTGATCGCCAGGCCCACTGCCAGCCTATCGCTTGAGGCACAGCAACGCCGCGAAATGAAGCAAAAAATGTTTGGGGATTAAGCCTTCTGGTTGAGCCCGGGCTGGTAGACTAGCCTTACACGTGTAAACTTAAATATCCATATTTTCACAAGTTCTATTGACCATGGCCAAAGACGACACCACACCCAACGGAATATTTTCCAAAGTGGTGAAGTTTGTGCGCAACCCTGGCACCAACTGGACTGATCTGGACCATAAAGAGTCGGACAAAGAAAGCTCGTACAGCAAGCAAGTGCTCAAAGAGATGATCGAGCGCAAGCGACGCAACGACTTTGTGCGCAAGCGCGAATTTGACATGCTGCGCAAACTGCGCCGGCGCGAAGCCATGGGTGGCCCCACCTCGGGCGATGGTACAGCCCGGCCTTCGTTTTTTCAAAGCTCTATGCCATCCAAGCCTGATGACCGGGCCATGACGCTGAAGAAAATCGACGAAATAGAAGCCCAAATGTCCATGCAGTGGTGGAAAACCAAGCACGGCGCAAGCCCCAGCGTGACATCGTCAATATCTAGTTTCACCAACTCAGACATGTCCAACTCTGGGCGCACCTCAGGGCGCACAGACGAGCCCAATGGCTCTGCTGCTGCCAAAGCGGCAGCACACAATCTTGCTTACGCGCGCACCGCGCCCGACAGTTTGACCAATGCCTTGGCCGTCAGTGCGGCCCGTACTGCAGCGGCTACTTCGCTGACACAAGCCCAAGCAGCGGCGCAAACCCCGGCGCCTATGTTGGCACCTAGCGCTGCTACTGCCTCCTATTCTGCGCCTGCGCCTGCATCCAGGCCCGTTGCTTCAGCGCAAACCCCAATGGCGTCCCCGCAGGCCGCAGCAGCGCCCAAGTCACCTGCCATGGGCCACTTGGCTGCCTCCTACGATGGCGCGGCTGCGTCAGGTTTTTCAGTCTCCAAGATGTTTGCCCTGGAGGTAGACGAAGTACAGCACGACCCCGAGCTGGAAGAAGCGGCCATCCGCTTTGCCAACAGCGACGACGCCGGGGCCGAGGCGGGCTTGCTGGAAGCACTTAGTCCGCAGGGTACTCGTGCACTGCACGAAGAAACTTGGTTCACCGCGTTCGACTTGTACCGCGCCACGGCCCAGCATGACCGATTTGAGAGCTTGGCTATAGACTTTGCCAGCAAGTTCAATCGCTCGGCCCCTATCTGGTTTTCTATTCCAGAGCTGGTTGGCAAAATGGTCAACACTGATGTGGTGGCAGCCCCCGCAGCAGCACCCAAATCGGACTGGCGTGCGCCCCCCCACATTGGCGTGCAATCGTTAGCTGCGCTGAACGCGGCACTGGCCCGGGCACCACAGCCCTGGACGCTAGATTGGTCTATTGTTAAAACAGTGGAAGACAACGCCGTAGTGCCGCTGACCAAACTGTTTGCTATCTGGGCCAGCCAGCCTGTACAACTGCGCTTTATGGGCACGGATAATCTTGACAAAATTTTGCGCAGCGCCACGCCATCAGACGCGCGCGAGGTTAGCCAAGATTTGTGGAAGCTGCGCTTGCAGCAGCTGCGTATCAGCCATCGCCCTGACGAGTTTGAACTGGCCGCCCTAGACTTTTGCGTCACCTACGAAGTGTCGCCACCTGCGTGGGAAAACGCGCGTTGCGATTATAAAAATCTGGACGCAGACACGCCCTCAGGCGTAGGCCAAACCATCATTGGCGATGCCGTGCACGACTCTATCCAGTCGGGCTACAGTGGGTTTGAAGACAGCCTGCAAAACGGCATGATGTCCAACCAAATGGCGCAGCTGTCCAAGTTAGAGCTGTCGGGCCAAATTCAAGGTGATCCAGTAGCCATGCTGGAAAAACTTCAAGGCAAGCTGGCAGGCGCCGATGTGATGGTGATCTCGTGCGCCAAGCTGATCCGTGTAGATTTTTCAGCCGCTGGCACGTTGCTAAACTGGGTATCAGCCATGCAAAGCGAAGGCCGCATTGTGCAGTTTACCGACGTTCACCGTTTGGTTGCAGCTTTCTTCCATGTGATCGGCATCAGCGAACATGCCAAGGTAGTGACGCGGATTGACTAGCGTTTTGTGGAGCGTTTACTGCAGCAGCGCCTGCGCGAATTCTCGTGCGTCAAAAGTTTCCAGGTCTTCCAACTTTTCGCCCACCCCGATAAAGTAAATGCCCATGGGCCGCAACGCCGGTTGCTTGGCCGCACGTTCGCGTGCCCACAAGGCGATGGCTGCTATCACGCCGCCTTTGGCCGTGCCGTCCAGCTTGGTAATGATCAAACCGGTGACTTGCAGCGCTTCGTCAAAAGCTTTGACTTGCGCCAGGGCGTTTTGCCCCGTGTTGCCGTCAATCACCAACAACACTTCGTGCGGTGGTACAGCCCCCAGGTTTGCCACTGTCTGCGCTGCATTGTCCTGGCTGTCTATGACTGGGCCGGTTTTTTGGATCACGCGTTTGATTTTTTTGATCTCTTCCATCAAATGCAGTTGCGTGGGCAGGCGGCCTGCGGTGTCTACCATTACTACATCGCGGCCACGTGCTTTACCAGCGCTGACCGCGTCAAAGCTCACCGCTGCCGGGTCGCCCCCCTCTTGGCTGATGATTTCTACACTATTGCGGTCGGCCCACACGCTCAATTGCTCGCGTGCAGCAGCGCGAAAGGTGTCAGCGGCGGCCAGCAGCACTGAGGCGCCCGAGTCGGCTAAATGCTTGGTCAGCTTGCCAATCGAGGTGGTTTTGCCTGCGCCGTTGACGCCTGCTATCATCATCACAGTAGGCTTAAACTGGCCTACCACCAAAGGCTTTTGCAGCGGCAGCAACAAATCGGCAAACGCGTCAGACAGCAGCGCTTTTACAGCAGCGGGGTTGGTAGTTTTGCTGTCTTTGACGCGGCGTTTAAGGTCGGTCAATAAATATTCAGTGGCGGCTACGCCTGCATCGCTCATCAGCAGGGCCGATTCCAGCTCTTCGTACAGCGCATCGTCTATTTGCGTGCCGGTAAATACAGTGGCAATCGAGCTGCCTGTTCTGCGCAGGCCATTTTTTAGTTTGTTTAACCAGCCTTGGCGTGCAGCAGTGGGAGCAGGGTTGGATGCGGTCGCTGGCGCTGTATGAGGTGCTGTAACCGGCAAGGCCGCAACCGATGGTAAAACAATGGGTGCGATTGCAGCAGCCTGCGCGATTTGCCCAGAAGCCGTAACGGCTGCAGGGTCAGGTTTGTCTGCAGGCGTGGAATGAGGGTCGCTCGCTGGAGCACCATCAGGGTCGCCTGCTGGGGCGGCACTATGATCGTCTGCTGGTTCGGGCGGAGTAACTACAGGGGCTTTTTTACGAAAAAACGAGAACATTTGGTGAGTTTCTACAATCAGACTATTCTATGAAAATATTAAGCCCTCTTTTAACTATTCTTGCTGTGGCCAATTTGGCGCTAACCAGTGGGCAGGCAACTGCTCAAAATGTCGCGCCCAATGCCAATGCCACCACAACTACCACTGCAACTACAACCGCAACTGCAACCACCACCTCAGCCCAAAGCACCACTGCAGTGGCTGCAGCCAGCCAAGCCCAGCAGTTCACGCTGCCTAACGGGCTCGCGGTGATCATCAAACCCGACCGGCGCGCACCCACTGCCGTGCACATGCTGTGGGTGCGCGTGGGCGCCATAGACGAGGTAGACGGCACCAGCGGTGTGGCCCACGTGCTGGAGCATATGCTGTTCAAAGGCACTGATGTGCTGAAACCGGGAGAATTTTCACAAAAGGTAGCGGCATTGGGCGGGCGAGAAAACGCCTTTACATCCAAAGACTATACCGGCTACTACCAGCAAATTCCGTCCGGCAAACTGGAAGACGTGATCAAGCTGGAGGCCAATCGTTTTGTCAAAAACCAATGGGCCGATGAAGAATTTAAAAAAGAGCTCGAAGTGGTCAAAGAAGAGCGCCGCTCGCGTACCGAAGACAACCCGCGCAGCCTGATGTGGGAGGCCATGAGCGGCGTGATGTTTACCGCGTCACCGTACCGCCGCCCCATCGTAGGCTGGATGAGCGACCTGGATGCCATGGTGCCTGATGATGCGCGCAACTTTTACCGCCAGTGGTACACGCCTAACAATGCTGCAGTAGTGATAGCAGGCGATGTCGATGTGGCAACAGCCAAAGCACTGGTAGAAAAATACTACGGCAGCATTCCCACACGCGCATTACCAGCACGCAAGCCACGCGCAGAGCCCGTGCAAGCGGGCATTCGCCGCATTGACTTTAAAGCACCTGCAGAGCAAGCGTATGTCAGCTTGGCATTTAAAGTGCCGCAAATCACATCGCCTGGCGCGACCGACACCGCCACGGTAGATGCCTACGCGTTGATTGTGTTGTCCGCCGTGCTAGACGGCTACAGCGGCGCACGGCTAGACCGCGCGCTGACGCAAGGCGAGGGCGCGGTGGCCGACAGTGCGGGCGCGTATTGCGGCCTGGCAGGCAGAGGCCCGCAGATATGCGCACTCGACGGCGTGCCTGCCAAAGGCAAAACTACAGCCCAGCTAGAAGCCGCACTGCGCGCACAGGTCACCAAAATAGCCACCAGCGGCGTGAGCGAGGCTGAGCTGAGTCGCGTAAAAACGCAGTGGGTGGCAGGCCAGGTGTACGAAAAAGATTCTGTCTTTTCACAGGCACGGTCGCTGGGGTCCAACTGGGCTAACGGCTTGCCGCTGGACACCGACGAGGTGGTGATCGAGCGGCTGCGCGCAGTGACCGCAGCGCAAGTCAAGGCCGTAGCCGCACAGTATTTTGGTGACGATGCACTGACCGTGGGCACCCTGCTGCCGCAACCCATGAGCACGCAACGCAAGCCACGTACGCCGCCCCCGGGCGCGCGGCACTGACCGTCAGTGGATAAGGAACTCCATGCAATTTACTATTAAATCCATAGCTTCTCGAGCAGGTACTACGGCTTGTACAGCACTTTTTACATTAAATACTTGGGCTAATTTACCCATACAGTCCACCACGTTGCCCAGCGGCGCGCAAGTGTATGTGGTCTCCAGCATGGGCATTCCCATGGTGGATGTGCAAATTGAATTCGACGCCGGTGACCGGCGTGACCCGCAAGGCATGACCGGCTTGGCCAGCATGACCAGTGGGCAACTGAGCAAAGGCGTGCTGGCTTGGCAAGGCCGCCCTGCGCTGGACGAAAACCAACTGGGTGAAGCGTGGGCCGACCTGGGTGCCAGCTTTGGTGCAGGCGGCAGTGACGACCGCATGGGCTTTTCACTGCGTTCGCTGACCTACCCAGACTTGCTGCCCAAAGCGCTGGCACTGGCTGCGCAGCAAATGGCCGCACCTGCATTTACAGCGGCAAAGTGGCAGCGCGATATAGAACGCGTGAGCGCTAACTTGAAAGAGTCCAACACCAAACCCGCCACGATTGCCGCGCGCCGATTTAACGCAGCGGTGTATGGCTCGCACCCTTACGGCTACGATTTGACAGAGCAATCTTTGCGCCGCATCAACGTACAAGCTATGCGCAGTTTCTACACAGCGCATATCCGCGCCTGCCGGGCCAAGGTCAGCATTGTGGGTGCTGTAACGCAAGCAGACGCGGAAAAGTTAGCTACGCAATTGCTAGCAGGCTTGCCACAAGAGGGCTGCGACGCGCTGCCTGCCGTGCCTGAGGTGCAACCCCTGGCAGCAGCCCAAAACATCAAGGTACCTTTTGAATCAGCCCAAGCCCATGTGAGTATTGGCCAGCCGGGCTACAAGCGTACTGACCCTGATTTTTTTGCACTGCTGGTGGGCAATCACATTTTGGGCGGTGGTGGTTTTACCTCGCGCTTAACACGTGAGGTGCGCGAAAAACGCGGCCTAAGCTACAGCGTGTACAGCTACTTTAGCCCTGGTTTGCATGCTGGGGCCTTTGCCATTGGTTTGCAAACCCGCCCTGACCAAGCCGCGCAGGCCGTACAAGTCTCGCGTGACGTGCTGGCCAGTTTTGTGGCCCAAGGCCCCACACCCGAAGAGGTGCAAGCGGCTAAAGATAATTTAATCGGCGGCTTTGCACTGCGCATCGACTCCAACAAAAAATTGCTTGACAACGTAGCCAATATCGCCTGGGTAAATTTGCCGCTGGATTATTTGACAACCTGGTCGCAACGCGTTGACAAAATCACCGCACAAGACATTCAAGCGGCCATGCAGCGCAAACTGCAGCCCGACAAAATGGTCACCGTAGTGGTGGGGGGCGCAGATTGAAAGTATCTAGCCGCAACTTGGCCGAGGCCACCCACATGATCGAGAAGTTGGCGCGCAGCGCTGACAAACGCGAAGCTTTTAAAAATGGCAAGCCGGCTCGCAAAAAATTGCAGCACAGCGCGTCACCTACCGATGCGGCACTGGGGCAGCCCGCAAAACCAAGCAAACAAGCTTTGCAAGCCGCAGCCAAATTGCAAACAGCTCTGCAACGCCCCGCCAACGAAGTGCGGCTGATTGGTGGCCAATACAAACGCACCAAGCTGGCAGTAGCCAACTTGCCAGGCCTGCGCCCCACGCCCGACCGCGTGCGCGAGACTTTGTTCAACTGGCTGGGCCAAGACATGACCGGCATGCGCTGCGTGGATGCGTTTGCAGGCACCGGCGCGCTGGGGTACGAGGCGGCTTCACGTGGTGCCGCTGATGTGCTGCTGGTCGAACCCGAGGCCAAATTGATTGCGCAACTGCAAACTTTAAAAACCAAACTCAAAGCCGACATGGTGCGCATTCAGCGCGGTGACGGCATAGCGGTACTGCAAGCCTTGCCACGCGGCAGTGTAGACGTGGTGTTTATCGACCCACCGTTTAATGCCCCCATTTTTGACAAAGCGCTGGCGGCGGCGGCGCACGCTGTGTCAGCCCAAGGCGCGGTTTACCTTGAAGCACCTAAACTGTGGACGAATGAAGATCTCGCCAACGTAGGCCTGCAGGTTAGCCGCGCAGGCAAGGCAGGGGCGGTGCACTACCATTTGCTGTCTCCGGTGGCGGTTTAACGCAGTAACCGTGCACGCTGTTAGCCAGTGGCTACGCTGCAAACCACTTGCCTCGCTGAATCACGCAGCCAGGCGTTTTTTATCAATCCACTTCACCCACGCCACTGCGCCTTGCTGCTGGGCCACTTGGCTGGCTTGGTCAAACAACTGTTGCACAACTTGTAAATCGCTGGCAGGGGCTGCGCGCAGTACCACTGCTTTTTGCGCCAGCAGCAAGCTGCTAAATTGATTTTCGTGGTTGTGCGCTATACGTTCTAGTTGAGTTGTAATTTCAACCATGGCGGGCTCATGCAGTCCCAGCATCAGCAGTACATCTACTTTAAGTACGGCAAACCAGGTTTGCCAGTTTTCAAAACCGGTCATCTTCCACAGGGCCAGACCTGCGTCCATGTCTTCCAATCCTGCTGCCGGATGACCCTGGCGTGCGGTGGCCCAGCCGCGCACAATGCGCGCCATGCCAATAAATTCTGGAAAGCCGTATTGGGAGGCAAACTCTACGCATTGCTGGGCAAATTGCTGCGCAACCTCAGGCTCATCACGCATGCAGGCAATATTAAAGTTGGCCAGCAGCGAGAAGCCCAATGAGTGTGGCTGGTTCAAGTTTTGAGCCAGTGTGTAGGCATCCAGGGCGTGCTGGCGTGCCGCATCGGCGTCGCCGCATACCAAGGTGGCCAACGCCAGATAAAAACGTCCAAACACGCCAAAATCCATCATGTACACCGGGTACAGAGCAGCGTCCCGTTCGGGCTGGTAGCGTTGTACAGAATTTTCAAGGTGCAGGCGTGCCTGCGGTGCCTGGCCCAAGTGAAACTGAACCATGCCGTTCATGTTGCTGGCGGCCATGACTGATTCGTTGTCGTTACCTTTGTCGTGTGCAGTTTGCAGCAATGCAGTGGCCAAAGGGTGGGCTATGTCAAACTCAGCACGTCCCCAGTGGTACAGGCACAACCCGTACGTGATGGGGAATTGCCTGGGTTGCCCGGGCAGGGAGTGGCACAGTGCATAGGCACGTTTTTGCACATCACCAAAAGGGGCGCTGCCAGGGCCCATCATCACCATCGTGGTGGGGCCTAGAACCGACAGCAGGCCCAGCTCACATTCAGAGCGCTCGGGGCTGGGCGCCACCAGTTTTAAGGCTTCCAGGCCTTCCTGCAGATGGCCTGCTGCTTCGCGGGGAGCACCACGGCCCAGCGCCTGCATACCCGCCTGCAACAGGTAGCGGCCCGCCTCCAGCGCGCGGTTGGCGCGTGCCAAGTGGTGGGCCACCAGCTCGGAGGCACCTTGCACCTGCGAGGCAAAATCACCGGTTAATGCATCGGCCACGCGTGCGTGCAAGGCCACGCGGCTTTTGATCAAGATAGAGTCGTAAGCGGTTTTCTCTACCAACGCATGTTTGAACTTGAGCTTTTGCACATCGATGCTGGGCTGCAATACCAAACCCGAATCTAGAAGTTGCTGCAACTGCGCGTCAAATTCAGTCGCGCCCATCGGCGTGCAGGCTTGCAGCAATTCACGCGAAAACTCATTGCCAATCACTGCGGCCACTTGGGCCAGGGCTTTCACTGTTCCCAAGCGGTCCAGCCGCTCCATCAACAAATCGACCAATGTGTCGGGTACGCCCAAGCCTGCAGCGCCCACCGCGCGCGCGCCCGTGCTTTGCGCGTCCACCACCATGCGGGTCATCTCTTCAATAAACAGGGGTATGCCATCAGTGCGTGCAATGATGGTGTCTAGATCTGCAGCAGGCAGCGCCATGCTGGTGCATAAATTCAGCGCCATCTGTCGTGCGGCAGTATTGTCCAGCCGGTCTAACGCGATGGTGGTTACATCGGCCGTGCGCGTAAAGCTGGGCCGAAAAGTGGAACGCGCTGTCATCAATATAAAAGTGCGCGACAGCTGGCCACTGGCAAGCAACAGGTCAAGCAGTTCCAACGAGGTAGGGTCGGCCCAGTGCAGGTCTTCCACCAGCAAAAATAAAGGCTGTTTTTGTGCCAAACCTGCGAAGTACCGTGACAGCGCACCATCTGCCGAAACAAAAGCCTGTTTGTGCGCCAGGTCGATAAAGTAGCGCAGCAAAGCGTCTTTGGTCAGGGCTAACTGTGCGGGCGGTGGCAGCTCGATCGGCGGGTAGCGGTTTTCTACATGGATACCTACCAGCGCGGCGACTAAAGCGACGTCGCGTACCTCGGTAATGTTGGCAATAGCCAATTGCGATTCCAGTTTTTCAATGCGCGTAAGCGCAGAGTCGTTGCGCGAGAACCCTGCAGCCTGCACCAAATGCTGCACAAACGGGTGCAACACACTGTTGGTGTGGAAAGGTGAGCATTGCATGCGCACTGTCAGGTGCGCGGTGGTTTTTAAATGGTCTTCAAATGCGGTGCCCAACCTTGATTTGCCAAAACCTGCATCCGCCACTAGCAGTGCGCCGGTGCAATGCGCATCGTTGACGCGCTGCCAGCACTGGGTAAGCAGGGCCAGCTGAGCGTCGCGGCCTACCAGAGGCAAGTGGCTATCACGCCCGCGCCAGGCAGAACGGCTGTCATGCGCCACAGCCCCTGTGACAGCGCTGATACGCACCTCGTCACTGAAACCTTTCAGAGCGAACAGCCCCAGGTCTTCATACACAAACTGGCCGCCCGCAATACGGCGCGTGCTGGGTGCTACGGTTAGCTGGTTGGGTTTGGCCTCGCTTTGGATGCGCCCTGCCAGGTTAGGCGTAGAGCCCGCAATCGACAAAGCATCGTGCAAGCCTACCGTAACTTGCCCCGTGGCCACGCCCACACGCACCTGCAGCGCCTTGTCACCCACAAGGATGCTTGATATTTCTTGCACAATGTTCAGCCCTGCATGCATGGCCCGCACGGTGTCGTCTTCTCCGGCAACGGGGTAACCGAAGTACAGGTCAACGCCATCACC
>JANNCO010000178.1:0-1566 GCA_031386655.1 Polaromonas sp. | reverse complement strand
GTTGCCGAGCAAACGGGCCAAAAGAAAAATCGCAGCTACGGCTACCAAGCCTATATTGCATTGCTCACACGATGACCGAAGACCAGCTAGAACGCGAGACCCTCGCCTGGCTGGCCGAGGTGGGCTACACGCATGCCTATGGCCCCGACATGGCGCATGACGGGCCTGCGCCGCAGCGCACTAGCTACCGCGACGTAATTTTGGCCGAGCGGCTGCGCGCAGCCATTGACCGGCTAAACCCCAGCGTGCCTGCAGCGGCGCGGGACGATGCGCTGCAGCAAGAGTTGGACTTGGGCATACCGGCGCTGCTGACGGCCAACCGGCAGTTTCACCGCCTGCTGGTAGCGGGCGTGCCGGTGCAGTACCAAAAAGACGGCGAGACACGCGGCGACTTTGTGCGGCTGATTGACTGGGCCACGCCTGCGCGCAACGACTGGCTGGCGGTAAACCAGTTTTCTATCAAAGGCCCGCGCCACACGCGGCGGCCCGACATTATTTTGTTTGTGAACGGCCTGCCGCTGGTGCTGCTAGAGCTTAAAAACCCTGCCGATGAGAACGCCGATGTGTGGAAGGCGTATGAGCAGATTCAAACCTACAAAGAGCAAATACCCGATGTGTTTGTCACCAACGAGATGCTGGTGATATCTGACGGCACCGATGCACTGCTGGGGTCATTGTCTGTCGACCCAGAGCGCTTTATGGCGTGGCGCACGATTGACGGGCACACGCTAGACCCGCTGGGCAAATTTAACGAACTAGAAACGCTGGTGCGCGGGGTGCTGGCCCCGGCTTATTTGCTAGATTATTTGCGCTATTTTGTGCTGTTTGAAGACGATGGCGCGCTGGTAAAAAAGATTGCGGGTTACCACCAGTTTCATGCGGTGCGCCGCGCTATTGGCCAAGTGGTGGCCGCGTCGCGCCCCGGCGGCAGCCAAAAAGGCGGCGTGGTGTGGCACACGCAGGGCAGCGGCAAAAGCATCACCATGACGTGTTTTGCCGCGCGGGTAATGCAAGAGGCCGCGATGGAGAACCCGACCATCGTGGTGATTACCGACCGCAATGATTTAGATGGTCAACTGTTTGGCGTGTTTAGCCTAGCGCAAGACCTGCTGCGCGAGCAGCCCGTGCAGGCGCGCACGCGCCAAGAGCTGCGCACGCTACTGGCCAACCGGCCATCAGGCGGCATCGTGTTTGCCACCATTCAAAAGTTTATGCCGGGGGAAGACGAAGACATTTACCCGGTGCTGTCCGCACGGCGCAATATTGTGGTGATAGCCGATGAGGCGCACCGCACGCAATATGGCTTTGAGGCCAAGTTCAAAGAGAGAAAACAGCCTGTAACCCAAGTAAAACTTGCTCAAGCAGCTATGACAGTGATAGCAACTGGCGATGGTATCGTAGCGCCGGGTGTGGAATATGCGCCGCCTGCTTACACCATGGTGGCCGCGCACATAGCGCAAACACCAACGCCAGCGGGCAGCTACCAAGTTGGCTACGCCCAGCATCTGCGCGACGCCCTGCCCCACGCTACGTTTGTAGCATTTACGGGCACACCTGTTAGCAATA
>JANNCO010000176.1:0-3853 GCA_031386655.1 Polaromonas sp. | reverse complement strand
CAGCTTGTCGCGCACGCTGGCCCAGCTGGCCTCTTTGCTGGGAATAATTTTGACACCGTATTTTTGGTCAATGCCCAGCACCGATGCCATCACAATACTGGCGCAGTCGGTAAGCGGAATAAAACCGATCTTGACTTCTTTTCTCTCTGGCGCGTCAGAGCCTTGGGCATACACCAAGCTGCGCAGGGCGGGCGATACGCCCACGGCACCTACAGCACCTACTTGCAAAATACGGCGGCGGCTCAGCTTGGCTTGGTGTAAGTAGTTCATTGCATCACTCCATCAAATTAAATACAAAAGCGAAAAACAAAAAAAGCGCTCTCTGCAGCAAGCAAGCAACTCCTTTGCAGAAGCACCTGTTTGCGCCGAGAACGCCTTCGTTCTAGGATGGTTCGTATGCAGGCGCGCCGTTGCGCAGGCTAGGGAACCAGTGGGTCGTCTATGACCTTGTAATGTTGTTAGCTAGATCTGTGCCAAGTGCTTTGCACTTTGTTGGTGCACATGGTGAAAGTTACGTAGATACTATGAATACCATAGCTGCTTGAGCAGGTTTCAGTTGGGTTACAGGCTAAAAATAGTCTAAAAATAGGTCTGTGAACCCATCGCACATATTAAGCTAATAAATCTGCCACGTCCAGCATACGCTGCGCTACATCGGACAGTTTTAATCCCTTGTCCATCGCTGTTTTGCGCAGCTTGTCATAGGCTGCTTGCTCGGTAAGGCATTGGCGCTGCATTAGCAAACCCTTGGCGCGGTCAATCACCTTGCGCTCTTGCAGTTCCCCTTTGGCATCGGCCAGCTCACGGCGCAGGCTTTGTTCATGTTCAAACCGCGCCATCGCTACGTCCAAAATAGGGCGTATACGCTCGGGCGCTAACCCGGCCACGATGTAGGCCGATACACCAGCAGCCACAGCGTCTTTAACGTGCGTGGTGTCGTTGTCGTTGGTAAACATCACAATCGGTCGCCGCGCGTTGCGGGTGGCCACCACTACGTGCTCCAGCGCATCCCGTGCATCGCTTTCGGCATCCACAATCACCATGTCGGGCTGCAACTGGGCGATGCGTTGTTCTAAAAAGCCGTCTGCAGGCAGCACCGCAATCAGGTTGTAGCCGCTTTCCAGCAGGCCAATGCGTAGCTGGCGTGAGCGCTCGGCCTCTTGGGTAGCGAGCTGGTCAGCAGCGTCAGGTGTAAGCGATTCAGGGGCGACCACAACTATGCGTAAATCAGAACGCACTGGCCGCGCCGCAACCCGTGCTGGCGCAGCACACTGCTGGTGCGCAATAGCAGCCGCGATAGGTGCATCGGCAGTGGGTGAAGTTTTCATCTGCGCGTTATGTGCAAAAATCGAGCCAACTTCAGGAATGTGATGATTGTTTTAGGTTTTGAATCTTCGTGCGACGAAACAGGTGTAGCGCTGGTGCAAGCCGGCCTGCTACGTGAAGGGGCTGGCGTGCCCACGCTGCTGTCTGCGGCATTGCACAGCCAAATTGCCATGCACCAAGCCTATGGCGGCGTGGTGCCCGAGCTGGCCAGCCGCGACCATATCAGGCGCATCATTCCATTAACCAAAGAGGTCTTGCAGGCCGCAGATACTGCTGGAGCAGCTATTGATTGTGTAGCGTACACCCGTGGGCCGGGCTTGGCAGGTGCGCTGCTGGTGGGTGCGGGTGCTGCATGCGCAATGGCCGCAGCTTGGGGCAAGCCGGTGATGGGCGTGCACCACCTTGAAGGGCATTTGCTGTCACCTTTTTTAAGCGCTGACCCACCGCAGTTTCCGTTTGTGGCGCTGCTGGTCTCGGGTGGGCATACCCAGCTGATGCGGGTGAACAATGTGGGCCACTACCAGATGCTGGGAGAGACGATTGACGACGCCGCGGGCGAGGCGTTTGACAAATCAGCCAAGCTGCTGGGCCTGGGCTACCCTGGCGGGCCCGCGCTGGCCCAGCTGGCCGCGCAAGGCGACCCGGCGGCGTACAAACTGCCGCGCCCACTGCTGCACAGCAGAGACCTGGATTTTTCGTTTGCGGGGCTTAAAACCGCGGTGCTGACGCAAATCAAACGCTTGGTAGCTGACGTGCCCGAAGGTGCACGGGTGCGCGCTGATTTACTGTTGAATTTGACGGACCAAGCCCGCGCAGACATGGCAGCCAGCACGCAAGCGGCCATTACCGAAGTGCTGGTAAAAAAATCGCTCAAAGCGTTACAGCACACAGGGCTGCAACGCCTGGTGGTTGCAGGTGGTGTGGGGGCTAATATTTCGCTGCGCCAGCAGCTTAACGCGGCTTGCGCACAGCGGGGCGTGCGTGTGCACTACCCCGAGCTGCACCTGTGCACCGACAACGGCGCGATGATTGCCATGGCAGCTGCCATGCGCTGGCAAGCCGGCTGCGCCCAGCTGCGCACGGACTACACGTTTGACGTGAAGCCGCGTTGGCCGCTGGACGCTATTGACAGTGCGTAGTGCAAGTTCGTGTGGTTGCACGCAGATGCACACAGATGTGCGCATCTGCAGCGTGCTGGTGCACGACCCGCAGGCCACTCACTTAGCCTGGGTTAGCTGATCGCTATTAGCTGATCGCCAGCACCGTCTCGCGGCTGACGGGTACCAGCTTGCCTAGCTTGAGCGTCAGCACGCCATGCTCCAGCTGGGCTTGGCTGGCCGCAGTGTCAATGTCAGCTGCCAACTGGTAAGCCGCTTTGAAGCTGCGGGGTGCATCGGCTTTGGATTCAATGCGCACTACATCGCCTTCAATCGCAATGGTCAATTGCTCTTTGGCCAAACCGGGCACGTCTAGTGACAAAGTAACGCTGGTGTCGTCACTGTCGACACGAACACTTTTGTTCGGCGCAGGTGTGGTGGCATCTGCTGGGCTGCTATTGAAGAAAGCAGCAGGCGCATAACCGTAACGTGCAGCGCGGTGTAAATTGCCAGCAGGGGTGGTTGCATAAAACATAGTGAGAACTCCTATACACTTCGCGGCTTTGCTGCTGCGCCATTATTAGCGCAGGGCGTTTGCCGCATGGCCTGTATCTGCAGACATGCGGCGTGTTTTCAAGGGAATGATCGCAATGAATAAATTTCGCCGTGGGGTATTGAAAAACTTAAGTGTAGTAGCCATATCAAGCTACTTTTTAAAGCCTTTTGATGCTCTAACCCAGGTAAATTCTGCTCAAACAGCTACTATTAAGATAGCGATGATCGAAGGCCTGAGCGGTGCGTTTGGCAACACAGGCGAGGCTGTGTTCCGCAACTTGCTGTGGGCTTGCGAACGCGTCAACACGCGCGGTGGCGTAAAGCTGGCTACCTTGCGCATGGATGCCAGCCAGTGCGCAGGACCGGGTAATTGCCCCGTGAAAAGCGTGCCCGATGTGCGCCGCCTGGAGCTGGTGCGTTACGACAGCAAAGGCCAGGTAGAAGAGGCGCTGTCCAGCCTGCGCGCGGCCATTGACGATGGCGTGCAAATCATTTGCCAAGGCAACAGCTCTGCGGTAGCGGCAGCGTTGATTGACGCGGTAAATAAACACAACGAACGCGAGCCCGCCAAGCAGGTACTGTTTTTAAACTACTCCGCTGTTGACCCCATACTGACCAATGAGAAATGCAGTCCGTGGCATTTCCGGTTTGACGCCCACGCCGACATGCGCATGGCTGCGCTGATGGAGGTTTTAAAAGACGACAAAAGCGTCAAGTCTGCCTACCTGATAGGCCAAGACTACAGCTTTGGCCAGGCTGTGCTGCGCGAGGCCAAACGCCAGCTGGGTGTGCAGCGCAGCGACATCAGCGTCGTGGGCGACGAGCTGCACCCACTGGGCCGCATCAAAGACTTTGCCCCGTATGCCGCCAAAATC
>JANNCO010000105.1:0-7364 GCA_031386655.1 Polaromonas sp. | reverse complement strand
GGCAGGCGGTGCATTCAGCGCAGCGGATAAGGTAGGCAAGCAAGCAAGCAAGCAAGTATGTTTGTAAGTAAGTAAGCGATAGATCGCCCACCATGTTCACAAGAGCTGGCAGGTGGTGTACTCAGCGCAGCGGCATAAAGGGGGAGTAGGCGGCCATAGGCCGCCATGGAGGACAGCTTTGTTGCTGAGTACGCCGTCTGCCAGCTCCAGTACAAGACTACACAGTTCCCGGGGACAGCTTTGATGCTGAATACGCCGCCGATCAGCTCCCGTACACGACAAAGAAAGACAAGCCAAGTACGCGACACATCACCCAAAAAGTCATATCTGATGATGCCTTTTACGCATATTTATGTGCTGGGGTTATCGCGGTGGCAGGACTACAATCGCTCACCTTGATAAAACTGACACGTCGAATGCCACATTTGGATGGCGCGCATGCTGGCAGTTGGAGACTCCATGCCACCAATGACCGATACCGCTTCCAGCAACACCGAAGAAAAACGCGCCGAGCTGCGCCGCGCTGCACTGGAATACCACGAATTCCCCACGCCCGGCAAAATTGCCATTGGGGCTACCAAGCAATTAATTAACCAACACGACCTGGCACTGGCCTACAGCCCCGGCGTGGCAGCGCCGTGTGAGGAGATTGTCAAAGACCCCAACAACGCTTTCAAATACACGGCGCGCGGTAATTTGGTAGCCGTTATCACCAACGGCACTGCCGTGCTGGGCCTGGGCGACATTGGCCCGTTGGCGTCAAAGCCGGTGATGGAGGGCAAAGCGGTCTTGTTCAAAAAATTCGCCGGCATTGATGTGTTTGACATCGAGATTAACGAGAAAAACGACCTGGACAAATTGGTCGACATCATTGCCTCACTAGAGCCCACTTTTGGCGGCATTAACCTAGAAGACATCAAAGCGCCTGATTGCTTTTATGTTGAGCGCAAACTGCGCGAACGCATGCATATTCCCGTGTTCCATGACGACCAGCACGGCACGGCTATTGTGGTGGGCGCGGCGATTTTGAATGGTTTGAAAGTGGTGGGCAAAGACCCTCAAAAAATCAAGCTGGTCACCAGCGGTGCGGGCGCCGCAGCACTGGCCTGCCTGGGGCTGCTGCTCAAGCTGGGCATTCCGCGTGAGAATATTTTTGTCACCGATTTGGCCGGCGTGGTCTACGAAGGCCGCACCGAGCTGATGGACGAAGACAAAATTCAGTTTGCCCAAAAAACTACCGCGCGCACTTTGAGCGAAGCCATTGAAGGCGCTGATGTTTTCCTGGGGTTGTCTGCAGGTGGTGTACTCAAGCCCGAGATGGTCAAGAAAATGGCGGCCAGGCCGCTGATCTTGGCACTGGCCAACCCCAACCCCGAAATTTTGCCCGAAGAAGTAAAAGCCGTACGGTCTGATGCCATCATCGCCACGGGCCGCACCGACTATTGCAACCAAGTGAACAACGTTTTGTGTTTCCCGTACATCTTTCGGGGTGCACTGGACAGTGGTGCCACCACCATCACACTAGAGATGGAAATTGCAGCGGTGCACGCCATTGCCGAGCTGGCGCAGGCCGAGCAAAGCGAGGTAGTAGCCGCGGCGTACGCAGGCGAGGCGCTGGCGTTTGGCCCAGAGTATTTGATCCCCAAGCCGTTTGATCCGCGTTTGATGATGAAGATAGCACCGGCTGTGGCCCAAGCCGCCTTTGAGAGTGGCGTGGCACTGCGGCCCATTGCTGATATGGACGCGTACCGCGAGCGCTTGCAAAGTTTTGTCTATGCGTCGGGCACCACTATGAAGCCCATATTTACGGCGGCTAAAAAAGCCACTAAAAAGCGTGTGGTGTACGCTGAAGGCGAAGAAGAACGCGTGCTGCGCGCCTGCCAGATCGTGGTAGACGAAGGCCTCGCGCGGCCCACGCTGATTGGCCGCCCGGCCGTGATCAGCGAGCGCATAGAAAAATTTGGGCTGCGGCTGGCGGCAGGCACGGACTACGATGTTGTCAACGTCGAGAAAGACGACCGCTACCGCGATTTTTGGCAAACCTACCACCACATGACCGAGCGCAAAGGCGTAACGCAACAAATCGCAAAAATCGAAATGCGCCGCCGCCTGACCTTGATCGGCGCGATGATGGTGCACAAAGGCTACGCAGATGGCATGATTTGCGGTACGTGGGGCACCACCACGCTGCACTTGCACTACATCGACCAAGTGCTGGGCCAGGCTACAGCGACAGCAGCCACTGCGCCCCAAGACACCCATCAGCTGATGCCTTCAGGTACGCGGGTGTATGCCTGCATGAATGGATTGCTGCTGCCCGACCGCCAGGTGTTCTTGGTGGACACGCATGTCAACTACGACCCCAGCGCCCAAGAGCTGGCGCAGATCACCATCATGGCGGCACACGAGATGCAGCGCTTTGGCATACACCCCAAGGCCGCGTTACTGTCACACAGTAATTTTGGCTCCAGCAACCAACCCAGCGCACTGAAAATGCGTGCTGTGCTGGAGCTGCTTCGAAGCCAAGCACCTTGGCTAGAAGTAGACGGTGAGATGCACGGTGATTTGGCGCTGGACGCCGCCAGCCGCCAAAGCATCATGCCGCGCAGCACCTTGGCAGGCGAGGCCAATTTATTGGTGCTCCCCAATATTGACGCCGCCAATATCAGCTACAACCTGCTTAAAACCGCTGCGGGTGGCAATATCGCCATCGGCCCCGTGTTGCTAGGATGCCCCGCGCCTGTGCACATTCTCACGGCCAGCACCACGGTCAGGCGTATTGTGAATATGACAGCTTTGACCGTAGCTGACGCTAATGCCGTGCGGTAAAGCATAAAACTAGAGCGAGCGCTAACTTTTTAAGTGTATTTGCCTTCTAAATCTTTAGTTCGCTTGAACCTTCGGCGTGCGAACGCTTGCGTTTTGTTGTGATTTCCACGACAATAGACAGCTTGGAATCACGGGTTAACCCGTAACTTTTTGGGTCTGACGCTTGTTTTTGACTTGTGTTTATGATCGATTCTGTTGGTCGCTGACACCTGTCTACTGCGCCCATATTAGTTATCTTATAAAACTGGCAAGTATGTTTATGTTTTGGAACAGCATTGTGAAACACGCCCGTGCATTGAACGCAACGGGTGCAAAAGCTACGGTGGCTCTGTGGGCTGCAGTGTTTTTTGTCACACTGGCAGCACCCACAGAAAGTTTGGCCAAAGAGGCGTTACCCGCCCAGTCGGCAAGCCAGACAGTGGCACTGGCGGATTTGCCTAGGCAGGGCCGCGAAACGTACGAGCTGATTTTGAAGGGTGGGCCTTTTGCCTACGACAAAGACGGTACCGTGTTTGGTAACCGCGAGCGCAATTTACCTGCGCAAAAACGCGGCTACTACCGTGAGTACACGGTAAAAACGCCGTACGCGCGCAACCGTGGCGCCAAGAGAATTGTGTGTGGTGGCAGTCAACCGGCGCAGCCGGAAGCCTGTTATTACTCTGATGACCATTACGCAAGTTTCAAGCGCATCACCCCGTGATGCGCTACAAGCTGCTAGTGTGAGAAAAGCGCCGCATGCGGCCAGGGTTTAATTTTTTGTAATTTTTGTGAATAGAAAGCGGAGCGCACCATGCCACTTCGTACCGTGAAAAGTAATATCGTTCAGTCGATCCGCGCGCACCGCGTGGCCGACCTGCAAGCCGCCGCCACTGAAATGGGACACCATTTTTTATATGCCAGCCTGGGTGACGCCCAGTCAAAGCAAGACGTGCTCGACACTATTGCCGCACAGTTTAAACTGCCAGCGCATTTTGGTAAAAACTACGACGCCTTGTACGACTCGATGACAGATCCGTTGCACAAGTCAGGCGAGCAGCCTGGCTTTATAGTGGTGCTGGAATACATACCTGCCAATGTAAAGTTTGACAAAGAAGCACGCGAGCAGCTGATCGACATCTTCCGTGACGTGTCAGAGTACTGGGGCGATCGCAAAATTCCGTTTCGCTGTTTTTACTCGTTTGCCGTGGCACGCGCCTCTGACGGTAAAGTTGCAGCGCCAATAGAGCTAATCGAAGGCGCTGAGGCACCCGAGAAAATGCCTACCGACAAGCTGGTCGATGTGTCGCCTTTGGCGCTGCGTATGTCCAGCCCGTTTAACGCCGGTTACTGGCTCAATGCGGCTTAAGGACAGTTAAGGCGCATTGCCAGCGATTTGCCTACGCTATGCATTTCATAGCTGCTTGAGCAGTATTTACTTGGGTTAACAGCCCAAATGACTGTAAAAATGACAGTTAAAAAGCCTCTAAGACGCGCATTGCATCCTAGAGGCTTTTTTGTTAGCTGGTACAGCGCAAGCTGTATGTCTACTGGATTACTTTGGCAGCATTACGGTGTCTATCACGTGGATCACACCGTTGCTGGCGGCAATGTCGGTGGCAGTGACTTTGGCACTGTCAACCATCACGCCACCATCTGTTTTAACGGTCAGTTCCTGGCCTTGCACGGTTTTGACTTTGCCTGCCTTCACGTCAGCTGCCATGACCTTGCCAGCTACGACATGGTAAGTCAGCACTTTGGTCAAAGCAGCCTTGTCTTTGAGCAACGCATCTAGTGTAGCTTTGGGCACTTTGGCAAAAGCTTCGTCGGTGGGTGCAAACACAGTAAATGGGCCTGGGCCTTTGAGCGTGTCTACCAGGCCAGCAGCTTGCACTGCGGTGACCAGAGTCTTGAAGCTGCCCGCTTTGATGGCCACATCGACAATGTCTTGTGCCATAGCGCCAGCCGACATGGCTAGACCTAATGCGAGGGTAATGAGAGATTTTTTCATGGTGATTTCCTTTAAAAACTAAAAACAGGCAATGCGCCTACTACAAAAAGAAACCAGCAAAATGCTGGTATTCCAAACTTTAATTAAGGCGTGAGCACTGTGTCAATGACGTGAACAACACCGTTTGTTGCCAAAATATCGGTAGTGACTATTTTCGATTTGAGGCCTTTTGCATCAGTGATGACGATATCAGCACCAACAACATCGATACTAAACTTTCCACCTTGCGCTGCGGTTGCACTGAACGGCAGTGGCTTGATGTCTGCTTTGAGCACTTTGCCTTCGACAACGTGGTACGTCAAAATATTTTTTAGCGTTGCTTGATTAGCTGGCAGCAACAAATCATTTAATGCTGCAACAGGAATTTTTGCAAATGCATCATTTGTAGGTGCAAAGACCGTGAATGGCCCCGGACCACTTAAAGTGGTAACCAAGTCCGCCGCTTTAACGGTCGTCACTAGGGTGCTGAGTGCCGGGGTAGCCACAGCAAGCTCAACAATATTTTTGGTAGGTGCTGGCGCTGCTGGCGTGTCATCATCACCGCCACATGCGGCTAATATAGATGCCGCGCTGATTGCTAGTGCTAATTTCAAGAATTGACGTTTCATAGTGGTCTCTCTTTGTTAAAAAATTGCCAACACCAAAAAAAATGTGCGGTGGTAATCGGCTTCAGACTTATCCGCAAACAAATATACCATCAATTCTAAATAAATACTAATTGGTAATTAATAAAACGAATAAGTTACACAATGATTCATTTGATTAGTTTGTGACTTTTCCGTAAAATAGGTGATAACTAATAGGTACCGTCCAATATGGCTCCCACCCCACTCAGTTCGCGCGAACGCGCACCCGGCCATGACACAGCCCTGCCGCGTGCACAAGCTGATTCAATAGCTTCTGCGGGGTTACGCACCCAAAGCGCAGGTCGCAAGAATGCGGGTGCTGGCGCAGCCAAGGCGTCTGCCCTGGCTAGCACTAACACTAATGCCAAACCTAGTTTTAAACAGCAAATGCTGCTAGCTCGGGAAGAGGCCATCATTGACGTGGTGAACAGCATGCTGGCCAACAAAGGCTTTGACGCCATGACGGTAGACGAGGTGGCCGCCGAAGTGGGTGTTGCCAAAGCCTCGCTGTACAAACACTTTCCCAGCAAAGAAGATTTGGCTGCCGCCGCCATGGTGCGGATGATGGAGCGTGCGCGCGAATTTATGGGCTCCATATCACCCAAGCTGTCAGATATTGACAAGTTGAAAACTGCCGCACGCTGGATGATGCAGCTCAAGCTAGCCGGGCAAATGCCCAACTTGCCCAGCCAAAACTCTAGCCTGCGCGCCACGCTCACTGGTCACCGTAGCTACGTAGACAGCTTGATGGAGATCAGCGACACACTGGGCGGCTGGATCGAGGCGGCGCAGAAATCGGGCCACATTACCCAAAAGTTGCCCGCTTTGGTGGTGCTGTACACGCTGTACGCGCGTGCTTGCGACCCCGTGCTGGAGTTTTTGAAAGTCAGCGGTCAATACACCCCTGAGCAAATATTAGACATGGTCACCACGACGTGTTTTGACGGCATGGCCGCACGCTAGAAGCACCCTTTTGCGCATCGGTTCCTAATCAAAGGCAGCTTTTGGATTTGACCGGGCCTAAGCCCGTAAAATCACACCATGCAATTGGTCAAACAACAACTGCTGGCCGCCCTGGCCAGCGAATTAGAGCTTCTTAGCCCAGGCGCGGGCCAGCGCGCGGCGCTAGAGTCGCCCAAAGTTGCTGAGCATGGCGATTTTGCCTGCACTGCCGCTATGCAGCTGGCTAAAGCACTGGGGCAAAATCCACGTGCCTTAGCGCAAACGCTGCAAGATAAATTGATGGCGAATGCCCAGTTCAGCCACTGGGTAGCCGGACTCGAGATTGCCGGCCCTGGGTTTATCAATATTCGTTTGAAACCCGAAGCCAAACAGCAGGTAGTACGCGAGGTGTTGGCGCAAGCTGACCGCTACGGCAGCCAAAAAAACACCGGCCAGAAGATGATGGTTGAGTTTGTCTCGGCTAACCCTACCGGGCCACTGCACGTAGGGCATGGCCGCCAAGCAGCGCTGGGCGACTCGATTTGCAATTTATGGGCTACCCAAGGCTGGCAGGTGCACCGCGAGTTTTACTACAACGATGCAGGTGTACAGATTGCCACTTTGGCCAAGTCGACGCAGCTGCGGGCCAAGGGTTTCAAACCAGGCGACGCTTGCTGGCCTACTGACCCGGACAATCCTTTGAGCAAAGGCTTTTATAACGGTGACTATATTGCCGACATTGCCACAGATTTTCTAGCCTGCAAAACCGTCATGGCCGATGACCGCAGTTTCACAGCCAGCGGCAACATAGACGACTTGGACAGCATTCGCCAATTTGCTGTGGCTTACCTGCGCCACGAGCAAGACCTTGACCTTAAGGCCTTTGGCGTGAAGTTTGACAACTATTACCTGGAGAGCAGTTTGTACAGCAGCGGGCGCGTTGACCAAGCCGTGCAGCAGCTGATTGCCGCAGGCAAAAC
>JANNCO010000102.1:0-1922 GCA_031386655.1 Polaromonas sp. | reverse complement strand
CGCTGGAGTACAAGCGCGCGTTGGGCGAGATGGCGGCTAAGGCTGCGCAGGCTGCCAAGGCGGTTGCATAAACATCGTTCGCAGGCCAGCTTTACAAGCCTTTTTATAAGCTTATTAGGCTTATAACCCAAGTAAAACCTGCTCAAGCAGCTATTAAATTAATAGTAATTAAAATTAACATTGACCCTAAAGAGTAAAGCACCATGGGAAAAGCCACCGGATTTTTAGAATTTGAACGCGTTGAAGAAGGCTACAAGCCGGTACCCGAGCGCGTGAAAAACTACAAAGAGTTTGTCATCGGTTTGTCCGATGTGGACGCCAAAACGCAAAGCGCACGCTGCATGGACTGCGGCACGCCGTTTTGCAACAACGGCTGCCCGGTGAACAACATCATTCCCGACTTTAACGATTTGGTGTTTCAAGGCGACTGGAAAAACGCCATCACCGTGCTGCACAGCACTAATAACTTTCCAGAGTTCACCGGCCGCATTTGCCCCGCACCGTGCGAGGCAGCCTGCACGCTGAACATCAACGACGATGCCGTGGGCATCAAGTCGATTGAGCACGCCATCATTGACCGCGCTTGGGCTGAGGGTTGGGTCAAGCCGCAAGTAGCACAGCACAAAACAGGCAAAAAAGTTGCCATTGTCGGCAGTGGCCCCGCAGGCATGGCCGCAGCCCAGCAACTGGCCCGCGCAGGGCATGATGTGACCTTGTTCGAGAAGAACGACCGCGTGGGTGGCCTGCTGCGCTACGGCATCCCCGACTTTAAGATGGAAAAAATCCATATCGACCGCCGTGTAGAGCAAATGCAAGCCGAAGGCGTCACCTTTAAAACCGGCGTGATGGTAGCGGCCCTGGACAAAGGCAGCAAAGTCATTAACTGGGCCAAAGAAACCATCAGCCCGGAGCAACTGCAAAAAGACTTCGACGCTGTCATTTTGACCGGCGGTGCCGAGCAAAGCCGCGACCTGCCCGTACCTGGCCGCGACCTGGAAGGTGTGCATTTTGCGATGGAATTTTTGCCGCTGCAAAATAATTTTAATGCTGGCTAAAAGCACAACGACCAGCTGCGTGCCGATGGCAAACACGTAATAGTTATAGGCGGGGGCGACACCGGCAGCGACTGCGTAGGCACCAGTAACCGCCACGGCGCGGTCAGCGTCACCCAGTTTGAGCTGATGCCCATGCCCCCCGAGCACGAGAACAAACCCATGGTCTGGCCCTACTGGCCCACCAAGCTGCGCACCTCATCAAGCCACGAAGAAGGTTGTGAGCGTGAATTTGCTATCGCCACCAAAGAATTTATCGCAGGCGAGGGTAAAGACAAAAACAAAGTCAAAGCCCTGAAAACCGTACGTTTAGAGTTTAAAAACGGCAAGATGACCGAAGTGGCAGGGTCTGAGGAGACCATTGCAGCCGATTTGGTGCTATTGGCTATGGGTTTTGTCAGCCCCGTGGGCAGCGTGCTAGATGCTTTTGGCATCGACAAAGACGCCCGCGGCAACGCCAAAGCCAGCACCGAATTTACCGGCGGTTACGCCACCAACGTGCCCAAAGTGTTCGTTGCAGGCGACATGCGCCGTGGCCAAAGCTTAGTCGTCTGGGCCATCCGCGAAGGCCGCCAAGCCGCACGATCAGTGGATGAATTTTTGATGGGGTTTAGCGACTTGCCGCGTTGATCTGGCAACTGTATGGCAGCTGTGTTGATGCATCACTTTACTATAGATTTCATAGCTGCTTGAGCAGTATTTACTTGGGTTAGCGGCCTAAAATACTCTGAAAACAGGCCTCAGAATACGCTTAGCGTGCCTTCAACGTCAGTTCTGTGCACGCCTTGGCACTTGGCGTGCACAACTCCGCGGCTGTCCTCCGCCCTGCGGGCTCCCCCTTTATGCCGCTGCGTTGTCCACCCCAAGCGC
>JANNCO010000100.1:0-18398 GCA_031386655.1 Polaromonas sp. | reverse complement strand
GCGCTTGGGTGCTGAGCATGCCCTGGTAGTCTACGGACGCGATGGTATGGACGAAGTCAGCCTGGGTGCAGCTACCTTGGTGGGTGAACTTAAAAATGGTGAAATCACCGAGTACGAAATTCACCCTGAAGATTTCGGTTTCCAAATGTCCAGCAACCGTGCTTTGCGCGTGAACACGCCTGAACAATCCAAGGTCATGCTGCTGGGTGTGCTGAACAATCAAACTGGAGTGGCTAAAGATATCGTCATGCTCAATGCGGGGGCAGCCCTGTACGCCGCTAACGTCGTGGTGTCTATGAAAGACGGAGTTCACGCAGCACGCAGTGCCATTGAATCGGGCGCAGCCAAGACAAAATTAGAAGCGCTTTTGGCTGCAACAAAGATAACTTAGATCGTCCTTGCAGGTCATGTTTCTACCAGGCGCTTTTCAAGTTGCGGATACAGCAAACCAAACAGCAATCCTAAAAAAACGCCCGCTACTGCATCCCACATAACGTGCTGTTTGATAGCCATGGTGGAATAAACTATGAGCAAGCACCAAAGCCAGTTGATTATGCGCAGCCATCTTGGACATTGCATTTCGCGCAGCAGTCTATGCAGTGACATGCCAGTAAATACAGCGGTGGCTACATGCAATGAAGGGAAGGCATTTCCGGACAAGTCTATTTTGCGCAATATAGACACAGTTGGATCTTGAAACCATGGCGCAGAAGCCGTAAAGGGTACTGCAGTGGGGAAAAATAAAAACGTGAGCAACCCAGTAAGGCACAGTGCACCAATGCCACACCCATATGCCACCAGTCTCAAAAAACTAGGTTGCAGTGCAGGCACCAATGCTGTGTACACCCACAATGAAGCGTACATGTAAAAAGCGGGTGCCCAAAAAACAAGCCAATCGTCGACCCATGTGGTTGACATGATGGTGACAGGAAACGCTGGAGATTTGAGCAGTGCGAAATAGCTGTGAAAAAACATCACCATGAACAAAGCGGTACCCGTAGATTTAAAAAACCATAACCGCATAAACCGTGATGCTAATTGCGCGCACCAGTGGCACCTGGAATCAGAGCTAGTGGATTTCATGTGCTCGCCAGAAGACGTTCAATGGAAGTCTGTGAAAAAGTGAACTCCAAGCTGGCAACACGGCCTTGTTCGCAGCTGACCTCACCCGTCACGTTCGCAGTATCGTCAGCCAGTTCACGGGTATGAAGGTCAAAAAACAACTTCATGCGTGGTGTAACAGGTTTGCGAAAAAAACATTTCCGCACAGCTAGCAGTACACCAACATTGCCAAGTTGACTGTTTCTGGCTTTCGGGTCGCCTGCACGCAGCCCTGCGCCTGCAATTTGCGCCGCTGCTTCGATAATCATGACACCCGGCACGATAGGGTTGCCTGGAAAGTGTCCTTTAAAAACAAAAGAATCAGCTTCCCACACAGCTTCGCCCGTGTAATGGTCGTGCGCTAACACCGTTACCTGTCTTGCGAACAGCATGGCATCACGATGCGGAATAAACTGTGCGATGGCATGTGCATCCAAACAGATTGGATAGTCAATATTCACCATATTGTTTTCTATGGACACATGCTGGTCGTTAATCGACATGATATTCTGACCATAAGGTATCAAAACTTGGCAAATACATAACTCACAGCAAACCCTGCAGTAATAAAATTGCTTGTAGCTACCAGCGGGCTATCTGCAAAAACAGCGCCTCGCAGATTGTCGTACCGCACATACGAACCAACCCATATATTACCCATCTTACGGCTTAACGATACCAAGAACTGCGCTCCTGCGTAGCCGCTGCGTGATTGGTAAGCGGGGCGCATCGTGGTGGCGTAAGCAGGGGTAACAGTATAGAAAAGGTCGTTTTGTTTTTTGCTGGTGAAAATCGGACCCACTAAGAAGCCAAGATTCCCGCCAGAGAGGCCCCATGGATTGGAGATATCTAAATTCAAATTGGGTGAGAAAGTTAAACCAGCATCGCGTGGTTTACTCTCAAGCGTAATGCCCTGACGTATAGGCAGTCGCAATTTCAACGTCATAGCTTTATCTTCAGGCGGCGTTAGCAGAATATTAAGCTGCGGCCCCAGCTCTACCGACGGATTCAAATCGGGCATTCCCCTGCGCAGGGTGATGCCGTCGCTTTTGGTAGGTGGTGAGCCCGATAGGCTGATTGACAGCTCTACACGATCAGAGTTGAAAATGTCACCGCGAAGCCCTTGCCTATCGGCTTTAAAAAAGTCTCCACGGTATTCGATATAGGGCACAGGCAGCACCAAAACACTGGTTTGATCTGAGCCTCGGTAAGCGGGAAAGTGCAAAACTGCCAGGCCAAGCCCCAGCTCTGTTTTAGGTGCTTCAGGGCCAGATGCCTGTGTTTGAGCGTTAGCTAAAGGATTAACCACTAAAGCGCACAGTGTGCAGACGATTTGTATGAAATGGCGTAAGGTATTCATCTGGAAGTAGGGGCTGCAGGTATTGGTTTAATAGTTTGCCACGCGATGCCTTCTATCTCAACATCTAGATCTTTGCGACAAATATCTGCTTTGATGTAAATAGCCTGTGCTCCAGAATCTATGTGCTGATCTACCAAGTTTTGAATAAGTTGGGCATCTTTTTCATGGCGCACGTACACACGCAAATTGAGATCTTGCAAACGGTAAGGAGCTTGCCCTTGGCTGAGTAAATTAGCTTGATCCAGTACAGCTTGTAAATTTTGCAAGGTTTCAAGTGTTTGGCGGTGCACATCACCTAGGTGCAGCGTCTGGTGTCCTACGATACTTGCCGTACCCGAGATGAAGAGTAGCTCTTGTTGGTGCAGATTTGCCAAACTGGCGCGAGAAAATGTAGGGCTACGCAACCCATATTGCTTGGGGTAATTGTAGGCGCTGACTTGGCGCGGATTCTCGATAGGTATGGTTGGACTACGACCTGCTAGAAAAGCCACGCTCAGTGGTCCCGTATGTACGCCCAGCGCACAAGCTGCAGGCACATTACCCGTCACGCTGCGCGCGGCATTTGAGAAGCTTCGCTGCCTGCCAGCATTGAACTGTTGATAACGTTCTAGCCCGTCTTCCAGACCTGTGATGTTAGGAATATAGTTCCATGCACGCCACAAATAGGGATAGTCGTATTTTTCTAGAACTTCAAATAGTTGCCTGTAGGCGCTTTGCGTTGCACGCTCAAGTGGGCGTAGCCCAGGGGTGAAATCAGTGGACTCTGGTATTTCAATAACGCCAAAAAGCAGATCGTCGTTGTAATTGCAGCGTATTTCAGGAGTTTGCAGAATGCCTATGGGCAACTTGCTTAACCATAACTCAGTATGGTTAAGTGTTGTGTCTGCAAGAGGCTTGGCATATATATGTTGACGAACGCCTTGGGTATTGCCCAGTGAAGGTTGCAAACCAAAAGTAATGTGTGCAAGGCAAGAGTTATCTTGTACTGAGGTTAGTGGATTCGCGGTTTTAGATTGAGCAGCAACTGACGACACGGCGAGCTGCAGGGAGTTGGCAAATGCCGACATGGCTGTTATCCAATTGAATAGTCAAATTTGCGTGCCAGCAAAGATACATTAGTACCGCCAAACGCAAAAGAATTGGACATTACCGCGTCAATCTTCAGATTGCGGCGCGCCGTATGAGGTATGAAGTCCAGATCACAAGCGGCATCAGGGTTGTCTAGATGCGCTGTTGGAGGAAGGTTGCCCGACTCCAAGGCCAATACGCTGATGGCGAACTCTAGAGCCCCGCCTGCGCCAATTAAGTGTCCATGCACTGCTTTGGTAGAGCTGATCGCCAGCTTGTGCGCGTGAAGGCCGAAGGCAGATTTGATTGCTTGAGTTTCTGTCACATCGCCGGCGGTGGTTGCCGTGCCATGCGCGTTGAGATAGCCGACGCTGTCAGCAGGCATGTTTGAGTCTGCAAGTGCTGCTTTCATGGCATTCAACTGTCCATCAACAGATGGCAGAGTAATGTGCACACCATCGGTTGTCGTACCGTAGCCGCAAAGCTCGGCGTAGGGCTTGCGGCTACAAGTGGGTTCGGAACCTTCAGCGTGCAGTACGAGAGCCGCGGCCCCCTCACCAAGTACAAAACCCGTACGCTGTGCGTCGAATGGGCGACAACTGGTATGCGCAGCATCCCCGCGTGGTTTGGCCATGACGCGTAGTGCATTCCAAGCGACGAAAGAGCCAGGGGTCAACATTGCTTCAGTACCTATCACGATAGCAGTATCTATGTAACCATGGCGTAGCGCGCGATAGGCCTCGCCTAGCGCTACTGCAGATGATGCGCAGGCAATAGAATATGTAAAACTTTGACCTCGCAGTTGATGTGCTATGGAAATAGCAGCGGCAGCGGAGTTGGCCATCATCCTAGGCACTGCCAGCGGATGCATGATAGTAGGGTCACGATTTTCTGCGGCGGCGCGCTGCAACTGTTCAAAAAAACGGGTATACAACGCGTCAATGGTGTGCGCGCCGCCCATGCCAATGCCTACATAAACCCCAGTACGGGTTTTTTGTTGTCCAGTTGCTTGGTAGCCCGCATCGACGAGTGCTTCTTGTGTTACCGCTAATGCGAACTGGGTTGCCCTGTCCAAGCCTGCAACCGCTCTAGTTTGACCAATTTCAAAATCACTCGATACTTGGGCTGCCAGTGCATCTGGCAGTAATTTCAGGATAGAGATTGGCGCGCTAGCAATGGCGCTACGGCCTGACAGTGCAGCTTCGAAGGTGCCAGCACTGGTTAACCCCAGCGGGGTTACCATGCCAATACCTCGAATACTGACCTTGCGCAATCTAGGCACCTGACGAGGCAAGTGATTTTTCATTCACGGCTACATCGGGCCACTTACCGCCGTTTTTGGACAAAACGATTTGTTCCATATGCGCAACTACTTCATTGAGTGTCATGCTTTGGAATTGCATCACATCGTTGACATGGATGCCATAGCGGTCCTCAACTTCAAAAAGCATTTCGACAATACCTAAGGAGTCCAGTCCTAGATCGGCCATTTTAAGGTTGGGGTCGGCCAGTTTTTCGGGCGTAATACCGCTTTGCATCAGCAAAAAATCATCAATAACTTGGCGCAACATAAAGGTCTCCGCTTCCCATTTCAAAAAATTTGAGGCAATCGGCGACTCAAATTTTCACGATAATAAGATTCTAGCCTTTTGGTCATAGCTATTCTGTCCTTATCTGCAGTGAATTTAAGCCCTAACTGTAGATTAATACACAAAGGTAGCGTGGGTTTTTGCCATATAGGCCAGTGTTTGCCTAGGTATTGGGTACTAAACTCAATAAACAGGCTCTGAATTGGCACACCAGAGCGAGCAGAGATGAGTGCACATGTGTGGCTGAAGGTGTTCACGGGGGTAATCAATGTTCGTGTGCCTTCTGGAAAGATGATCACAATTGAGCTATTGTTCAACTCGTCGCAAGCTTGCCGTGTCAGTTGCATTGGATCGTCGTTACTGATGTATCCAGATAACCGAGCCATAGGCCCGAAAAGCAGGTTGCGTCTTAAGCTGGCTTTCATTACACAAGTTGCATGCGGTAGCCTGGATAACAAAATAACAGCATCCAAAAGCGAAGGATGATTGGCTATCAATATCAAAGGCCTCTGCGTGTTTAGCGAATCAAGCGCGCAAGCATTTATCCTGACAAAACAAAAAACTTTTAAAAACCACAGATAAACAGCTAGCGTCCAACTAATGAATTTGCGACCTAAAGGAATGCGAATCTTAGCGGGCAAGCACAGTAGTAACATGGCTAAAGGCAATCCTAATGAACATAAAAACGCTAGGAACCCAAGCCCCAAAAGCATCGCTAAATATTCATAAAAGGACCTAAACAGGCGGACAATAGTGTTGAGCAAGCGCGCCATAGATGCAAACAAATTCAGCGTCTTATGAGATAGTGTTTCAAAACTGCAGGTTATGGAAAAAAACTCTAGGCTACCTTGCCGAATAAAAACTGTACTTCACGATTTTGCGCCAGCGTGTATGCAGCAGGGTCCAGCAGCGCAATGAGCTTATCGGCATTCAGATCAACATAGTCCATTTGTGCTGCTACCACTATCTCAGCTGCTAGCGCATGGAGTTGTTGCAACTGTGAATCAATACGTTCCATGAACTGCGCGTCATTCAAATCATCGCGTAGTTCTTTATTCAATTGCGCAAACCAAGGCAAACTGGCTTGGTCTAGCATTTTAGGAGAATTGCGTTTGGCGCTAACCAGATTCCAGGCTCGCAAAAATAATTGCATTTCAACGTTGATAGCTTGAATGGCCGCAAGCTTAGTGCGCATACGCGCCATGCACACAACGTCAATTAGTTTATTTTGGAAAAACAGCTGGCACATCACACCCCAGTAGTAGGTGTAGTCCCAAATCACCTTGACTGGCATAACTTCCGGGTCACCAAAGATTTTGTACTGATCCGTATACAAGGTCAGCATATTTTGGTACAAGGAGAAATAAATTTGCTCGTAAATTTCGGCCATCATCGAGGTGGCACCCTGAGTTTGATCTACAGCAATGAGCTCGGTAATGTAAGTATTAGAAATGGCAATAAAATCACTACCTGGCGAGTAAAAAGGGTCAAGAAAAAGCCCAGCCTCGCCAGTCAAAGCCCAGCGATTAGTGCCCGAGAAAACTTTTTTGCAACCGTAAGAAAAGCGCTTGAAAAACGCAAAGTCCTGCAGTTTGTCGCGGCGAGAATCCAATGCTTCATACAGCTGAGGCTGACGTATTCTGAACCATTCCATGGCTTTCTCAAAACTATTGATTTGGTCAATAGGATGTAATTTTGCATCGGCAACGATGCCTACTGAGTGGGAACCCGAAGACAGGGGGATTAACCAAGCCCAATAACCTTCCCCCACTAAATGATTTGTAGAAAGCCAGCGATTGCGGGGGGTGCATCGGTCAAGCCATGTTTCGTCTGAAGACCAATCATTGATATCAATACGGTCTGCTATGCGAAACCATATAGCATTGGCGTCATGGCTGTTTTGTTCTGCTAGGTTGAGCTTACGCTTAACCAGTCCTGCGCGGCCAGAGGCATCACATAACCATCGTGATTGCACATGTACAGGCGAGCCTTTCACTTCAAAATGCACTTGATGAAGGCTATTGTCTTCAGACACCACAAAGTTGCGAATAACGGCGTCATCTAAAAAGACCACGCCTTGTTCTTGAGCCAATTTAGCAAGCTCGTTCTCAAAAATGCCTCGATCCAGCTGGTAGCTTGGGGTTGACAATACATGGCTGGCGCCCAGTTCCGTGACGTTATGCAAATCACTGCGTCCGTCTGAGAAGAAAAATCTAAATCCGAATTTCTTGAGTTGCGCACTGTCTAAATGCGATTTGAGGCCTAAAATTTTTTCAAAGTAATGCGCGCCAATTTCTACCGAAGATTCCCCGACTTTGTGCGCCGCGTGGGGCACAGGATGCGCTCTGCGCTCAATGACGGTGACGCTCAGATGCGGTAGCTTTTGCTTAACTTGGAGCGCCAGCGTAAGTCCTGCAAGGCCCCCCCCCATAACGACAACATCTGAATAATTCTGCACGGTCATCTTGCTTACTTTCCGTATGTAATGGATTTAGCGACTTAAATCTGTAAAGTGGACCATAAAATAGCCACTTAAATATGAAAAAACTACTTCATCCCGCTATTGCGCTGTGGCTTGCATTTTCCTTGATTTGTGGATTTCTTGTCAGCCAGTCTAAATTTACAGCAGATATGTCGGCCTTTTTGCCTAGAGACCCTTCTCCAAGGCAGCAAATACTTATTGATCAAATTAGTGAAGGCTTTGCATCGCGCTCTTTGATAGTGGGTCTCGAGGGTGTTCCAGAAAATGTTTTGGCGCAGCTCTCGACATCAATGGGGCAAATATTGAGAGCCAGCAACAACTTTTCAAATGTAAGCAATGGACAGACAGATGCCAGCCAGAAAGATCAAGAACTTATATTTGCCAATCGTTATGTACTGAGTCCACGCATAACACCTGACCGTATGACGGTCAAAGGGTTGCGAGAAGCCATAGAAGACACCTTGGCGGAGGTGAGTAGTTCTACAGGCTTGTTCAGTAAGTCACTGCTGGCACGTGATCCTACCGGGGAGTCTTTGGAAATTATTAAGCGGATAATTCCTGCAAACCAGCCCGCAAATTCGGGTGGCATATGGATGAACGCATCACTTACCAGAGCGCTCATATTGCTGCAAACTGCAGCGCAAGGCTCCGATCTAGACGCACAGCAAGCAGCGCAAACTGCGCTAGAGCAGAGTTTCATCCAAGCTAAAGCGCAAGTGGGGCCAACCGCCGGTAAGGCCAAGCTGAAATATTCAGGTCCCAGCGTGTTTGCAGTGAAAGCCAGAGACACCATTAAAACGGAAGCGGCGCGACTGTCTGTTGTTGGAACTATGTTAGTTTTGAGTCTGTTATGGCTCATATATCGGTCTGTAGTGACTCTGTTTTTAGGTGTCTTGCCTGTGGTTACTGGTGCCATAGCGGGTATCGCTGCTGTGGGATTAGGATTTTCTTCAGTACATGGAATGACTCTAGGCTTTGGTATTACCTTGATCGGTGAGGCAGTGGACTATGCCATCTATCTTTTTGTGCAGTACACGCCTAGAACGGGCGCGCTAGCAGTAGGTGATCGACAAGGCGATAAGCAAGGATTTACCTCTTCGTTTTGGAGCACCATCCGATTGGGTGTGATAACGTCAATCTTTGGTTTCAGCACTCTGCTGTTATCAGGCTTTACGGGGCTGGCGCAGCTGGGACTTTTTTCCATAGTGGGTATCGTCGTCGCGGCTGTAGTGACGCGGTTTGTTCTACCGGTGCTTGTGCCGCATAATTTTGCAGTTCGCCAACCCAAGAGGCTGGGTTTCTTGTTGACAAAATTAGTACAAAATTTATACTTTTGCAAAGGATTTTTGGTGTTGTTGGCTGCTGTAGCAGTAATTTTCTTGGCTTTGCGCTGGGATATATTGTGGAGTACTGAACTGGGTGGTTTAAGTCCCGTTCCAGAAGTAGCGCAGCAGCTGGATTCTGAACTGCGCGCCGATATGGGGGCACCAGATGCTGGTGTATTGATTGTTCTGCAGACAACGAGCAGTGAGCAAGCGCTGCAGTTAAGCGAGGCTGTGGCGGCTAAATTGGAGCCATTGGTAACTAATGGCGATCTCAGTGGGTTCCAAGCGCCTAGTAATTATTTGCCTAGCCAGCGCACCCAAATTGCGCGCAAAGAAAATCTGCCAACGGATGCCCAGTTGCAGCGTAACGCTGCGCTAGCCTTGGTAGGCTTGCCTCTCAAACCCGATAAATTAAGCGGTTTTTTTCTTGATGTTGCTGCAGCTAAAACTGCTCCACTGCTCTTTCCGTCCAGCCTCAAAGGAACATCTATGAATTTGGGCATAGAGTCTTTGTTAATGCAAAGCACGAAAAACCCCAGCGCCTGGACTGCTTTGATAGCGTTGCAAGCGCCCGTACGCGACGGCTCGCAAGTCTCTATCGACGTTAAAAAGATTAATGCTGTCTTGACGGATACAGGCCAAGCAAAAGAAAATGGCATATACGTGATTGAGTTAAAGAATGAGGCGCGCGACGTGTACAGCGCTTATCTGCGTGAGGCTATCACTCTGTCTGCCGCTGGACTTTTTGCTATCCTCATATTGCTGGTATTGGTACTACGGTCGGCGCACCGCGTGGTACGGGTTTTTATGCCTTTATTGGCATCGGTAGTCATAGTTGCAGCTACCATTGTGGTACTCAAGGGCAGCATGAGTCTGCTGCATCTTGTGGGTTTGTTGCTAGTTATTGCGATTGGCTCCAATTACGCTTTGTTCTTTGATCAACGTAACAGAACAAGTACATCGAGCACTTCTGCGTCGAGTGACCACAATATGCTGTGTTCATTATTTTTTGCTAACCTCACAACCATACTAGGCTTTGGGATACTGGCATTTTCTTCGGTTCCAGTAATGAATGCCATTGGATTCACCGTGGGAATGGGAACGTTTCTAGCCTTGGTCTTATCTGCCGCGTTTGCAAAGCCGCCCACAATGCACGCGACCGTGCAAAACTAGCCATGGAATTCGTGTTGTGACAAAATATTTAATGCGCGCCGCTTGCATCATCGTTTTAGCAGGAGTGCAAGCCTGCATGCCATACCGGACCACCGAGGGGCCCATGAAAATAATTAATGACACTTTGGACTGTGCAGTACGCCCCAATACGCTAGTTGTGTTGCTACCCGGTGCTTATGATGGCCCACAAGATTTTAAAGACTACGGGTTTGTTACCGCCCTGCGACAACGCAATATAGATGCAGACATTCAGCTTGTAGATGCTCATATTGGCTATTTCACAAACCAACAGATCGTGCAGAGATTAGAGGATGAAATTGTTCTTCCTGCAAGAGCCAAAGGGTACAAAAAAATCTGGTTTGCGGGAATTTCTTTAGGGGGCTACGGCACGCTTTTGTACAGCATGAGTAAGCCATCGGATGTTGACGGTTTTTTCATTATGGCGCCCTACATGGGCCCTAGAGATATACCAGCGGAAATTCAACGGCAAGGTGGGCTAAAGGCATGGTCTTCAGATGTGCAGGGCAACATGGACATTGATCTATGGCGGTGGCTACAAGGCTTTTCAACCAAGGGTCCTAATATGCCGCAGGCTTACATAGGGTACGGAGCCAGCGATCGGTTTGAAAAGCCCAACCAACTATTAGCGGATGTGCTGCCAAAAGAGCGTAGTTTTGTGATCCCTGGGGGGCACGACTGGGCTACGTGGCAACGCTTGTGGACTAATTTCCTTGATGTCGCACCTTTGCCAAAATTGGCAGCAGATCAAAAAAACTGCAAGGTAAGCTAAGCGTGACGCAAGGTAAATGGAGGCCGTCTCCTGCTTTAAAAGCAACAGCGATAGTGCATTTGGGTGCAGCCTTGGCACTCGGTGGGGGCATCACTTGGCCGTGGGCTGCTGGGGTCTTGTTTATTAACCATGCAGCTCTCACGGCAGCAGGTTTGTGGCCGCGCAGTCGTTGGTTGGGCGCTAACCTTTTAACGCTGTCTGAGGATGCAAAAGCAGCGCGGCACATTGCCATCACGATCGACGATGGGCCAAATCCAAATGTAACGCCCGCAGTGCTGGACATATTGGACGCATGGAACGCTAAGGCGAGTTTTTTTTGTATTGGCAAAGCAGTCCAGGCCAACCCTGCACTGGCGCGTGAAATCGTACGTAGAGGTCACGTGATTGAGAATCATAGCTACGCGCATCGCCACCATTTCTCGTTGATGGGGATGGGTACTTTGCGCCGCGAAATCACACAAGCTCAAGATATCATTGCCCAAACTACTGGAAGAGCACCGCAGTACTTCAGAGCCCCGGCGGGGTTGCGCAATCCACTACTAGACCCCGTTTTGCAGAGCCTTAATTTACGACTTGCAACTTGGACACGTCGTGGTTTTGACACCGTAACTCCCAATGTCAAAACGGTACTAACTAGATTGGAAACGCATCTGGCTCCGGGTGATATATTGCTTTTGCACGATGGTAATTGCGCATATACCTTGCAAGGGCAGCCAGTCATACTGGAAGTCTTGCCCAAGTTGTTAGAAAGCTTTCGGCAAAAAGGCTTTCATGCGGTTTCTCTAGCGCATACCGCATAATTAAGTATCGATATTGACTGAATTCAGGATGACAAACTTCGAAAAGCAACTTTTTGATATGGCTGTAAAGCCTTATGTGCAAGCGGGCAAATTTGCCATGCACTTTGCCAGAGGAAAGTTGACTGGTGACCCTGTCTTTAAAGAAATATTGCAACGCGGCTTAATAGCTTCAGGATCGCATGTAGTTGATATAGGGTGTGGCCAAGGTCTGTTCAGCGCCTGGATGCTAGCAGCAGATACGATGGCCTCGGATCCCCGCTGGCCAGCTGATTGGCAAAGTGCACCTGGCGCAGTCACAGTGCAGGGCATTGAATTAATGTCTGCTGATGTTGCACGAGCACAAACAGCGTTGGCCGACCATGGACAGCGCTATAAATTTGTTGTGGGTGACATGTGCACTACGGCTTTTGATAAAGCGCAGGCTGTTGTTATTTTGGATGTCTTACACTACGTTTCTTATGCCGCACAGGAAGATGTTTTAACGCGAGTGCGTGACTCTTTGACACCCAGCGGCGTTTTGATTTTGCGCATTGGCGATGCAGCAGGTGGGCTAGGTTTCAAAGTCAGTAATTGGGTTGACAGTGTAGTATTTTTTATGCGTGGGCACAGCCAGTCTCGCTTGTATTGCCGAACATTGAGACAATGGGTAGATGCTCTGACAAAGCTGGGCTTCATAGTAGAGTCCAAGCCTATGAGCCAAGGTACGCCATTTGCTAACGTGTTGTTGGTTGCGCATTTAAACCGCGAGTCATCTTAACTATGCAAGCATTGAATTTATCCTGCTACACACTGACAACATGTTTGGGTCATGGTAGTCAGGCCAACTGGGATGCTGTAGCTCGACAGCATACAGGGCTTAAACCTTGTGCTTTTGAAACAGTGAACTTACCCACTTTTATAGGACAAGTTGAAGGTGTAGAAGATCAACGCATGCCTGCGCATTTGAAGCAGCATAGCTGCCGAAATAACCAGCTAGCCCAACTGGCCCTGCAGCAGGATGGTTTTAGTGAAGCGGTTCATGCGGCTGTTCGCAGCTACGGCAAACACCGCGTAGGAGTTTTTCTGGGCACCAGTACCGCAGGCATATTAAGCACGGAGCTGGCATACCGACACCGTGACGCCAGCTCGGGTGCGTTGCCTGCGGACTTTCATTACCAGCAAACGCACAATACCTATTCCGTAGGTGGTTTTGTGCGTGATTATTTTGATCTTGAAGGCCCCGCTGTGGTGGTGTCGTCTGCATGCTCGTCCAGCGCTAAAGTATTTGGTAACGCTTGGCGCATGATGCAGTGCGGCTTGATTGACGCTGCTATTGTGGGTGGCGTAGACAGCCTTTGTTTAACTACGCTGTATGGGTTTAATTCATTGGAATTGTTGTCCACCGAGCTTTGCCAACCATATGGCGAACACCGCAAAGGAATATCGATTTCCGAGGCAGCAGGCTTTGCACTGCTAACGCGGGAAAAGCCATTTGTGGGTGGCATAGCCGTAACAGGTATTGGCGAGTCGAGTGACGCGCACCATATGTCATCGCCCCACCCAGAAGGTGCAGGCGCGTTGGCGGCTATGCAGCAAGCACTGGCAATGGGCGGGTGTACGCCGCGGCAAATTGACTACATCAACCTGCACGGCACAGCCACTCGCAGTAACGATGCTGCTGAAGGCTTGGCAGTAGCTAACTTATTTGGAGCACTGACTCCCTGCAGCTCTACCAAGGGCCATACGGGCCATGCTTTAGGTGCTGCAGGCATCATCGAAGTAGCCCTGAGCGCGCTCGCCATGGAAAACGGCCTAACACCAGCGGGGGTCAATACCCAAGAGCTGGATAAAACTATAGGCGTGAATTACCTGCTGGAAAATTTAGTGCGTGCACCGAAAAGAGTCTTGACAAACTCTTTTGGATTCGGAGGCTCTAATTGCAGTTTGCTGTTGGAAAAGCAATGAGTTCTATCACGGTCTATATCAATGCTGTCGGTGTGTGTGGACCAGGACTGGAAAGCTGGGCCGCAGCACGGTCTGTATTAAAAAAACAAACACCGTACGCTGCTGTAGCCACGGTCATCAATGCATCCAACCATTTGCCACCTGCTGAGCGTCGGCGCGTTGGGACGGCGGTCAAATTAGCTTTAGCTACGGCAGCTGATGCTTTGTCAGATGGGCAATATTTGGCGAGTGAATTACTGTCAGTGTTTAGCTCGTCGGGCGGTGACGGCGATAATTGCCACTCTATATGCGAGGCGCTGGCATCTCAAGACCGATTGATCTCTCCCACAAGATTTACCAATTCTGTGCACAATGCTCCCTCTGGTTATTGGGGCATTGCGTTACAAGCCAAACCGGCCAGCACGAGCCTGTGCGCTTTCGATGCCAGTTTTTCGGCCGGTTTTCTAGAAACTTGTACCCAGGCTATTGCAGCCAAGGCTCCAGTGCTTTTGATCGCTTACGATACGCCGTATCCAGAGCCGTTGCGCGCCGTCAGACCTATTGCCCACAGCATGGGCGTAGCTCTGGTAGTAAGTCCCCAAGCGACCAGTGCCACCTTGGCGAGTCTGAAAATTAGCTTAGGCAAAGCCAGTGTTAGCACGATGGACAACATGCAATTGGAGGCGCTACGGCAAAACGTACCCGCCGCACGCTGCTTGCCCATGTTGCAAGCTATGGCTGGTGATCAACAACAAACAAATTTAGTGCTGGACCTGTTTGACAATCAGCAGTTCTTAATCGAAGTTACCAAAACGCAAGCAGTGTTATGACATTACCTGCTACACCGTTAATATTGAATGCTACAGATATTGCAAAGCTGATTCCTCACCACGGTGATATGTGTCTGCTTGCTGGGGTGCTGCATTACGATGCCCAAACGATCAGTTGTACTGCCATATCACATCGGTCTTTGACCAATCCTCTGCGAGAGAACGGTATCTTGCACGCAGTATGCGGCGTTGAATATGCCGCCCAAGCCATGGCGGTGCACGGGGCATTATTAGCAGGCCAAAGCGACAGGCCGCCGCGTGGTGGCCGCTTGGCTGGCGTGCGCTCTGTAGAGATGCATGTTAGTCGTCTCGACGATATTGCATGTGATTTAACAGTCCATGCCCACTACTCAATGGGCGATGAAAATACGATGGTCTATGAATTTAGTGTAGATGCACAAGACAACAATTTGCTCAAAGGCAAGGCCACGGTAGTGCTTATGCCAGCGAGTCACCATGAAACTACAATATGACAGATAAAAAAAGAGCACTGGTTACTGGTGGTAGCGGCGCACTGGGCGGTGCTATTTGCGAGCGATTGGCTGCCGATGGCTTTGAAGTTTATATCCAAGCCAATAGTGCTTTAGATGCGGCCAAAACTCTAGAGCAAAAAATTATTGCTGCAGGCGGCAGCGCCAAAGCGCTGCAGTTTGATGTGACAGACGCACAAGCTACGCTTAATGTGCTGCAGCCGCTGGCTGATGACAAAGCTTTTCAAGTGGTTGTCAACTGCGCAGGCATTCACAATGATGCTGTATTTGCCGGCATGAATGCAAACCAATGGAGTAGCGTGATAGACGTGTCACTCAATGGTTTTTTCAATGTGACCCAGCCACTTATGTTGCCGATGCTACGAACGCGGTATGGGCGCATTATCAACATTTCATCGGTAGCCGCTATCGCCGGTAACCGTGGCCAAGTTAACTACGCTGCTGCCAAAGCCGCTTTGCATGGCGCTACCAAGTCGCTAGCGCAAGAAGTGGCTAGCCGTGGAGTAACAGTCAACGTGGTAGCCCCAGGGATTATTGAGTCACCGATGATTGAAGGCATGTTCGATGCTGAGACAGTTGCGCGAATTGTGCCCATGAAGCGTGTAGGCACTGCGCAAGAAGTGGCTGCTCTTGTGGCATTCTTGGCAGGCAAAGAAGCTGGCTACATTACGGGGCAAATCATTTCCATCAATGGCGGCATGATTTGATGGCTTAACCCGGCTTGTAAGAGCATGATTCAATCAAATAGAAATTGAAGCTAGGGTTTGACATTTTCTAGGGGCCTTCCCAATGTCATTAAAGATCTATCGCCATCAGTCAATGTGGTTTCTACGGTGTGCACGTAGCTGTTGTCTCCGGATAGGCGTATCTCTCTGAGCGTCACAAACAGTTTGCTGGTTTTCGGCCTTAATACCAGCTCCCACTTATTGGCAGGGCCTGACAGCTTCCAGCTAAAGTACTGCTCGATGCTGACTTGATCGCCTCGAAACGTAGCGGTCAAACTCTTCACTAAAGATGCCATGTCAGCAAAATCGTCCAGCGACATGCTGCGCTTGAAAGTGCCGCGCTCAATCGATACTTTGTTGCCCTCGATCACAAGATTTTCTGGGCGTGGTTGCAAGGTACGTTTTTCCAAACGATCTGGCGCCTGAAAAATAAGCTCACCATTAGATTCAACAGGACTATCCAGAATTTTGACGTACTTGCGCTCAATAAATTCAGCTTTGACCAGCTTGCTGGAAGCGAACTGTTGCATCAAAGTCGGCATGTCAATGTTGGCAGCCTGCGCATGTGCTCCACAGAGCAAGACAAGGCTAGAAACAACAAGTGTGATGTAAGTCATTTTGGAATACCAGGGGGTTGCCAGAAATCAAAAAAGTTAAACCAATTAGTAGGCGCAAGCAGGCAATATTTTTCGATCAACTGAACATATTTGGCCATCGCTTGTTGGGCCGCAGGCGCACGGTCAGCGGCTAATACTGTAGAGAAATCCATAATAGGTTCTAGATGGATGGTGTAACGGTTACCACCTTCAAAAATGCCCACCATAAAAAAGACGGGATGCCTGAGCATGGCTGCCAAACGAAAAGGGCCTTCAGGTAAAGACGCTGGATCGCCCAGTAAGTTCAAATTTGCATTGCCTGAGGCGTCCAGTGCACGGTCAGCCAGTACGCCAATCAAACCGCCATCGGCTAAATGGTCGCGTACTTGCAGCATGGCGTTGGGTTGCCCCAGCGAAATGATGGCTTGCTGTGCTTGGGGGTTGATGGCGTGCAGCAGTTGCTTGATGTTGCGCGCATTGTCCTCGTACATCAACAACGCCATATCAAGGCTAGGGTAGTGGTGGGCAATGCTGCGCACACTGTCAAAACTGCCCATATGCGCGCCCATCAACAACAGGCCTGCACCCCGCTTTGCTGCACCCAGTGCTTGGTTATCAGGATCTTGAATTTTCACATCGAATAAATCTAGATGGTTGTTTAAAAAATAGATGCGATCCAGTGTGACCGATGCAAAGGTATACAAATGCTTGAAAACTGCTGCACTGCCATGTGCTTGGTTTGGGATGCGCGCTAGAAAAGAACGCGATGCGCGCCGCGCTTGTGGTGATGAAACATAGAAATACGCCACGATGGGCACCAAAATCCAACGTGATATCCGCCGACCCAAGTGCAGCGCGATCCATGCAATCACCTTCAGCGCCAGCATATTGCCGCGCTCGGTTTGGGTAGCCCAGCGTGGTTTGCTGTCGGCTGGAGCAGAAGGGTTGGCCACAGTAAAATTAGGTTGCGGTAGTGCGCAGCTGCCCGCTGCAGGCCAGCACAGGTGACTCGGGCGCATTGCGCACGATGTGCACGGTGAATTTATGTTCGGTAGGGCTGCTGCTGATCAAGTCGATAGTGATCTTGTCAGCAGGCAAAACTGCTGCAGAAAATTTGACATTGTTCACTGTGCAATGGTTCAGGGGCAGAGCCGATTGGGTTTGGACCAGTTGCATTACGCGGTCCAACAACAGCACGCCGGGCAAGATGGGTTGCCCGGGAAAGTGGCCTGCAAAGCAAGGGTGGTCCGCAGGAATGTCTAAAGTATGCATGGGTAGGTTCGGCAATTAATTTGTGACAGCTGGTTTAACCAAAGCCAATAAAACCTCACGCGGTAATTTGCTTGTACCGTTGCGTGGCAAGCTGTCCAGCAGCCTCAAAGGGCGGGGTAAGAAAGCTGTCGCGATTCTGCGCCGCAGCTCAACCAGCAGCGCGTCTGCGGTGTAACCAGGTGCCACGGCCACCGCTGCAAGGCGTGCGGTATTGCCTACCCCCTCAGTGGCCTCGCTCTGCACGACGAAAGCACCGTCAAGTACGCCGGGTATGGATAAAAGTTGGTGGTTTAAATAGTCTAGCGTGGTGCTTTTGCCAGCAATGTTGACCATGTCAACGGTTCTGCCATGCAGTATAAAAACATGTTCTGTTTTCAGCTCCAACACGTCATTAATAGGCATGTGGCCTTCTACTTGCAAGCCGCTGGCAATGGATGTGCCATTAGCTTGATGAATGGTGACGCCGTCAAACGTTGTCCAATCCGCCGTGGCGGTAGTACGCCGTGTGGCCAACTGCCCGGTTTCAGTGCTGCCATAAATTTCCAGCAAACGCGCATGGGTTTTTTGCTCGGCCTGCAAAGCCAGTGGGGTAGCTAAGGGTGCTGTGGCGCACACCAGTAAATCAATAGGTGAGGGGGCTAGCACCTCGGTCATGAAAGCGCGCAAATGAAAGGGCGTGGTAACCAAAGCGCGCGGCCTGGGCGTGTGGGCCATGGCGCGTTCAATATCCGCCGGATAAAACGGTTTTCCCGCCTCAAAAGCGCAAGCGTTCTGCAGCGCTATCAACACGGTGGATTCAAACCCATACATGTGCTGGGGCGGTACCGTACCCACAATGGTGTAGCCGCTACCCGCCACGATACCTAGACGCGT
>JANNCO010000083.1:0-4733 GCA_031386655.1 Polaromonas sp. | reverse complement strand
CGAGGACTTCAAGCTGGCCACCGGCACCTTTGTCAGCGTAGGCCCGCTGCGCGCCAAAATGATTGCAGCAGGGGCACCGCTGGTGCAGGACGTGGTGATTACCGGCATGAACGAAAAAGAAGTGGGCGCTTTAATTTTGCTGGCCATGGGCCCCGCTAAAAAGTACACCCGCTTGCCCGATACGGCTACTATGAAAGAGATAGCTGCCCGAGCAGATATTACGGCCTGCATAGCCGATTTGCTAACAAAAATGGTACGTGAGGCAACCGGCTCGGCCTCGCGCGTGGCGCGTGCTGTGGTGCTGACCGAGCCACCCAGCATCGACCAAGGCGAGGTCACCGACAAAGGCTCTATCAACCAGCGCGCCGTGCTTAGCACGCGCGCCGCACTGGTGCATGCCCTGTACGCTGGCACGGCCCCCATATCGTTAAACCTGATACGGCTTGACGCGCTTGGGCGCACACTACATACCTTCTCACGCAGACCGCAACACCTCCAGGATATAAGCACGATGACCCACTGTATGCCACGCCGCCAATTCAACCAATCTGCAGTATCTGCACTGGTCTGCACCGCCACCACGGCAGCTAGCAGCGCATGGGCGCAAGCTGCAGGCCCACTGGAGAATGTCAAAGTGCTCTACGGCTTCCCGGCGGGCAGCGCTGGCGACGTATGCGCGCGGCGTATAGCCGAGAAGTTCGCCAATACGCCGTTTAGCAAAGCCCAAGGCGTGGTAGAAAACAAGCCCGGCGCAGGCGGGCGCATTGCACTAGAAGGCCTTAAAGCCGCCGCCACTGATGGCAGCGTGATCGCGCATACGCCCTTCTCAGCCTTGTCGCTGTACCCGCACATTTACAGCAAGCTCAGCTACGACCCGTTCAAAGATCTCGTGATGCTGGGCACATCATCACTGATTCACCACGGCTTTTGCGTAGGCCCCAAAGTGCCCGCCAGCGTTACCAGCATCAAGCAGTTTTTAGACTGGGCTAAGGCCAACCCCAAAGACGCCAGCTATGGCTCGCCTGCTGCAGGGTCTACCCCGCACTTTATTGCCGCGCTGCTGGGCATCAACAGCGGTGTTGACCTGCAGCATGTAGCCTACCGCGGCTCCATCCCCGGCGTGACCGATGTGGTGGGCGGCCAGATTGCGGCCATGAGCTGCCCGCATGGCGACATGATTGCCAACCACAAAGCAGGCAAGCTGCGTATATTGGCTACCAGCGGCAAAGCGCGCTCGCCGTTTGTGCCTGAGGTGGCCACGTTTGCCGAGCAAGGCCTGGGCGATTTAACGGTGGAAGAATGGTTTGGCTTTGTCGGCCCCGCCAAAATGCCAGCTTACTTGGCAAAAGCGTGTAACGACGCCATCAACGCTGCGCTCAAAGACAAGTCTGTCACCGACACTTTGGCTGTGATCGGTCTCATTCCTTTCGGTGGCACCCCTGAGGAGCAAGCCCGCAGCATGAAGCTGGAATACGACCGCTGGGGCCCGTTGATCAAGAAAATCGGCTTTACCGCAGAGTCTTGAAGCTGTGGGACTTTAAGCTGCCAAACCGCTGGCAAAACGCAGCCCGGCCATGCTGTACATTGCCAAAGCATGGACAAAAGAATATCTTCTACCCCACCACAAACCCGGCGCACAGGCGCGGCACAGCCCGTCAAAGCTTTGAACCCGCCTTTAAAGCCAAATGCCAAGGTGGCCAAGCCCGCACCGGCACTCACACCGGCACCAGCGTCTTCTGCAGGCTCTTTAGACACCCAGTTTTTAGAAAGCTTGCTGGGCTACAACGCCCGGCGCGCTGCGCTGGTCATCATTGGCTTGTTTTTAAAGCGCATGGCCCCGTACGGTTTGCGGCCAGTGGATTTTTCGGTACTGTCGGTGATTGAACATAACCCCGGAGTTACGTCGCGCCAGCTGTGTGCGGCACTCAGCATTTTGCCGCCCAATTTTGTCAAGCTGCTGGGTACTTTGGAACAACGCAAACTGGTAGATCGCAAGCCTCACCCACAGGACAAACGCGCCGCAGCATTGCACTTGACCCCGCAAGGCCACGCCCTGGTGCAAAGTGCTGAGGTCACCGTGCGCCAGCTAGAGCGCCAAAGCGCAGCGCGGCTTACCCAGGCAGAGCACACCACGCTGATTCGGCTTTTACAAAAAGTCTACTTGCCTTGATGTAGGCCGCAACTGCGCCAAGCCTGAACCCAGCGCCAGGGCAGGCTGCCAAAGGGCTTGCAGTGCAAAAAGTGCAGCAAAACCGCCACAAAATAAGGGGTAGTGCCATGATTTGTTGCATTAGCAGCTATGAATCTTGTAGCATTTTTAGAAAAATACGTTATATTTCAACTAGTTCGAGCTTAAAGCTCTTATTTCACATTACCCATAACAACCACCTTTTTGGAGAGCCCCATGAGCACCAAGGACAATGCTGCTGTAAATCAACTGTTTGACTTGCTGGAGTCGCGCTACGCCATTCGCGTGCTGTGGGCACTGAAAGACGGCCACCCACAAACCTTCCGCTTACTGCAAGACAGCGTAGGCGGTATCACGCCCAACACGCTGAACACCCGCTTGAAAGAAATGCGCGCTGCCGGTTTTATCACCCACGGCGACAACGGCTATTGCGTGACCAACAGCGGCTCAGACCTGCTGCGCCGCATGAACGACATGAGCCCCTTTGCCGCCAAGTGGACAGCCGCTTTGAAGGCCAAGAAGAAGTAAGCCAATAAATACAAGCTTCGCGGTACAATCACCGCGCCTTGACAAAGCAGCCCCAAGGCTGCTTTTTTATTGTTATTTTTATACCGAATACGGCTTAAACGCCGTAGAACCTGCTCAAGCAGCTATTTAATTTATAGCATGGGCATTTTTAAACAGGATACCACCATGACCACAACAGCCACCACCACCGCATCTGGCCTGCAATACACCGACACCGAAGTTGGCACAGGCGCCACCGCTGCAGCAGGCCAGCAAGTCAGCGTGCATTACACCGGCTGGCTGTTTAACGACAACGTGCAAGGCGGCAAATTTGACAGCAGCAAAGACCGTGGCCAGCCATTTGAATTCGGCTTGGGTGCAGGCATGGTCATCAAGGGCTGGGACGAAGGCGTAGCGGGCATGCAGGTGGGCGGCAAGCGCACGCTGGTTATACCGGCAGCGCTAGGCTACGGCGCACGTGGCGCAGGCGGTGCGATACCACCCAACGCCACGCTAAAGTTCGACGTAGAACTGCTGGCAGTTCACGGCTAAAGAACATATCTGAACCACGTGTCTAAAAGCACGCGTCTAAAAGCAAGCGTCTGAACCACGCGTTTAAAAGCACGCAGCTCAATCAGTGGTGCGCCCTGCACCTTGTGTGCAGGGCCATTTTTATATATACAAAGCGCCTCCAACCCAAGTAAAACCTGCTCAGGCAGCTGCGTTTTTGCTAGCAAAATAGCAAGTGTTGCTGGTGGCGTTTTTTACACCTTTTTGCTGCGCATACCTCTTGAAATTGGCCTTTTAGCGTCAATTTGCGTTGCATATAAATTTTTGCCTAATTTTTGTTACTTATTTGACCATGTCTGAAAACCAAAACCCCGAGAACCCAAAGACGCAGCAGAGTGCCGCCGGTAAGGCCGCTGCTGACAACCCCTCTGTGCAAAATCAAGGCATTTATGACCAAAACGCACATGGATCAGCTGCGCACGACTCAGCAGCACATGACCTAGCCGCCCGTGCCAAGGCCGCAGGCGTGCCCGCCGACGCCTCGCCCGAAGAAATCGAAGCGGCACTGGCCGCTAACGAGTCCGAGGCCGTTGACGAGCTGACCGTAGCTCTGGCCGAAGTCGCCACCCTAAAAGCCAAAGTAGCCGACCTGCAAGACCAGTATGTGCGTGGCCAAGCCGAGGTGCAAAACGCCCGCCGCCGCGCCGAAGACGATGTGTCCAAAGCCCGCAAATTCGGCGTCGAAAGCTTTGCCGAAAGCTTATTGCCCGTGGCCGATTCGCTGGTGGCCGGTTTAGCCATCCAAGACGCCACCATAGAGCAAATACGCGAAGGTGCCCAGGCTACGTTGCGCCAGCTGACCAGCGCACTAGAGCGCAACAAAGTCATAGCGATTGACCCACCCGCAGGCGAAAAATTCGACGCCCACAAACACCAAGCCATCAGCATGGTGCCTTCTGAGCAAGAAGCCAACACCATAGTGGCTGTGCTGCAAAAAGGCTACACCATCGCCGATCGCGTGCTGCGCCCTGCTTTGGTGACGGTTGCGGCGGCTAAGTAGTTTTTTAGAAACTTTTTAATACTGAATTACCGGACGCGAAGAACGCGAAGGACGCGAAAGTTGCGCGAAGAACGCTAAAAAGACAGCCAAAACGAAGAAAAAATTAAAAACTATTTTTATTGAAAATTTTTGATCTGGAGCTCAAATTTTTGTATTTTTTGTATTTTTCGCGTTCTTCGCGCAGCCTTAGCGCTCTTCGCGTCCGGAAGTCCGATTCAAAAAGTCCGAACTAAACCCCCTTGCAATCCACCATCCCACCCACAACTACATCACATCTGAAAATTAGGAGTTAACAATCATGGGCAAAATCATCGGCATCGACCTGGGCACCACCAACAGCTGCGTATCCATCATGGAAGGCAACACCACCAAGGTCATTGAAAACAGCGAAGGCGCGCGTACCACGCCGTCCATCGTGGCATACCAGGAAGACGGCGAAGTGCTGGTAGGCGCGTCGGCCAAGCGCCA
>JANNCO010000065.1:0-3717 GCA_031386655.1 Polaromonas sp. | reverse complement strand
TGTCTTGGGCCAACAGAACTACAGCTTCTGCGTTGAGCTGATGCTCCCAATCCAACGCGGCTAACGTGGGCGGCGATGGTGCCAAAGCGGCAGACGCATTGGACGCCGCAGCCTGCGCAGCCCTAGCCGTTGCCGTTGCTGTTGCCATCTCAACAATGTCCGAGTTGGCCTGGCCAGAGGTATTGATCGGATTCAGTGAAATATCCACCTCTGGCGATGCATTTTTATCGCTAAAGTCGTTGTTAACCTTGGTAGAATCTGCTTGAACAGCTATTTTATTAGTAGCATGTACAGCACTTGAATGACCGGTTTCAGTCTTTGCAGACACAGCCTCAGGCTGGGTGCGTTGCACTTGCAGCACCTCGGGGGGCAAGTCTTTCTCGTCAATCACTTGCGTGGGGGCCATCACAGTCAGCCAGTGGCAGACGTTTTCTAGCTGGCGCACGTTGCCCGGAAATGCAAACTGTGCAAGCCGCTCCAGTGCCGATGGCGCAATGCGTTTGGGGTCTACGCCCAGCTGCTTGCCCGACTGCTGCAAGAAATGTTTGGTCAACGCAGGAATGTCCTCACGCCGCTCGCGTAGCGCAGGCAGGCGCAAACGAATGACGTTCAAACGGTGAAACAAGTCTTCGCGAAAGCTGCCGTCGCTGACCTTGCGCTCCAAATCTTGGTGGGTCGCGGCTATCACCCGCACATTGGCTTTCACCGCGCTGTGCCCGCCCACACGGTAGAAGCTACCGTCACTTAAAACACGCAGCAAGCGGGTTTGCAGGTCAAACGGCATGTCGCCAATTTCGTCTAAAAACAGCGTACCTTCATCGGCCTGCTCAAAGCGGCCGCGGCGCATGGTTTGTGCGCCGGTAAACGCACCGCGCTCATGGCCAAACAGCTCGCTTTCCAGCAGGTCTTTCGGTATAGCTGCGGTATTAATAGCTACAAACGGCCCTTTGGCGCGGCTGCTGTGCTTGTGCAGCGCTTTGGCCACCAGCTCTTTGCCGCTGCCCGACTCGCCGGTAATCATCACCGTCACATTGCTTTGCGACAGCCGCCCTATGGCGCGGAACACATCTTGCATGGCCGGGGCCTGGCCCAGCATTTCAGGGGCGTTGGCCACTACCTCGTGCGCCACATCTTCGCGCTGGCTTTCTTCTACAGCGCGGCGAATCAGCTCGGTGGCTTTAGAAATATCAAACGGTTTGGGCAAATATTCAAACGCACCGCGCTGAAAAGCATTCACCGCGCTGTCCAGGTCGCTGAACGCTGTCATGATGATGATCGGCAAGCCAGGGTGCTTTTCTTTCACTTTGGTAAGCAAATCCAGGCCTGAGCCGCCGGGCATGCGAATGTCGCTGACCAGTACCTGCGGCGGCAGGTTGTCGGCGTCGTGCTCGTCGGTGTTGCCCAGCGCAGTCAGCAGGTCGCGCGGGTTGGTAAAGCTGCGGGTGGGCAGGTCTTCGCGCAGCAGGGCTTTCTCCAGCACAAAGCGGATGGACTGGTCATCGTCTACGATCCAAATAGGCTTCATGCGGTGTGTCCTCGGGTCCTGATCATTTGATCTTTATCTTGCGCTTAAATTCAAGGCAACGGAATCAAGATTTTGAATTCCGTACGCCCGGGCTGGCTTTCGCATTCGATCAGTCCGTCGTGCTGCTGCACAAAGGTTTGCGCCAATGTCAGCCCCAGTCCTGAGCCGCCTTCTCTGCCCGAAACCAGCGGGTAAAAAATGCGGTCTTTGATGTCATCCGGTATCCCCGGCCCGTTGTCTACGATATGCAATTCCAGTGCCAATTTATAGCGCCGTTTACCGAATGTGACTTGACGGGCAATACGGGTTTTAAAAGTGATCACAGCGTCGCCCTGCGCCATGCGTTCGCCCAGCACCTGCGCTGCGTTGTGCGCAATATTCAGCACCACTTGAATCAGCTGCTCTTTGTCGCCCCGAAAATCTGGAATCGACGTGTCGTAGTCGCGCTCCACACGCAGGCCTGCGCGCCCAGTACCTTGGGGCCCGGCTTGAAATTCAGCCACGATCAGCGACCGCACACGTTCGCACACTTCGTGGATATTCACATCGGCTACCACATGCGGTTTGCGGTGCGGGGCCAGCAAGCGGTCTACCAAGGTTTGCAGGCGGTCCGCTTCGTGGATGATGACTTGTGTATATTCCCGCAACTCTTTGCTGTCAAGTTCCAGCTGCAGCAATTGCGCCGCACCGCGAATGCCGCCCAGCGGATTTTTAATTTCGTGCGCCAGGTTGCGGATCAGTTCTTTGTTGGCCTGAGCTTGGTCTACCAAGCGCTCCTCGCGTTCCAGCTTGCTTTGCTGCTGCAGCGGCAGCATCTCCACAATGACCTCATCTGCACGCTCAGTTTGCGCAATGATGACATGCACCGGAATGTGGTCAGCACCATTTTTTTTAAGCAATGCGTCGTAGCGCAGCGTGGCAAAGTCGTTGCTGGCTACGCCCTGTAGCCCAGCCACAAGCGCGCGCGCATCTACGAAATAGTCGATAAGTAAACCGCCCTCGATCACCCGGCGCGAGATGCCCAGCGCGTCTTCCAGTGCTGCATTGGCAAATACAACCTGCGATCGCAGGTCAACCACCGCGACCAGCGTGGCCAGGGTGTCGTAGGCAAGATAGGGGGAAAGGGTTGGCGACAGGTTCAAGCCTGTATCGTAGCAAGTGCCGCGCCAGATGGGCACCTGGGCGCGATTTGCAGAGGTCTATTTTTTGAAGTGGGCTGTATTGGCAGCCCAACGATGCCTGTGAGCCACGCCGTTGACCTAAGCCACTTAATTGCGATGCTTAACTCAGCCTGTGGGCGACGCCTGGCAAGCGTCAATTACTGCAGCGTGTTGCTGCGGGGCGGTGAGGTGCGGCCCAGCTCGCGTTTGATGCCGGCTATGTCGCTGTCATTGCGCGCAATGTTGGCTTTCATGTCTGCTACACGGTCAAGATATTTTTGGTGGTTTTGCGCTTCGCCGCCAATTTTGCCTGGCTCGCCGTTGTTGTAGTCTTTGAGCAAGTCGGTTTGCTTAGCTTCGGCTTTTCTCAGTTCAGCTTCCAGAATTGCGCGGCTGTCAGAGTCACGTGCGCGTTGTTCTGTGCCGTCAATACGGCTGCCCGCCTGGGGCGCATTGGCCACGCGCACGGGCGCGGTACTTTGCCCTGCTGGGCTGGTTTGTACTTTGGTAGCTTCTATTACCGTCACATTGCCACCCGTTAACACGGTGCATTTCAAGCGCTCAGCCTCAACTTTGTTGTCGGTAAAGTGGGTGACGTTATTGACGGTAGGGCAGCGGTAGGTCACCTTGCCTTGCGCGTTGGCCAAGCTGGCCCCCAGCAACAAAGCAGGGGCCACCAAAACTGCGGCCAGTGGGGCAAAAGACAGTGGGGACACGGATTGAAAGTACTTTAAATAACGCATGCAAAGCTCCGAGATTATGCAATCAAAGGGCGGTTTGCCAGTATGACGTAAATTCTTAGAAACATCAAATAACTTGTTGTCACAAAACAATAAAGGACGGTAACAACCGTCCTTTTTTCACAGTAACTGTAATAAATTACAGCCTGAACGCTCTGCGCGATTACAGCGAGTAGTACATGTCGAACTCAATCGGATGCGTTGTCATACGGAAACGTGTGACTTCTTGCATTTTGAGTTCAATGTAAGCATCGATCATGGTGTCTGTGAACACGCCGCCTTTGGTCAAGAA
>JANNCO010000060.1:0-11874 GCA_031386655.1 Polaromonas sp. | reverse complement strand
GCAAGCATCTGCGGTACGCATTCCGGGGGAAATAACGAGCCTCGCGCTTTGCGCTCAGACATCTAAATTTCTTGTCCCCTGCATTTGCGTTCCTCGAGCCCGAAGTTCGAATCGGTGGCGACAGGGCTGCGCCACAGCCGGTCGCTTGTAGTGGGCTGGGGTTTTGCTCTGCGGCAGTCACAGTAAATTAGACCGCTGTTAGTCCTAGACCGCTACCCGTCTACCAGCAACCACGCCAGTGGAGCGCAGCAACGTTCGGTAGGCCTATGACAAACAGTAAATGGCCGCAGGTCCGTTGGGCATAGGCCTACCGTGCGGTGCTGCGTGACCGCGAGGTACCAGGATAGTAAAAGGCAGAACGATCCGTGCGGTGCTGCGTGACCGCGAAGTGCAAGGCGAGATAAGAACCAGCGCTACATGACCGAGAAGTGCCAGGACAGTAAAGACCCGCCAAACAATTACCGCGTATACCCCTCACACAGCCCCGAGTTGGAGCGTCCCTTGCATTCCCGCGTCAATCGTCTGTCGCGTTCACTGGTGCTCTCTGCTGAGCCGTTATGAAAAGTTACGCCGCCACCTTTTGTTTTTCTAGCTTTAGCTGCCTTGCGTGGCTTGGGCGACCCTGTAGAGCTGCTTGCGCTGACTACTGCTGTGCCACCCGTTAAAGTTGTAGGTGCATGCAGCCCCAGTTGCGCAGACGCTGCAAAGCTGGCGCACGCCAAGCTAAGCGCCCATGCGCTGTATTTTATAAATCGCATATTAATCCCGCCTTTAAAAGTGAATGCCACGCATCATCTGCTGCATAGCCACGGCCTCGGCAGACAGCTGGGGTTTGGCTGATTTATCACCCTTGGCCGCAGATGAATCTGGGAACATGCGAAAGCTGGTGTTCATCACGATTTGCATGATGCGTGGGAACAGCGCGTGCAGCACTTGGCCTGTGATGCCCAAACGTGTAGCAATGCGAACGTTTTTGTAAATGCAGGCGCCGGCCACCATGTCGGCGGCTTCTTCAGGCGACAGGGTGGGCACGTTTTTGTAAATGTTGGTCGGGGCAATCATGGGTGTGCGCACCAGCGGCATGTTGATGGTGGTAAAGCTGATACCTTGGTCACTGTATTCGCTGCTGGCGCAACGTGTCCAAGCGTCCAGTGCAGCCTTCGACGCTACGTAGGCTGAGAAACGCGGTGCATTGGTCAGCACGCCAATCGAGCTGATGTTGACGATGTGGCCCTTCTTCTTGGCTGTCATCGCCGGCAGCAGGCCCATGGTCACGCGGATGCAACCAAAGTAGTTCAGCTGCATGGTGCGCTCAAAATCGTGAAAGCGGTCGTAGCTGTTCTCTATGGCGCGGCGAATCGAACGGCCTGCGTTATTAATCAAATAGTCCACACCGCCGTGGTTGGCCAGCAGTTCTTTGACAAAGCGATCGCAGTCGGCCATGTCGGCAATGTCTGCGGCATAGCAGACAAATTGATAGCCTTTGGCTTTGGCTTCTTTTTGCGCCTCGTCCAGCTTGTCTTGGTCGCGGCCGCAGATGATGGTGATAGCGCCTGCTTCGGCAAACTTGTGCGCGCTGGCCAGGCCGATGCCCGACGAACCGCCGGTAATGAGCACCACTTTACCCTGCACCGTGCCCCGCAGCGAGCGATCAATAAACAAATCGGGGTCCAGGTGACGCTCCCAGTAGTCCCACAAGCGCCAGGCGTAGTCTTTCAGGTGCGGGCACTCAATGCCAGAGCCTTTTAAGATCAAATCCAAGTCGCGGCGGTCAAAACGTGTGGGGTAGTTGATAAACGTCAGCATGTCCTCAGGCATGCCCAGGTCTTTCATCACCGCAGCTTTCACGCGGCGCACAGGCTTGACCGACATCAGCGTTTTGGTCACGCTTTTGGGAATAAAGCCCAGTAGTGCGGCGTTGACAAATAAATTGAACTTGGGTGCGTGGCCTGCCTTGCTGAAAATGTCCAGCACATCGCCCACCCGGTAGCCTTCGCTGTCTACCAAGTGAAAGCACTTTTTGGCAATAGCGGTTTTGTGGCTGATGAAATCAAGGCAGTTAACGACAAAATCCACTGGCACGATGTTGACGCGGCCACCTTCCAGGCCAATCATCGGCATCCACGGCGGCAGCAGCTGGCGCATACGCTGGATGGCTTTGAAAAAGTAATATGGCCCGTCGATCTTGTCCATCTCGCCGGTTTGGCTGTCGCCCACCACCATGGCGGGGCGGTACACCGTCCAGGCGCCTTTGTACTCTTTGCGCACAATTTTTTCTGACTCGTGTTTGGTGCGAAAGTACGGGTGCTCGTAATTTTCGGCCTCATCAAACATGTCCTCCCGAAACACACCTTCGTACAAGCCGGCTGCAGCAATGCTGGAGACATGGTGGAAATGCCCAGCGTCAATTGCTTTGGCAAACTCGGTGGTGTTGCGCGTGCCGTCGATGTTGACAGCCACTTGGCTTTCTTCATCAGCGCTCAGGTCATACACTGCAGCCAAGTGGTGAAAATGGTCGATCTTGCCTTTGAGTTTTTTGATGTCGTCTGCGGATACGCCAAGTTTTTTGGACGTTAAGTCGCCAAACACGGGCACGGCGCGTGCTGCAGTCACGCCCCAGTATGTACGCAGGCCAGCGACCTTTTTTTCGCTTTCTTTACGGATCAGGAAGTGCACTACGGCACCCTTGCGTTCCAATAGCTTTTTAACCAGGCGTTTGCCAATAAACCCCGTAGCGCCTGTGACGAAATACTGCATGTTGTGCTCCTGGAAACCGTGTTGTAGATAAATATGCTTAAAACACTATTGTGCACAAAGCCAGTGGCAGGGCAATTGCGCGTAAACCCCAGCGCCGCATAGACCGCTAGCACTATGTTTTTAGAAGCGTGCACCTAAAATGAATCTCGTGTTGGTATTACAGTGGTTGCTATACATGGCCAAAGCAAGCCAAATCACCACAACAAACCTCAACTTAATGGAGTACTCACCATGGTTAAAAAAATTAACAAAACTGCTGCCCCCGATTCAGCGTCAAAAGCGTCAAAAGCGTCAGACATGGCCAGCACCATCAAAGAATCTGCGCAACAAATTTGGCTGGCGGGTCTAGGCTCATTTTCCAAAGCACAGGGCGAAGGCAACAAAGTGTTTGAAACTTTAGTCAAAGAAGGCCTGACCATTCAACGCAAAACCCAGGCGGTAGCCGAAGAAAAAATATCTGAAGCTACCAACAAAATGGCGGGCATGGCCAACGACATCAGCAGCAAAGCCACTAGCAAGTGGGGCAAGCTGGAAGACATTTTTGAAGACCGTGTGGCCAAAGCATTGAACAAGCTGGGCGTACCCTCAGCCAAAGACGTAGACGCATTGATCGCCCGCATTGACGAGTTGAACCAATCTGTTGCCAAGATGGGTAGCAAAACACCTGTGGCCAAACCCGCCAGCAAGCCAGTTGCTAAAACAGCCAAAGCAGTGGCAAAAAAGGCAGCCTCGAAACCAGCTAGCAAGCCCGCTGCTAAAAAGCGCGTTGCACGCAAAGCAGCTAAATAAATTGAACCTGCTGCATAACCCGACCATTGCGCAAATGCAATGACATCAAAGCGCTTTGTGCGCTTTTTTTGTGTATTTTTGCAGTCTTTTAGCACTCTAACCCAGGTAAAACCTGCTCAAACAGCTATTGTTTTTATAGTGTGTTGAAATTTCTAGTTGTTTTATTTTTTTATTATTCATGCCTAAGCCCGCCTCTCAATCCTTGCAACCCTTAGCCAGCAGCAGCGCATCACCCAAACGCAAAAGCGCGCGCCGCCCCCGTATCGCGCTGGCGCTGGCCGGTGGTGGCCCGCTGGGTGCCATTTACGAAATAGGCGCTCTGTGTGCGCTAGACGAGGCGTTGGACGGCATTTGCTTTACCGACTTGGACCATTACGTGGGTGTCTCGGCTGGCAGCTTTATTGCGGCGGCTCTGGCCAACGGTATGGGGCCACACCAGCTATGCCGCAGCTTTATTGACAACGACCAGCCTGCTGCCAGCGGTGCAGAGGCCTCTGACCGGTTTGATCCTGCATGGCTGATGCGGCCAGCGGTAGGAGAATTTGTGCGCCGCAGCATCATGCTGCCGGGCCTGCTGGCGTCTGCCGTGTGGCGCGCCACGGTGCAGCGCAAGTCGCTGGTCAGCGCGCTGGAACTGTTGGGGCCGGCACTGCCCACAGGTATTTTTACAGGCGACGAGATGAACCGCCAGCTCTCGACCATGTTCAGCCAGCCGGGTCGTACCAACGATTTTCGCCAGCTCAAAAGCCGCCTCACACTGGTGTCTACCAATCTGAACAGTGGCCAGTCTGCGCCATTTGGCCAACCCGGTTGGGACACTGTGCCCATCTCGCGCGCTGTGCAGGCCAGCGCCGCACTGCCGGGGTTGTTTCCGCCGGTAGAGATTGACAACCAATACTACGTAGATGGTGCTTTGAAGAAAACTTTGCACGCCACCGTGGCGCTGGAAGAAGGCGTAGACCTGTTGCTGTGCCTGAACCCACTGGTACCGTTTGACGCGACCCGCGCCATGCCTTCTGTTCTGCAGCGTGGCCTGCCGCCAGAACGCCAGCGCATCCCCAGCATCGTCGATGGTGGTCTGCCCGGTGTTCTGAGCCAAACTTTTCGCAGCATGATCCACTCCCGCATGGAGCTGGGCATGAAGCACTATGAGCGCAGCTACCCCAATACCGACATCATCTTGATCGAGCCCGACCAACGCGATCCCGAGATGTACCTGGCCAATACCTTCAGCTACAGCCAGCGCCTGGCCCTGGCCGAACACGCCTACCAGCAGACGCGCCATATGCTGCGCAGCAACAAAACTATGCTGTCGCGCAAGCTGGGCAAGCACGGCATCAGCATCAACACCGGCGTGTTGAACGACTCCAAACGCCAGCTGGTGCAACCACTGCCGCCCACCAGCCGTATAGGCCGGGCTATTGTAAATTTGCAAGAAGTGATGAACGATCTGGAAAGTGCTTTGCCTGCTGCGGCGTAAAACTTCGGTTAGAGTGGGGCTAATTCGCAGTCGCTGAAATTCGACTGCACCACACAAAGGTTAGCCATGGCCAAAAAAGCACCACGCCGCACTGCCGAACGCATTCTGGAAGTTACGCTCGAGCTGTTTAACCGCTTTGGCGAGCCTAATGTGTCCACTACCTTGATCTCGGCCGAGCTGAGCATCAGCCCTGGTAACCTGTACTACCATTACCCCGCCAAAGATGAGCTGATCAACAGCTTGTTTGACAAATACGAGCGGTCACTGAGTGAACTGCTCAACGCCAGCGACGGTGTGCGCGATGTGGAAGATGCCTGGTTTTTTATGCACAGCCTGTTTGAGCTGATCTGGCAATACCGCTTTTTGTACCGCGATTTGAACGATCTGCTGTCTAAAAACCGCCGCCTGGAAACGCATTTTCAATGGGTGCTGAAAAACAAAACCCGCAGCGTGCGCGCCTTGCTGGACGCCATGAGCCGCAGCGGGGCCATTGCCATTGACACGCGTGAGGTGGAGGCTACTGCAACGTCAATGGTGGTAGTGCTGACTTACTGGCTTAGCTTTGAATATGTGCGTGACCCTCGCAATGCGCTAGAACCCGAAAGCGCAGGGGCCGCCTTGATGCGGGGTGCGCAACATGTGCTCAATTTATTGGTGCCCTACCTGGAAGCAGGCCAGCGGCAGCACTTGCTAGGCTTGGTGAATGTGTACAGTGCCAAGTCCGCTACCGCAACACCTGTGGCTAACGCCGCCTAATGCATAACGATACTGCAGCGTAGGTCGAATCTGTCCAACGCTGGTTCAACGTGTGTTCAAGTTTATTATTTGTGCGCACTGTAGATCAGCAGGCAACTCGTATTGCGCCAGTACAAACGCGCGCTCACTTTGTGTGGCAGCCGCTTGCAGCTGTTGGGTAACATAGCGGATGGAAGGTTTGTCCAGCGCAGCAAATGGATCGTCTAGCAAGGTCAGCGCTGCACCCGAAGCAAAGGCTGCTGCCAGCCAGACTTTGCGCTTGGTGCCAGTGGACAGCATGGTGATGGTTTTGTCCATGTGAGGCTGCAGGGACAGGCCTGCAATTAAATCTGGCAAAACTGGCGCGTTCCAATGCGGGTATTGGCGCTGCATTTGTGCAAAGCAGTCTGTGGGTGTCATGGCGTCAAACGCTTCAGTGCGCGAATCTATCCAGAACACGTGTTGCCGATAAGCCTTGGCGTCACAGGCCAGATCGACACCGCGAATTTGCAGCTGACCTGAGTTTGCAACCAAGTCACCTGCCAAAATTCTGAGTAAAGTAGTTTTGCCACTGCCGTCATCGCCTAATACCAAGCTCACGCCTGCAGGCAAACGCAGCGACAGTGCATTCAAAATAATGCATTCTGGGTAACCAAAGCACAGCGCATCGGCCTGCAAAATGTGAGGAAGGTTCATGCTGTTAGGTTCAATAATTACAAAGCTTATTACTAGGTGTAGGGCATTGTAGGTACCATATCTCAATGCAGCACCTACGGCACCTACAGCACCCACCACACCACAGCCATGCCCGAATCTGAAACTCCTGCCCGCACAGCATGGCCTGCTATCGCTTTGCTGTACTTGGCGGGCGCACTGGCGGCTTTGCAATATGCCAAAGTACCATGGATGTTACCCAGCTTGCTGCTGCAAACGCCCATGAGCCCGGTGCAGCAGGCACTTGTGTTGTCGATCATTGGCATCGTAGGCGCTATTGCCGGCACCTTTGCTGGAGCCGTGTGCCAAGCCGCTGGACTGCGTCGCACTTTAGCATTTGGTTTAGCCGTGGGGGCTGCGGGCGCATTGCTGCCCCTGGCAGCCAGTGCCTACCCCATGCTTTTGCTCGCACGCGGCATAGAAAGCGTGGCGCATATGGCCATTGTGGTGTCGGTGCCTACACTCATGCTGTCTTTGTGTAGCCCTGTAGACCGCCCCAGAGTGATGGCGCTATGGAGCTGCTACTTCACCATCACTTTCATCTGCGCAGCCCTGGTAGCGCCCATGGTGCTGCGTGCTGCAGGATGGCAAGGTATGGCTGTTCTTCACGCCTTGTTGATGGTGGTAGTGGGGCTGCTGTGCTGGCGTTTGCCGCATACCGATGCGCAGCCTAGTGCGCGCCAAAGACTATCTACACAACATATTTTGAAAGCGCAGTTTCGCTTGTTAGGCCAAGGCAAACTGCTGGCCGTGCCCATCACCTTCTTTGGCTACACCTTGCTGTTTGTAGCGCTGGTCAGCGTGCTGCCGCAGTGGCTGTCGTCCAACCCAGCGCAGGCAACGCAACTGGCCATGGCATTGCCTTGCGCATCGTTGGTGGGCACACTGCTGTCCATGGTGGTGCTAAGCCGGGGCATCGCTGGCTACCGCATCGTAGCGTGGTCAGCATTGGGCATTATCTTGACAGGTGCTAGTTTGATGCTTTTACCTGCGCAGGGCTGGGCAACGCTGGGCACGGTATTTATCGCTTTTATTTTGCTGGGCACACTACCTGCTGGGGTTATCAGCTCTATTCCCGCACTGTTCAGCCCGGGCGACGCCGACATCACTTTGGTCAACGGTGGTTTGGTGCAGTTTGGCAATTTGGGTAATTTTGTGGGCTCGCCAATATTGGCAGCGCTGTTGGTGCAGTTTGGTTGGGTCAGCATGGGAGCTTACTTGCTGGCAGGTGGATTGATCGTATCTGTTTGTTTGGTACTTTTACGTCGCAGTATTGTCAAAGTGCAGCAATAACCCCATATGAACACTTAATTCATTTTTTTAAAGAACCACTATGCCTACCCATCTCAAAATTGATTTCGTTTCTGATGTATCTTGTCCGTGGTGCATCATTGGCCTGAAGGCTTTGGACGAAGCGATAGCGCGTGTGGGAAACGATATCAGCGTCGAGATGCACTTTCAGCCGTTTGAACTAAACCCCAAAATGGCCGCGCAAGGGCAAGACATTATCGAGCACATTGTTGAAAAATATGGCATCACGCCTGCGCAGGCAGATGCTAACCGCGAGAATATCCGTGCGCGCGGTGCGCAACTAGGTTTTCAATTTAATATGGGCCGCAGTCGCATCTACAACACCTTTGACGCGCACCGCCTGCTGCACTGGGCGCAGCTAGAGGGTTTGAACCAGCAAAGAGCACTCAAAGAAGCGCTGTTTAAAGCTTACTTTACCGATGGTCAAAACCCCGCATCGCATGAAGTGTTGGTGCAATTGGCAGGCAGCGCAGGATTGGATACCGTGCGCGCCAGTCAAATTTTAGCCAGCAATCACTATGCGGGCGACGTGCGTCAGCGCGAGAAGCTTTACCTGGATCAAGGTATTCATTCGGTTCCAGCTATCATCATTAACGATCAGCATTTAATTTCTGGCGGCCAACCCACCGATGTGTTTGAGCAAGCATTACGCCAAATTGTGGCTACAAGCTAAGCTGCCTGCGCCTTATCAGTTGCACCCCAAAGCCATAGGCCGTAGAGCAATACGCAGGTCACATCAAAAAATACTACCAAGTGCAAGCCCTGTAACGCAGGGTTGTTCCAACCCGCAATAATCAGCGCACAAAACCCCAATTTTTCGACCACAGCAGCCCATACTACGGGGCGGCGGTGTACCGGATGGCGCGCAGCATACACCAGCAAGCCACCAATACAAAAAATCAAAATACCCGCCTGCTGTGCATACAACTTGCCCACCGCATCGCCTACCTGCAAACCCGACAAGGACAGCACCAGATCGGGTGCAAAGTACTGCAACAGCGGCAGCATGGTGATAATGCCGGTGATGTACAAAATGTGGGTAAAGTATTTTTGAACCATAAGGCCCCCAAGTTAGATAATTGCGTGGCCTTGATAATAAGCCGATGAAGCGCCTGTCCTGCACTACTTGCCTGCGCGCACAAAGCAGCTGCATTTGCCGGTGGATTACGCCCACAGCCCACGCAAGCCAGGTGCTGATCTTGCAGCACCCTAGCGAGGTCGCCCAAGCTAAAGGCAGTGCACGCTTGCTGCATTTAAGCTTGCAGCACAGCCTGATGGTGACGGGCGAAACATTTGATACGCAATCGCTCGAGGCACTGCTGACGGCCCCGCATCAGCGCGCGGTGCTGTTGTACCCAGACCATCCGCAGGATACCGCCATAGACCTCACGCCGCCACCTGTCTTGGCACCCGCTGCATTGCAAAATCCAGCACACGTACGCTTAGTGGTGCTAGATGGCACATGGCGCAAAAGCCGCAAAATGCTGTACCTAAACCCGCTGCTACAACAGCTACCGCGCCTGTCATTGCACAACGTTCCGCCATCACGCTACAGCATTCGCGTAGCCCATAAACCACACCAACTTTCGACACTAGAAGCCACCTGTGCCGCGCTGGCGCAGATAGAAGGCAGCGCAGCACCTTTTGCACCACTGCTGGCCGCGTTTGATGGGTTTGTAGCCCAACAGTCGGTCTATAGTCCTCGATAAAATCTAACACTATGTCTTCACACACTGACCCAACAGCCACCGTAGCCAACACGCCTGCGCTACGCCAGATTAAAAACCTGCCTGGGCCGCGTGCGTGGCCCTTGGTGGGCAATGTGCTGCAGCTCAAACCCCATCGCATACACCTAGACGTAGAGCTGTTGTGCCAACGCTTTGGGCCTTTGCTGCGGCTGTACTTTGGCCGCCAACCCGTCGTGGTGGTAGCCAACCACGGCACAGTCAATGCCATATTGCGCGAGCGGCCTGGCACTTTTCGCCGGCCTAGCCTGACCACTCAAGTAGCAGCGGAAATGGGCGGGCTGCCCAACGTGTTTAATGCAGAGGGCGCCAACTGGCGCAACCAGCGGCGCATGGTGATGGCAGGTTTTGCACCCAAGCCTATTAAGGCGTACTTTCCGGCGCTGGTCAACGTAGCTTTGCGTTTGCAGCGGCGCTGGGATGTGGCGGCGGCGCAGCACAGCCAGATTGACTTGTCGGCTGACCTGAAACGCTATACGGTAGACATCATTGCAGGGCTGGCTTTTGGTCAAGATGTGAATACGCTGGAGTCGGGTGACAACGTGATTCAGCAGCATCTGGACTGCATATTGCCGGGGATTGCGCGCCGCAGCTTATCTATCGTGCCGTACTGGCGCTACTTTAGGCTACCTCAAGACCGCAAGCTCGACCAAAGTAATACAGCGCTGCGTGCCGCGGTGTACGCGCTGATTGCACAGGCACGCCGTCGCATGCAGGCCAACCCTACGTTGGTTGACAAGCCCAGCAACCTGCTAGAAGCCATGATTGCCGCTGCCGACCAACCCGGTAGTGGGGTAGACAACGACACCGTAGCGGGCAATGTGTCCACCATGCTGCTAGCGGGTGAAGACACCACCGCCAACACTATTGCTTGGCTTTTGTACTTGCTGCGCCGCCACCCAGAGATTTTGCAAAAAGTAACCCTTGAGGTGAAGCAACTGGCACCCGCCTGTGCGGGCTTTACGCTGGAGCAAATGGATGCGCTGGTATATTTGAACGCCAGCATTCAAGAGGCCATGCGGCTCAAACCCGTAGGCCCGTTTATGCCAGTAGAAGCTGTGGTGGACACCACCATAGAAGACGTGCATGTGCCCAAAGGCACTTTGGTATGGTGCGTGTTGCGGCACGACAGCATGGATGAAAAATACTTTGCCAATCCACAGGCATTCATGCCTGAACGCTGGCTTGGCGCATCAGTAGACAGGCATGTGTCCACCCCTTTTGGCTCTGGTCCCCGCACCTGCCCTGGGCGCTATGTGGCGCTACTAGAAATCAAAATAGCCGTCGCCATGCTGCTGGGCCATTTTGAGCTGGACAACGTTGACACCGCAGACGGCAAAGAGGCCCAAGAGCTGATGGGGTTTGTGATGTCGCCCGTGGGCTTGCGTATGCGGTTGAAGCCAGTCTAGTCACTCGGCCCACGGCAGCATCAAAGTCACAATCGACAGCTTGGCAAACTCGGGCTCAAACTCGTCAATGATGGCCTGTGGGTTGGGGCACAGGCCAGCGTCGGTAATCAGGCCAAACTGCACGCCGCCGCCGTAGCTCAAAATGCTCACACCCATGCCGACATCGCCGCTTTGCGGTACCCAGAATATATTTTCTTCGATGGTAGAACCGCAAAACTGCAACTTCTCGCGTGGCCCGGGCACATTGGTCATCACTGCGGTGGTCTTCTTGCTGAACAAATTAAGCATGGCGTCTTGTGCAGGCTTGATCAGCAGGCCCGCCACCGCCAGCAGGCTGAAAGCCAGCAGCGGCTGGTAGCTGCCCTTCATGTGCGCCATACGCTTGCGCACCTCGTACACGCGCTCGACCGGGTTGGCCACGCCGATGGGCAGCACCAGCGGGGCCAGGCCAAATCGGTTGCCCAGCTTGTGGGCTTGGTCCAGTGGGCGCAGGTTAACGGGTACCATAGCCCGAATTTCCTGGCCCGTCACGTCGTCGCCCATGCCTCTTAAATACTCGCCAATAGCCCCTGCCGCACAGCTGAGCAGTACGTCGTTGATAGAGCAGTTCAATGCCTTGCTGACTGCGCGTACCTCTTCCAGCGGAATGGGCTGACACCATGCTACTTTTTTAGTGGTGCCGGGTTTGCCTTTCAGGCGGGTTTTAGAGTCGTCAGGCATCATGGCCAGCGCTGCCAAGTCGCCTACCAGCTGCATGCCCACCTTGGCCATGTCCATCGACCCGGCAAGACCTTTTTGCGGATCGGTGAGCATTTGCAGCGAGCGCGCCGCACCTTGGCCCGCAGCACCGAGTGCTTTGACAGTTAAATCTGTAAAAGGCTTTAAAAAACTGTGCGTTAACCAGTCTTCGGGCGTAGCAGGCACTTCTTTGCGT
>JANNCO010000029.1:0-26955 GCA_031386655.1 Polaromonas sp. | reverse complement strand
ACCCACGGCTCTACGCAAATCATGGTGTTGTCGATGTTGATTTTTGGGGGCCCCACGCTGTTTTACTTTGCGTTGGCGCTGACCATTGGCATTTTGTTTGGCATCTACTCCTCGGTGTTTGTAGCCGCTGCCATTGCCATGTGGCTGGGCATTAAACGTGAAGATTTGATCAAAGTTGTGGCTAAAAAGGACGAAGACCCCAACGACCCGAACTCGGGCGCAACGGTTTAACCGCGAAAACCCATTTATTTGTAAGCGTTAACGCATTTTGCGGGTATAGTTTTCGTCTACGGTGCTTGCTTTATTGGGCACTATCCAACACTTCTATACTACTTTCACCTCATCCGTGGCTACACTACCGCCCTCATCTACGCTCGCTGGCAGTGCCTTGGCTCGCAGGGCGCGAGAAGTATTTTTGGGTAAAGCCACTGAAGTTTTAAACGACGTGGCAAAAACAGTACGCCAGCGGCTGACGGAGTTATTGGACGAGAGCTCTAACGCCCGCCAGTCGCAAGACCGCCGCGACACGTGGGTGCAATACCAAAAAGGCGAAGCTGTATGGGTTAACGGCACCACCGCTGCCTGGCGCAAAGCCATGCTGCCGTCAGTAGCACCGGCACGCAGCTCCAGCGGGTCATTGACCTTTGAGCTGATGGGTGACGACGTTGTCGAAAACAAAATATTGGCCTCGCGGTTAGCGCTGCGCATACTGGATAAAGCCACTTGGGAACTGAACGACTTGACGCTGCGGATACGCAAGCTGGAACAAATTCCCGACATTGACAAACAAGACATGCTGCGCCCGGAGTCCTGTGCGCATTTGGTGGTAGAGGCTTGGATGGCGGCGGGCTTGTCGCGTGAAGCATGGCTGAGCGTGCAGGACGTACTGCACAAAACTTTTGGTGAACGCATGGTAGAGGCCTACCATGAGGCTAATATATTGTTGATTGCGCAAGGTGTGATGGCCGACATTGACCTGCGGCCTTTGGTAAAACGCACGCCGGGTGCCAACACGGGCAACACGGCAGGGGCGCCTTTGACCACGACCAGCGGTGCGTCCGAGCTGACACAGCGCAATGACTTGCCAGCGGGTGCCGAGCTCAAGCCACCGACACGCGCAGGCTTTGCAGGCAGTGGCTACACAAACACCTCCGGCTTAAACCAGCAAACGTCTGCAGGTCGCCATAGGCCTACTGGTGGGGGTGCTGCTTCGGGGGGTGCACCCAATTCTGGCTACGCTGGAGCAGGTAACTCTGGCTCAGGCGGTTCAGCCTCTGGTGGCGGTAGTGGTGGCAGTGGCGGTGGCTTTGGTGGTTCGCGTGCAGCGGGTGCCAATGTCTATAGCGCTCGCCCTGCAGGCATTGGCAGTCACAGCGCCCAAGGTAGTCAAGGTGGTCAAGGTAGTCAAGGCGGTCAAGGTGCCTTGCCAGGCAGCGGCGCTGCCGGGTCACAAGACAACGCTAATGCTGGACGGCCAGGTCGTAGTGCTGTGGCACGTTACGCGGAAGAATCGCACGAAGAAACGCGCATGATGACCTCGGCCACGCCGCTGGCCCGCGCGAAAATGCGTGCGCAGGGTGTCATGGGGCAGCTCAAACGCATGCTCACCGAGAAGGTGATGGGTTTTGACGACAGCCGCCCCCACGGGCCCTCACCGCAGTTAGCCGCCGCCATGGCACCGCGTGCCGGGCAAGGCTACGCGCGCACCCAGCAAAGTAGCGGCCCGGGTGCCATGCGTGGTGTGGGTGGCGGTGTGGGTGGTGGCGTAGGGGTAGGCAATGCCGTTGGCGGTGCGGGCGCTGCCGGGGTAGCCTTTGCCGGTTTTGCCGAAGGCATGCGGCCCGAACAGGCGGCAGGGGCCCTGCGCGAAGAAACCAATGCGCTAAAAAAAGCCGCCACCACTTCAGCCGAAAAAGCCACTATAGAAATTGTCGCGTTGATGTTCCAGAGTATCTTGGCTGAAGACCGCATACCACCCACAGTGCGCGTATGGTTTGCGCGTTTGCAAATGCCTGTGCTGCGCTTGGCGTTGTCAGAGCCTGATTTTTTTGAGAGCCTGCAGCACCCTGCACGCCGGTTGATTGACCGTATGGGCTCGTGCGTACTGGGCTTTGAGGGCGATGTGAACAGCGTAGCGCTGGAAACCGAGATCAAGCGCGTGGTGCAAGTCATTGAGCAATACCCCGAGACGGGGCGGCGCGTGTTTCAGCTGGTGTATGACGAGTTTCAGAAATTTCTGGCCCGCTTTTTGACCGAGGGTGCTGTCACGCAGCGTGTGGTGTCTGTAGCCCAGCAGATGGAGCAAAAAGAAACAGCCGCCATTCAATTTACCATTGAACTGCGCAAGATGCTGGGTGATGTGCCGATGCGCGATGAAATCCGCGAGTTTTTATTCAAAATATGGGCTGAAGTGCTGGCTTTGGCCGCCATGAAAAATGGTGCGCAGCATGCCGACACCATTGGCCTGAAACAAGTGGCCGCCGACTTGGTGTGGGCTGCCAGCGCCAAGCCCAACCGCGCTGACCGCGCCAAGGTGATTCAAGACTTGCCTAACTTGCTCAAGCGCCTGCGCTCGGGCATGACGATGCTCAATTTTGACCAAGCCAGGCAAGACGAGCAGATCAAATACATCAGCGACACACTGGCTGATGCCTTCATGTCGAAGACAGAAACGATTGATATTGCGCAGATCCAGGCCATGTCCAAGCGCCTGAAAAATCTGGAAGATTTTGTCTCGGAAGACGATGTGGGCGACCTGCCGATTGATGCCGAGAGCATTGAGCTGATGCTGGGTATTGACACCAGCGGCATCGACATCATTACCACAGGCGGCAGCGACCCGAGCGAGGCCATGCGTGCCTGGGCGATGGAACTTGACCCCGGCAACTGGTTTAACCTGGACCATAACGGCAAAGCTACGCGGGTGCAGTATGCCTGGCGCAGCGAACGCGGGCAATTGCACTTATTTGCCACGCCCACACGCACCTATCTGTTCCAAGTACGCCGTCTGGCAGCTTATCTGCAAGCCGGCTTGATATCGCCGATAGAAGACGAAGCGCTGACCGTACGCGCGACCCGCGAGGCGCTGACCAAACTGGATGCCAATCCTGAACGTTTGCTGGCTTGATAGCGACGGCCCATCGCAGCTCGTCGGCTTTTTTACTTTTCTGGTACCTCGCGGTCACGCAGCGTTGTTTCGTTAGTTAGACCCTTTTACTGTCCTGGTACCTCGCGGTCACGCAGCACCGCACGGTACGCCCATGCCCAACGGACCTGCGGCCCTTTATTGTTTGTCATAGGCCTACCGAACGTTGCTGCGCTCCGTTGGCGTAGCGACTTGCAGATGGGTAGCCATCTTAATTGCTGATCTCAAGTACGGATCTAAATTACCGTGACCACCACCGAGCGCAACCCCAGCCCACTACAAGCGACCGGCTGTGGCGCAGCCCTGTCGCCACCGATTCGAGCCCCGGGCTCGAGGAACGCAGCGTAGGGGACAAGAAATTTAGATGTCTGAGCGCGAAGCGCGAGTTTCTAAATTTCCCCCGAAGCGAGTACCGGAGATGCTTGCCGAAGGCCCGGGGTTCGGGTGGCGATAGGGCTGCGCCACAGCTGGGCACGTTCTAGTACAACGACCCAGTCAACGCGAAACAAACAACGCAAAAAACGCCCTAAAACACACTTCAAACGGCATTTCTAACAGCAAAACAGCCCACTAACCCAAGTAAAACCTGCTCAAGCAGCTATTAAATTAATAGCGTATTGGGGCTGTCAATTACATGTACGCAGCACTACCGCGCCCAGCGCTGTGGTAACGGGCTCCAGCTGCGCACGCAAGGCGTCGTCCACCGCCGGCAGGCGCAGAATCTGGCCCTGCGCTGGGGCGATTTCCTGGACTACTTTGGCGGTGCGTACACCGCGCTGGTTCAAAATAACCAATTCCTGGTTGGCTAGCGCCGCGCTGGCGTGGCCACCCAGGGAAATACCGGGCTCTAGCTTGGGGTTTTGCAGCGTGTCCACCGTCACATCAATTCGGCGCAACTCACTTTTCTTTTTTGCCAGCACGTCAGGGTCGTTGTACTTGCCCATGTAGACGATCCAGCGGCCTGCTTGCTCGGCACTGTCCATGCTCCAGCTGCCAGCAGGTAGCAGTTGCAGCGCGCTGCGGACTGCGGCCGCTACGCGTTCGCCCAGCACGGGAGTTTGCAGGCATTCCAGTGGCTTGGCTGGCGTAGCACTCACACTGCTAAGACTGCTGGTCGGGCCAGCACTGCTGTCAACGGGTTTGGCATCGTTGGGGCCGAGTATGCGAATGGCTTCGGGTTTGATCTGCTGGGCTATGCGCCCGGGCTCGGTTTGCGGCACGGGTGCCAAACCAAACATGGCCAAGTGGCCCTGCGTCCAGGCATAGTAAAACCCATTGGCCAGCAATAAAAGTACAACTATCAAACGCAGCATAGAAAATAAATCATAGTCAGGCTGTATGTTACCTGCTGCGTTGCGCCGGATCCGGCGTGTTGGGCTGCAAAGCATGCGGCGCAGCAGGTGGTGCGGCAATTGGTACGGCGGATGGTGCGCCAATGGGCCCGGCCGTGGGGCGCACGCTAACCTCGTTACTGCTCACGCGCTGCTCGCCGCTGGCCGTGCGCACACGCAGCGCGCCTTGGGCGTCTACACCGCATCCTGTACCTCGCGTGCCGTCGCTCAGCTGCAGTGGGCGGCCCGCCAAAGCGTCGCGTTCTGCAAACCGGGTGGCAAAGGCGGCAAATCCTTCCCGTTCAAACTGCAGTACATCGCGCAGCAAGGCTGCTGCCACGCGATTTAAGGCCTGCGACGCAGTCATGGACGGCTCTAGCTGTGTCAATGCCGCAGGGGGTGTAGAAACGCCACCTGGCGCAATGTTAATGCCCACGCCGATCACGGCATAGCGCGCTTTGCCCGGTGTACTGGCACGGCCAGCTGCGGCACTGTGTCCTTGAGTTTGTTGGGTTTCTATCAAAATACCAGCCAGCTTGTGGTCGCCCACCCACAGATCGTTAGGCCATTTGAGCTGGACGCGCGGATGCAAGCTGCTGGCCACACTAACGCCCACAGCCAAAGACAGCCCGTCCCAAGCCTGCGGTTGCAGCAGCAACCCGAGTGAAAACGTCAGTGAGCGGCTGGTGACTTCCAGGCCAGTGGCTAGGGGCGTTGGCGCATCGCTGTGCCACTGCCGCCCCAAGCGCCCGCGGCCTGCGGTTTGGTGTTGGGCTACAAGCAAGGTCGGTTCGGTGCGGCCTGCGCGGGCGCGGCGCATCAGCTCGGTATTGGTCGAGTCGATCTCGGGCAGTATTTCTACACTAAAGCCTGCCAAACTGGGTAAACCCATGGCCATCACTGCTTGCCAAATGCTCTCGGCGCTGCTGGAAAAGGTATGGTCAGGCATGGCTATGCTGGGCTGGGCTGTGTGGCTATGGTTGGGGGTGTGGCTGGATGTAGAACAAGCGCTGCGTGAAACAAACCATGTGTGCTATGCCCCCCGCCGTGACTCCAACCTTTCAGCCAGCGCTGTTTATGCTTTGCTTTTGGGTGCCAGCATGGTGCCGCGGCACTTGGGCGCGCCACACCAGCAAGCGTAGTCGGTCTTGAGCTTTTTGGTGTATTTTTCGTCAATGACCAAGCCGTAGTTGTAGAACAGCTCTTCGCCCTTGGCAATGTTACGCAGCGCTTTGATAAACACGCGGCCATGCAACTCGTCAGCTTCGCAATTGGGCGCGCAGCTGTGGTTGATCCAGCGGCTGTCGTTGCCACCGACGTTGGCGTCCAGGCAGTCGCCGCCTTCCAGAGAGAAGTAAAACGTGTGGTTTGGCTGCAGCGGGTCGTGCGGGTGGCGGCGCAGCGCTTCTTTCCAGTTGATGCGTTGGCCAATATATTCGATCAAGTGCTGGCCCTCGGCCACTGGCGCTACCGCAAACATGCCTTTGCCATGCACGCCTGATTTACGGGTGACAATAAACTTACCGGGTACCACCAAGGCGTCCAGTTTGGCGGTGCGTTTAACAAGTTTTTGGGCTTTTTTTAGGGCTTTTTCATCCTTGTCAGCGCTTCTATTTGCTGGCTTGCTTTGTGTCTTTTGCAAAGCTTTTTTGTCCGACTTTTTCAGTTTGTCTTTTTTGTCGGTTTTTGCGACAGCGTGGGTGTTTTTTGGCATAGCCCGAAAAATTTGGTATGGTGAATCATGGGCGCGTGTGTGCGTGTGCGCCTGCGCATGTGCGTGCGCGAGACCTGCATTGTAGTGGGTTGACTGTAATTAGTGTGAGAATGCCGATATGAAAACTTTAGTCATTGCCGAAAAACCCTCTGTAGCCCAAGACATCGTGCGGGCGCTAACGCCCGTGTGGGGCAAGTTTGAAAAGCACGACGAATACTTCGAAAGCGACAGCCATATTGTCAGCTCCGCCGTGGGCCATTTGGTTGAAATACAAGCGCCCGAGGAATTTGACGTGAAGCGTGGCAAGTGGAGCTTTGCCAACTTACCCGTCATCCCGCCGTACTTTGATTTAAAGCCGGTAGACAAAACCAAAACCCGCCTGAACGCTGTGGTCAAGCTGGCCAAGCGCAAAGACGTGGGCGCGATTGTCAACGCCTGTGACGCGGGCCGCGAGGGCGAGCTGATCTTCCGTTTGATCGAGCAATACGCTGGCGGCAAAGTGCCGTTGGGCAAACCCGTCACCCGCCTGTGGCTGCAAAGCATGACGCCGCAAGCTATTCGCGACGGCTTTGACAACCTGCGCACCGACAAGCAAATGCTGCCGCTGGCGTATGCTGCGCGCAGCCGCTCGGAGGCCGATTGGCTGGTCGGCATTAACGGCACGCGGGCCATGACAGCTTTTAACTCGCGCGATGGCGGTTTCTTTTTGACCACCGTAGGCCGCGTGCAAACGCCTACGCTGGCCATCATGGTGGAGCGCGAGGAGCAAATTCGCAAACACGTGTTTCGCGATTATTGGGAAATCCATGCCTCATTCTTAAGCGAAGCAGGCGAATACCCGGCTAAGTGGTTTGACCCGAAATACAAAAAAAGCGCAGACAGCGGCACAGGGGACGGCCCCAGTGCGTCAGAACTGCGGGCCGACCGCCTGTGGAACCAGCGCGATGCACAAGCCATAGTGGACGCTGTTAAAAGCAAATCTGCCACCGTCACCGAAGACAGCAAACCCACCACGCAAGCCTCGCCCTTGTTGTTTGACTTGACCAGCCTGCAACGCGAAGCCAACGGTAAATTTGGCTTCAGCGCCAAGACCACGCTGCAGCTTGCCCAAAGCTTGTACGAGCGCCACAAGGCGCTGACCTACCCACGTACTGACTCGCGCGCACTGCCCGAGGACTATTTGCCTGTGGTGAAAAAGACCTTTGAAATGCTGGCGGATGGCGGCCATAAACACTTGGAACCCTACGCCCTGACAGCGCTGAACAACGGCTACATTAAGCCCAGCAAACGGATCTTTGACAACAGCAAAGTTAGCGATCACTTTGCGATAATACCAACTCTGCAGTCACCCAGCAATTTATCAGAGGCAGAGTTCAAGCTGTACACGCTGGTGGTGCGCCGATTTATGGCGGTGTTCTATCCGAGTGCGGAATACCAAATTACCACGCGCATTACTACGGTGTCCGCAGCGCAGAGCGTGGGGGCCCATAGCACCCACAGCTTTAAAACAGAAGGCAAGGTCCTGGTCAAGCCCGGTTGGCTGGCCATTTACGGCAAAGAAGCCGACGATGAGGTAGAGAAAAAAGACGGAGAGGCTGGTAGCAAAACTTTGGTGGCGGTCAAACCTGGCGAGATGGTGCGCAACGAAATGGTCGAAGCCAAAGCCCTGAAAACCCGTCCGCCTGCGCGCTATTCAGAAGCCACTTTGCTGGGCGCGATGGAGGGCGCAGGCAAGCTGGTGGACGACGACGACATGCGCGAGGCCATGCAGGAAAAAGGCTTGGGCACGCCCGCCACGCGCGCCGCCACAATTGAAGGTTTGCTCAACGAAAAGTACATTCTGCGTGAAGGCCGCGAGCTGATTCCTACAGCCAAAGCATTCCAGCTGATGACGCTGTTGCGTGGCTTGGGCGTAGAAGAGCTGTCCAAACCCGCGCTAACCGGCGAATGGGAGCACAAGCTGACGCTGATGGAACAAGGCAAATTAAGCCGCGAGGCTTTTATGGCCGAGATCAACGCCATGACGGAAAAAATCGTCAAAAAAGCCAAAGAATACGACCGCGACACCATCCCCGGTGACTACGCAACGCTGGCCACACCGTGCCCTAACTGCGGCGGTATTGTCAAGGAAAACTACCGTCGCTACACGTGCACCGGCAAAGCGGGCGCGGCAGAAGGCTGTGGTTTCAGCTTTGGCAAATCGCCTGCGGGCCGCACCTTTGAACCGTCTGAGGTGGAAGGCTTTATCCGCGATAAAAAGATCGGGCCGTTGGAAGGTTTCCGCTCCAAAGCTGGTTGGCCTTTTGTGGCCGAGATTGCGCTGAAGTACAACGAAGAAGAGAAAAACTGGAAGCTAGAGTTTGACTTTGGCGAAGACGCCAAAGCCGCAGAAACCGGCGAGATTGTCGACCTGTCGGCCAAGGTATCGCTGGGTGCATGCCCCAAGTGCGGCAGCCCGGTCAAAGAGTTTGGCAAAAGCTATGTGTGCGAAAAATCGGTGCCCACCGAAGCACAAGTTACGCCCAGTTGCGACTTTAAAAGTGGTCAGATTATTTTGCAGCAACCCATTGAGCGCGAGCAAATGACCAAACTGCTAGAAACCGGCAAAACCGATTTGCTGGACAAGTTTGTTTCCATGCGCACACGGCGCAGCTTCAAGGCGTTTTTGTCGTGGAATAAAGAAGAAGGTAAAGTAGGCTTTGAGTTTGAAGCGAGCAAATACCCACCGCGTAAAACTGCTGCAGGTGCCCCGGGCACTGGTGCGCGACTTGCTGGCAAAGCGGCGGCTAAAAAGGCAGCCACCAAAACTCCGGCCACTAAAAAGGTAGCCGCGAAAAAAACGGTAGCCAAAAAGACAGCAGCGAAAACCACAGAAACTAAGGTGCCACGCGCAGGCACACTCAAGCCCAGCGCGGCGCTGGCTGCCGTGATTGGCGAAGGCTTGTACGGCCGTGGGGAGGTAACTAAAAAGCTGTGGGACTACATTAAAGCCAACGGTTTGCAAGACGCCAAAGACAAACGCAGCATTAACGCCGATACCAAGCTGGCCGCGGTGTTTGGTCAACCGCAGGTGACGATGTTTCAGATTGCGGGCTTGATTGGCAAACACTTAAGCTGAGGCTTGCCGAGGGTTAATTTAGGCGCATTGCGCGGTGTGCAGCGCCTTGCCCCGGTAATCCAAAAAAAACGGCAGCCTGAAAAGCTGCCGTTTTGTTTGGAGCGCAACAATCGCTTCAAAAAATCGCTTTAAGTCACCGCACCCCGTTTGGGTCTGTTACCCAGCCTGCGTGCCACTACAGAGCCCAGCGACATCACCAGTGCCAGCGCAATAGCGCTGTGGCGGTTGGACAGTTCGGTAAAGCGCATCGGCGTCATGGACCATAGCTTGCAGCGGTTGGCAGCTTGTACGGTGGCGTTGCGCGGCATGCGCGAGAAGAAAGCACCCTCTCCCACGCACGACCCGGGGCCAATGATGGCTACATGCGCTTGCGCATTCGCGTCGGTGTGGTACACATTCAGCGCACCTGATTCGATGAAATATACCGTGGTGTCTTTGGAGCCTTGTTCAATCAGCGCTTGGCCTTCTTCCATGGTGAAGGTTTGCAAGTAACCCGCCAACACTTGCCACTGGGCTACACCCAAAGTAAGTTTGACGCTGTCAGGGCTGTCGGCGTGTTGCAGGGCCTGCAGCAAGCCAATCACGCTTTGCGGCATACCTGGGGCATTGGTAGGCACAATACCACTGGGGCCAAAACCGCTGTTGCTAAAACCACCACTGTTAGCGAAGCTGCTATTGCCAAAACCACTAGGAGCAAAGCCACTGTTGCCAAAACTGCTGTTGGCTACTTGTGCGCGCAAGGCGCTGTCACGGGGCATGACGCGACTTTCACTTTGGGTTGGTAGTGGTTTGCTGCCTCCCGTCCCGGGGCCATCATTTTTTATCATAGTGTTTGAAGGTAAGCTAATTGACTTAACAATGCAAGTTTTGTGTCTCAAATTTCGTACTTACAAAGCTATATTACTTTAAAAAGGCATTTTTTGCTTGCATAACTGACGCGATGGTAAGCTAGTTACATCTTCAACAGGAGTACGACTATGGACATGGGTATTGCTGGCCGCTGGGCTTTGGTAGGCGGCGCCAGTAAAGGCTTGGGCTGGGGTTGCGCGCAGGCATTGGCACGCGAGGGTGTGAACGTGGTCATGGTATCGCGTGGAGCCCAAGTGCTTGAAGCAGCTGCGGCTGCTTTACGGTCAGTGTGCCCTGGTACCGTTGTTACAGTTGCAGCAGACATCACCACAGCCCAAGGTCGGGCACTGGTTTTCGCAGCAGCCGATGGCCCGGGCACCAACTTTGACATCGTCATAACCAATGCTGGCGGGCCGCCCACGGGCGACTTTCGCACATGGACGCGCGAGACTTGGCTGGCAGCGATTGATGCCAACATGCTGACTCCCATTGAGTTGATCAAGGCCACCGTAGACGGCATGGCCACACGGGGTTTTGGCCGCGTGATCAATATCACCAGCAGTGCAGTGAAGTCGCCGATTGACATCTTGGGGCTATCCAACGGCGCGCGCAGTGGGCTGACAGGCTTTGTAGCGGGTGTTGCACGTAGCAGCTTGGCAGCCCAAGGTGTGACGATCAATAATTTGCTGCCTGGTATTTTTGACACCGACCGTTTGACAGGTAACTTTGCCGCAGCGGCTCAAAACAGCGGTAAAACTGTAGAGGAAGTTCGTGCCAGCCGCATTGCAGCACTACCTAGCAAACGTTTGGGGTCACCCGAAGAATTTGGTGCGTATTGCGCATTCTTATGCAGCGTACATGGCGGGTATATCAATGGGCAGAACCTGCTGATGGATGGCGGCAGTTATCCTGGGACATTTTGAGTTGCTATTATTTATATAGCTGTTTGAGCAGGTTCTACGGCCTAAAACGCTTATTTCACTCTCAGAAAACGACTATCTCGAAGCGAATTGGTGATTTTGCTGGTCTTTTTTGGGGCACCTTAGTCGCGTATGCACGGCGGGTTATGCACCCATCACCCTCATGCCGGGGTTACCAAAAATCGAATGGTTTGCATGCGCCATCTCACAGCCCAGAGACCACGCAAGAAAGCAGTACCTGCCAAGTCACAAGACTAAGACAAGACTAAGAAGCCTCAACCACAGTAGGCACACGCGATGCCAAAGCACACATGAGCTCGTAACCCACCGTGCCCGCAGTAGCTGCGACATCGTCAATGGGCAGCACCACGCCGTTGCTGGCGCGCCCCCACAGGGTGACTTCTGTGCCTTGGTGCACGCTATCCATGCCGGTGATGTCCACCGTAATCATGTCCATGCTGACGCGGCCTACAGTACGGGTGCGCACGCTGTTCACCAGCACAGGCGTGCCCGTGGGGCACAGGCGCGGGTAGCCGTCGGCGTAGCCGCAGGCCACTACAGCAATGCGCATGGGTTTGTCGGCTACAAAGCTAGATCCGTAACCCACACTGTCGCCTGTTGCCAAGTCGCACACACTCAGCACCTGGGTGGACAAGGTCATGGTGGGTTGCAAATCCCAATGCTGCGCCGGGTGTTGTGGATAGTCTGGCGCACTGCCGTACAGCATGATACCGGGGCGAGTCCAGTCGGTGCGAAGCGCGTCTGCGCTGTAACGCAAGGTGGCAGCGCTGTTGCTAAGGGACCTTTCACCGGGTAAATCTTGAGTTGCTGCGTTAAAGGCTGCCAGCTGATGGGCAATGCCATCGGTATTGCAGCGCAACCCGTCGGCATCACTAAAGTGCGTCATCAATGTAATTTCATCGACTTGTGGTAATCCATTCAAACGCGTCCAGGCGCTGCGAAAGCTGGCGGGTTTAAAACCCAGGCGGTTCATACCGGAATTCATTTTTAAAAACACACGGTGAGGCACATTGGTTTTATGCGCAGCCAGCATGTCGATTTGCTCGGCGCAATGCACCGTATGCCACAGCGACAGGCGCGAACACAGCTCAAGGTCACGCAGCTCAAAAGCGCCCTCCAGCAGCAATATCGGCCCACGCCAGCCCAGGCTGCGCATGCGCGCTGCTTCGTCCAGATCCAATAAAGCAAAGCCATCAGCCGCGCGAAATCCGTCAAAAACGCGCTCAATCCCGTGGCCATAAGCATTGGCTTTGACCACCGCCCACATCTTGGCATCAGGCGCTTTAGCCCGCGCGCGGGCTAAGTTATGGCGCAAGCTTGCAGTGTGGATGGTGGCTAAGATGGGACGCGGCATGGTGAATGGACAGATAAGGTGACAAAGATTTGCAGAGCTGTCAAGCAGGATATTCTCTAGTGTAGACCGTACCCGATTACAGGCCGGACACCAGCGCATGCTATAAAGTCAAGTCATTGTTAAATAGTTAATCTAATCTTTACGTGAAACGCGGTTTTTATACCATTATGTCGGCGCAGTTTTTTAGCTCGCTGGCAGACAACGCCTTATTTATTGCTGCTGTCGAGCTACTGCGAGATGATCGCCAGCCCGAGTGGCAGCGCGCAGCGTTAGTACCCATGTTTGCACTTTTCTATGTGCTGCTTGCTCCGTTCGTAGGTGCCTTCGCAGACTCGCAGCCCAAGGGCCGCGTCATGCTGCTGAGCAACAGCATCAAGATCATAGGTTGCCTGATGATGCTGGCGGGAGTGCACCCGCTGTTAGCCTATGCAGTGGTCGGTCTTGGCGCGGCAGCTTACTCGCCTGCTAAGTATGGCATATTGACCGAATTGTTGCCATCATCGCAATTGGTCAAAGCCAACGGATGGATTGAAGGTCTGACCATTGGCTCTATTATTTTGGGCGTCGTACTGGGGGGCCAACTGGTGGGGCGCTCGGTGTCGCACTTATTGCTGTCGTTTGATTTGCCTTTGCTTGACACTGGCATCGACACACCGCCTGAGGCTGCTATTTGTATTTTGGTAGTGATTTATCTGTTGGCAGCTTGGTTTAACAACCGCATACCGCTTACAGGTGCCCAGATGCGGCCACTACCACGCAACTTATTTGTACTGCTGCCTGATTTCTGGACCTGCAACTTGGCTTTATGGCGCGATAAGCTGGGCCAAATCTCACTGGCTACCACCACATTGTTTTGGGGCGTGAGTGGCAACTTGCGCTACATCGTGCTGGCTTGGAGTGCTGCGGCGCTAGGCTACAGTACCCGAGAGGCGTCTACATTGGTGGGGGTTGTAGCCATTGGTACCGCTGTCGGTGCCGTGCTGGCATCACTGAAAATGCGCCTTGAACATGCCCCTCGGTTAATGCCGCTAGGCATTGCCATGGGCCTGTTGATGATTGTGCTTAACCTGATTACTAACGTTTGGTTGGCCGCGCCATTTTTGATTTTGTTAGGCGCTATCGGTGGTTTTCTGGTCGTGCCAATGAATGCATTGCTACAGCACCGTGGGCATAATTTAATGGGAGCAGGCCGCTCGATCGCGGTACAAAATTTTAACGAGCAAGCTTGCATCTTGGGCTTGGGGGCGCTGTACACCTTGGTGGCTACCGTCAACTGGTCGGGCTTTAGCATCACACAAAAACTAGGGCTAAGTGCACTGAAGCCCGAGCAGCTCAGTGCCTATCTGGCCATTACCATGTTTGGATTGCTGGTGGCTGGGATGATGCTGGTGATCAAGCGCTGGCATGCCTCAAACCTTGTGCGCCACCCACAAGAGCTGGCGCGTTTGCTGCACATCGCACGCAATGACAATCTGCACGGCTAAATAGCCGCGCACTAGCCGCTGTGATGCAACTTCCTACTGCTCCTGCAGCTGTCACGCGTTTGGCGGCGGCGGCATTGATAGTTAACGCACTGGTATGGGGGTTGTCGTGGTGGCCGTTTCGCGCGCTTGAAAGTTACGGCCTGCATCCTTTGTGGGCTACAGCCATCGTCTACACGCTGGTGTCCGTTTGCATCTTGTTGGTACGGCCCACCACTTGGCGCGGGGTCATGCAACACCGGGGTATGTGGATGCTGGCACTGGGTTCCGGCCTGACCAATATTTGTTTTAACTGGGCGGTGACTGAAGGCGACGTCGTCCGCGTGGTGTTGCTGTTTTATTTAATGCCCGCCTGGACGGTACTGATAGCCTGGTGTTTGCTGGGTGAGCGCCCACATGCCGTGGCATTGGCACGGCTTGGTGTGGCACTGGCGGGGGTTCTATTGATTTTGAAAACACCCGGCTCTGCTTGGCCCCTGCCCCAAAGTTTGCCAGATTATCTGGCACTGATCGGTGGTTTTAGCTTTGCACTGGTGAATGTCATGCTACTGAAGCTGCGCGACACGCCTGCGGCGTCACGCATGCTGAGCATGTTCAGTGGCGGTGCCGTGATGTCAGCTGCATTGGTGCTATGGGGGGGCCTTGCAGGCTGGGTTCCTGCCCTGCCCGTTATCCAAGCCGATTGGGTGGGTGTTTTGCTGGGGCTAACGGCAGCATTTTTAGTGAGTAACCTGTCGCTGCAGTATGGTGCGGCGCGTTTGCGTTCCAACACTACGGCGCTCATCATGTTGTCTGAGATTGTGTTTGCGTCGTTGTCGTCTGTGCTGTTAGGAGCCGCATTGCTGGATGCCCGCACCCTGGGAGGTGGTGCATTGATACTGATTGCCGTCATGTCGGCAGCCATAGCTGACAAGCCAGTCAGCCAATAACCTTGCTTGCATCTACACAGCCATGCAACTTTAAAAAAGCGCCCGCCTGTTGCGCAACGCGCTTACATCATTAAAGAGGCTACGTCTTGCGAAGTTAATCGGCGCACATGCTCTAGCAGCGCGGCATCTGTGTAGGGCTTGGTTAAATACAGATCTACGCCAGCGTCTTCTGCCAGCCCACGGTGCTTGTCGCTCGCGCGTGAAGTAATCATGATGACGGGTAAGCCCATGAAGGCGGGCACTTCGCGTATTCGCCGTGTGAGATCAAGGCCGTTAAGGTTGGGCATTTCCAGGTCGGTCAGGACAATTGCCGGGGGTTTCTCGCGCATGCTGTCTAGTGCCAGGAAGCCATCGTTTGCACTGGTAACTTCATAGCCCGCATCTTCCAGCAGCTGCTCCATGGATCGACGCACAGACAAAGCGTCGTCCACCACTAACACGCGCGTGCGTTTGACTGCCAAACGGCGGCGCAGCGCAAGCGAGGCCGTTACACGCACGGTAGAGCGCGCTGCGCGCTCCAGTGCGGGCACGTCCAGCACAAACATGGGTTTACCGTCTGCGCGCATAGCACCGCCCACAACGCCAGCAATACGGCGCGTAAGACGCCCAACATCTTGCAATATCAACTCGCGTGCATCAACAACAGCATCAACCACCAGAGCAATCGTTCCGGTGGACGCTTTGCACAACACACAAGGCTTGCGGGTTGCCATGATATCAACATGGTCTTCAAATCCTAGCCACATACCCAGACTGTATGCAGGGTAGCTGCCGTCGGTGTATTCAAGATACGCTTGGTTATCTTTCAACACAAGCCTTACTTCATCCGCTGCTAACGCTTGCACCACTTGGTCAGCAGGCAACGCTACCCATTCATTGGCACAGCTCACAATAAGTGACTGCGTTGCACCTGTTGACACAGGCACATGCAGCGTGAAGCTTGAGCCTTGATGGGGCTCACTGGCGATTTCGAGACGGCCTTTCAATGCACTGATGCGATCGTTAACAACATCCATGCCTACGCCACGCCCGGAGACTTCGGTGACTTCGCCTTTGGTGCTGAAGCCTGGTCGCAAAATCAAACGGCGCAGCTCATCTTCGGACAATTGCGCTCCGCGCTCTATCAAACCGTATTCCACAGCTTTGTCATACACCGTAGGTAAGTCGAGCCCGCGGCCATCATCAGCACAGATGACCTCTACCTCTTGCCCACTGCGCCTGAAACTCAGCGTCACGGTACCTATGTCAGATTTTCCCAGCACAGCGCGTTCATGTGCATCTTCCAGCCCGTGGTCGACTGCATTGCGCAGCAAATGCAACAATGGCTCCGTTAACCGATTCAATACGTCAGCATCAAGCGTGGTGTTCTCTCCGACTATCACCAGCTGAGCAAGTTTGCCGGTACTGGAGGCTGTTTGCGCAACGTTCCGCTTCAAACGGGCCACGACAGACTTTACAGGCACCAAACGCGCTTGCAATAATTCGCGATGCTGCTCGCGTAGCGAATAGTCTTCATCGCGCAGCAACTGCATACCGCGCAGCAGATGTTTTTTAGCCTGGCGAGCAAACTCTAATTCATCTTGCACGGCTTCGCTGACAAAGCGTGATAAGCCGTGCAAGGCGTCGTAGCGGTCCATTTCCAGCGGGTCAAACCCTTCGCCTGTTTCGCGTTTTTCTTGGAGTTGCACTACCTGTTTATCTACCGTTTGTTCCAACTCGCGCAGGCGAATGTTCAATTGCGCATGGTGCAGCTCAAGCGCTGCCAAGCGCTCATCAGCATCTTTAACTATCTGAGTGAAACGCTGGGTGTTGATAATAGACTGGCCGGAGCGGCGCAGAACCCGGCTTAAACGATCTACGCCCACGCGCAGAGTTTGCACTTCAGCAGCAGGCGCGCCAACACTGGTGTTCACACTGCTTAGCGCCTGCGCTGCTATTGCGTGTGGCGCAGCCGCCATGTCTGTTGCTCCTGCTGCCAAAGCATCCGGAGTTTGCGTGGTGATGCTGCCATCGCGCATCCAGCCTACCCAATCTAGCAGGCGCTGCAAACATTCCACCGCTTCTGCAGGCGGAGCTTCTTCACCTTGCAGATGGGCCACCATATGCTGCATTACACCTACCGCATGCTGCATGTCCCGCACCGCCGCTGGGTTGACGGCATCGCCCGCCTGCACGCGTTCCAGCGCCCATTCCATAACGTCTTCAAGACGGTGTGCAGTACGGCCAATACCTGGCAGGCCGATGATGTTTCCTGAACCTTTGAATGTGTGCGCAATGCGTTGCGCTTCGATCATGTGCTCTGTTTTTGCTGAGCCTGCGGCCAAATTGTCCAGGTGCGCCAGCAACCGTTCTAGCTGCTCCGGTGCATCTGCCAGCATGGCTGACAACAAACCAAGGTCTACATCATCAATTGCCAAGCTGACATCGTCGGGCGTAGCGGGGTCCAACAGTGCCGTGGCCGCCGCTAATTCTTCGGCAGCCAATGCTGGTGGCATCAGCAACATGTCCCGTAGCAGATCCAGCACAGACTCGTCCGGAGCGACGGGGCATGCACGCAGATAATTCAAAATGGTGGCCACGCTTTGTGTGGTGGCCGGTGCTTCTAGATAAGACTGCGCGGGTTTCAGCCAACCTTGTAACCATGCCAAGGATGCCGCATTAGACGATTGAGATTGCAAAGTTGTAAATTCTGCAATCTGTTGCAGATATCCACCCCAGCCATGCAACTCCACCAATGCGCTGGCTTGAATGGAGCGTTCAATGACACCCAGCATCGGCTCCAGATGCTCGGCAGCTGCCTCCGGGCTCTGCAACGCGGCTGCCATGGCTTGCTCAGTGGCAGGGACATCCAGTTCAAACTCCTCGCGCAAAAGCCCCAGCAGATCATCTAATGTCATGGCGCTTTGGCAATCAGTACGTGAGGTTTGCGATGCCGTATCATGCGGTTTTTTCTGTTATTTTGAATTGGCCCACGGCTTGGGTTAGGCGTCGTGAAAAATCAGCCAGCGTTTGTGTCGAAGAAGTCTGCTCGGCAATAGCAGAAGATGTCAACTCTGTACCCTGGTTGATATCGAGAACCGATTGCTGCAAGCTTGTGGCTAATCGTGCTTGTTGGTCCGAGAAGGCGGCAATCTGGCGCACTAAACTTACCAATTGCTGGGTCGTTGTTTGAGTCTGGTTCATCTGCACGCCCGCACGTTGGGCCAGTTCAGACTGCTTAACCACCTCGCCAATCAGTCGGTTTACCGTAAACAGTGTTTCGTTCGTTTCTGCTTGAATGTTTCCCACTAGCTGGGATATCTGTGCTGTAGCCTGGCGTGAGCTGTCTGACAGACGTTGCACTTCTTCAGCCACCACGGCAAAACCACGACCGGCCTCGCCTGCTGTGGCCGCCTGCATGGAGGCATTCAACGCAAGTACATGCGTACGCTCAGAAATAGTATTGATCAGCTGCACAGCAGTAGAAATTTCCTGTGATCGTTCGCCAAGACGCTTAAATCGCTTTTCCATGTCAGAGATCGAATCGCGCAACTGGTCCATACCCTTGACCGTACCATCCACCGCGGTTAAGGCAGCTTGCGTTGCAGTGGCAGCCTGTTCGGCAGCCTGATTAGACTGGTTCGACAGCGTGGCCATTTGGGCCAGCTGGTCAGTGGCTTGGCTCAGATTGACTGACATCGACTGCAGTGCTTCGCGCTCTGATCGAGCGGTTTCCTCTACCATGACAGACTGCACACGCACTGCTTCGGAGGTTTTGCGTACCTGCTCCGCAATGTCTTGCACCTCAGCCAGCGTGCGGCCCGTTTCCTCAGTAAACTGGTTTACCGAGGATGACACCGTACCGATGATGTCCTCTGTCACGGGTGCGCGAGCGGTCAGGTCGCGGTTACCCAGCTGGAACACTGTCTGCAAAAGCGCGATCACCGAGTTGTTGAGTGTTTCGTTTTCTTTGCCAGCTTTTTCTAGCGACGCAATACGATCATCTAGCAGCCCGTCAAATGAGCGGCCCAGCGCGCCAATCTCGTCTTGCTCTTTAAGCTCGGTGCGTGCTGTAGTGTTGCCTGAAGCAACCTGCTGCACTGTATCTGTCAACTTTTGAATCGGCGCTAGAAATCGACGCAAAAATAAAGACACCAGCACACCCGCAATTACAACCACACCCAAAGCGATCAGCAAAGCGCGAATCAATGACTGTTGGTTAATGGCATTGATAGCCAGGTCCGCTTCGGCTTCATCGATCTTTGCCACGATAGCCCAATTTAAACCCTGAGCACGGAATGGACTCCAGGCGCCATAGCTGGAAATGCCTCGATAGTCCACAAACTTTGCGAAGCCTTCTTTGCCTGCCAGTGCTTCCCGCGTGGCGATGGTGTCTATAGTGAGCAAGCCGATATTGGTGTTTTTCTTGAGCATCACGGCTTGGTTGGCGGCGCTGATTTTATCGCCCATGGTCTTGACAAAGTCTTCTTTGTTTTCTATTAAATAGCGTGTATCGGTGCGCGTGGCCTTATCAGGCCCGACGATAAAAATGTCACCAGAATCGCCCAAACCGATTTTTTTCCATGCTTTGTTGGAGTTAATCACCTCGGATACTTTATCGATAGGAAACTGGATAGCAATAACACCTATTTGTTTGTCGCCGTCAAATAATGGTACCGCGGCAAACGAAGCTTGGTCGTCGTAGGACGCAAGATAGGGTGCAAAGTCCGACAGGTACACAGCATCGCGATCGGCTGCTTGCTTGACCTTGTTGTAAGCCTCGGCTAATTTGGTACCAGACGCAATACCAGTTTTGAGCGAAGATCCAAAGTCAAACTCCTTAAATACCGTGTAGACCACATTGTCTGTCTCAGTGTCGATCAAGAATATGTCGTAGAACTTAAACAACTTTTGCGCACGTTCTAAACTGGGATGGTACTGCACATGTGCTTGTGCGTAAGCGTAGCTGCCTTCAGGTTTCAGCAACTTTTCTTTCTGGCCTAAAGGATTGGGGTTTTTGATAATGAACTCTGTCTGCAAAGCCGCCCCGTTGACATCTAAATCAGCGATGCTTTTGGCTAAATTAGGAGCCGCCTGGGCATTGCGTTTGGAAAATTCGGTTGCAAATTCTTTTTGTGCGTAGAGGGTGATAGCTGCAGCTGCAGCAGTAGGATTAATGGCGCTGTCTTTACCTGCTGTGCTGAAAGTGGTTTTAAACAGCTTCATCGCTTCCACAGTATTTTTTTGCGCTGCCAAAGCTTGCAGCTCTCGGACAGTAGAGCTGAACTGGTCAGAAAGCTGCTGGCTTTTAGTGTCGCGTAACGCGATCAGCTGAGCACTCGTGCGCTCTTTTAATACTTCATCGGCCAAGCTGGAGGCTCCTTGCCACATTAGTGCCGCTGTGATGGCTACAGGAATCAAAGTTAGCAAGCCCGCGCCCAGCAGCATTTTTTGGCGAATATTCATAGTCCACTCCGTTTACGTTGACTGTCGTGGCGTTTTGCGCAGCATCGACGAATGTATTAATTTTAAATATGTTGCAAATTGTAGAGGTTACAGCAGTGACAGTTCATCGGCAAGTACTGCCATCAACTTGTCTACGTTAATCTCTAGAAAATTACGCCCGGTTGTGTCCGTGGCCACAGCATCACAGACTTCGCGCAGGTTGGCTGGCAGTGCGCCAGCATAAGTTAACGTCTGCGGCTCGTAGTTCAACTGCTGTGGCAGCCCGTTAAAGATAAATGCGACTGCATCGTCAGCCCCGGTGTTTTGCAGACCACCTACCAGCAAGCGCTGATGCGGCGACACTTGCAAGCTGGCAGTGCTGGGGCTGAAATAGACGGCTAAGTCGATGACTGGCAATATGTTGCCCTCGATGTTGGCGGCACCCACCAGCCAGGTCGGTGATTTAGGCACCGCGCTGATCTCAAAGGTTTCTATAATCTGCCGCGCCCAGTCAAATGAGAGCGCCAGCGCCCATGAACCGCAAACAATACCCTGAGCCAGCTTCACAATGCACTTTCTGTGGGACGGTCTTTGCGTTGTGTGTCTGCGCTAGCTGTTGTGCCATTGCAAGACAACAACAAGCTCCAAATTACCAAGCATTGCATCAAATAGAACTCAAGATTTGATCAGACGTATAGGGCTTGGTTACGTAACCTTTGGCGCCTAGCATTTGCGCAAATACGCGGTCTGCCTTTTGGTCTTTCGACGTTACAAACACCACCGGAATGCCCTTAGTAGTGGGGTCCTGCATCAACTGGCGGGTAGCAGAGAACCCGTCCAGGCCTGGCATGTTGACGTCCATCATGATCAGATCAGGTATTTCGGACTTGGCTTTGGTGACCGCTTCTGCGCCAGAGCTGGCTGACACTACCACCCAACCAGCGTCTGAGAAAATACGTTGCAGATTTTGTGCGTCTACTGGTGCGTCATCAACCACTAAAACTTTTTTCATGATAGTTACCTCATTCTCATATTTCGCCGTTCTCTTTGCTTTATGCAATTCAGACGGAAGGGATTAATTTTTAAATTACGGCCTTATTGACCGGTGCCAGGTTTGGCTTAGCGTGATCCAGCGGCTCCGAAACCAGACTTCACACTCGCACCGTAATTTGTCTGTTGAAAGCCGCGCGCTACGGTGCGGTCGTGCTTAGCCAACACAGCAATCAAGTCGCGCTCGTTGAGGGGTTTGGTCAAATAGGCGTCGCAGCCAGCCAGGGTGCCCCTAATTTTGTCAATCGTGCCGCCACGGCTAGTCAGCATCACCACAACAGGAGGTTTGCCTTCGGAGTATTTGCGCTGCTTGATAGCGCGGCAAGTTTGGTAGCCATCCAGGCCTTCCATCATCACATCTAGAAAAACGAATTTGTAGGGCCGCACATTCATGCGCCCTAGCGCCTCTTCACCAGAGTTCACCAAGTCGGTACGGAAGCCAAATCGCGTAAGACGGTTACGCATAAATTTTAAAGCGATGTCACTGTCATCTACCACCAAGATGTGGTCAACGTTTTGGTCGTCATCAACTGACATGGGCCGAGTGGCACCACCCAAAACAGGATTTTCGTCGCGGCTGTTGGAAAAATCGCCCGACCCCAAACGCACATCGCTGCGCACTGCGCGTGCAGCGGGAGCAGCAGATATTGGTTTGCTGGCAGTTGCAGGTGCCACTACCGTGCGGGGTGTTTGCAAAGCTGTGGGACTGCTTGACATGCGATCGGCCAGTACAGGCTGCTGTGTCGCGCGCAAGGTTGCCAGTGCTGGTGCAGCGGGTACAAGCGCTGGCGCATTGATGGCGGCGGCTTGTGGCCGGAGCACTGCGGACGGTGCTGCAGCAGCAGGTGCGGGTGTTGATGCTGATACTTGTGCAGCAGGCGCACCGTTGAGCATCAGTTCAACGGTGGTCAACACCTTCATCAAATTCAACGGGCGCTTTTGGGTGGCCCAGCCGGTGCCGCCGTCGGTATTGCCGATCAGCATGACGTGGGCACAAGGCTTGTGTGCGACCACTGATTGCAAAATATTGGCGTCATCGGCGTTGACTACTGCCAGATTGGCCTGCGCAGGCTCAACCACCAGCACATACCCAGGCGGACGTCGGGCGGCGAGTCTGAAAAACGACTCGAATGTCGCCCTTTCAAAGGACGAAAAGCCTACTAATGCAATTTTGTGGGGGGTACTCATCTCTGGCCTTTGCAGCAAACGCATGGTGCTGAACTCAGCAAACATAACGCCCTGTTGCCACACTGCAAAGCGCAATGGTCAGCATGGCATGGTTGGATTGCTAAAGTGTTGTTTATAAGCATACTTAATACCATTTGTATTTTATGCAATCCGTTGGGGCGAAGCAAATTCTGCAGTAAGTCAGCTGGCAGTTTAGACCGTAGCGCGTGAAATTGGCCCGATTTGCTTATAAAAAACAACGATTCAGGCAAAACAAGCTTTTAAAAACTGGCTTAGTATCTAGACCATGACCAACACTGCATACGATTTTGAGGCCTTGGATACGGCGGGCCGCAAGATTGCACTCAAGAAATTCAAAGGCAAAGCCATGTTGATTGTCAACACGGCCAGTGCTTGCGGCTTTACCCCGCAGTTTGCGGGTTTGCAAGCCTTGCACCAGCACTATGGCAAGCAAGGCCTTGTGGTGTTGGGTTTTCCATGTAACCAGTTTGGCAACCAAGACCAGGGCAGCAATGCTGAGATTGCCAGTTTTTGCCAGTTGAATTACGGTGTTCGGTTCAACATGATGGCCAAGATCGAAGTCAATGGCCCGCAGGCATCGCCATTGTTCAAATGGCTGGCCATTAAAGCCCCCGGTCTGCTGGGCAGCCAGTCCATTAAATGGAATTTCACCAAATTTTTAGTGGGCAAAGACGGTCAGGTGCTGCGCCGCTATGCACCGCAGGACTCCCCGGCTTCGTTGGCCAAAGACATTGAAGCTGCGCTTATTTAGGTGGCTGCATTTGCTGGGCGACCCACCCGTCCATTTGCGCTACAGCATCATCCGTAGCGGCGGTTAACGCCCGCACACCCCCTGCTGCGTCTTGCGCGCTGGCATTTGTACTCGCAGTAAAAACCTGTTGTCCGACCCATTGTTCTTTATGCAACAGCGTAGCGCGCAGGCGCACTACGCCTGCACTGCGGCCTGGCGACTCAAATACATGGCTAAATTCGTCTAGTTCTACCTGCAGCCGCCACGGGGCCACACCATCGGCCACACCGATCACCGGCGTGCGCGCGCCCAGCGCATCGCGCAGGCGCAGCTGCACCAGCTGCGCTGGTGGCATGCTCCAGCGCGCCAGGTTATAGGCACGCAGTTGCTGTGCGTCAGAGTAGGCCAAGCGGTATACCAGCGCCGTGCTATCCAAAGCCGTGGGGCTGATCACGTCAGACAACACCAAAACTGATGGGCTCTTAACAACCGCTGCAGTGACCGAGTTCGCCGCCGGTACAGTGGCATTGATTGGCGCTGAAAAAGAACCACTGGCACTGGACGCTGACACGCGTGGAGCAGGCAAACCCAAATCGTAGACTGCTTTGGCAGGAGGCGCTTGCGGCGTAGCACAGGCAGCCGATAAGCAAACTGCTAGAAGTGCGACTGCACTGCGAAATACGCTATCAACGTGTTTCCAGTTTGTGTTTATAGTGTGTTTTAGCATTTTTAGCCCGTAGATACTGATCAAGCAGCTATGATATTAATAGCGATAGTGGTGGAAAATTATTTTGTTGCACTGGTGTTAACTGCGGTGCTGGCTTGCCTGTCTAGCGTGCTGGTGGCACAAAACCTGGCTCGCCTGGGGCCGGCACTGCCGCCCCATTGCCAAATATAAAGCCTTGTGGATTGTCGCCAATAGTGTTGAACACGCGCTCGGCATTGCGCGCTGTTTTAGAGGTGTTGTCCGCCGCCCTGCCCCAGCGGGGCAAGGTGTTGGCATTGAAAGTTTGTGCGCCTTGCGCAATCGCCGCTCCGCCTGCGCTGACCTGGTCAAGCACGCCGTCTTTTTCGTTCAATCTGTTGCCAAGCGATGTGATAGCGCTAGTGGCCGCACTGGCAGCGCGGGAGGTTTCCTGCGCTGTCTTGTTCAGTTCGCTGGACGTCGCCTGCAACGCGCGCATGGCACCGCTGGTGTCTTTGACCAGTGCAGGAATGTCGGTACGTTGCGGGCCAAACTGCGCGTCAGCTATGGCTTGCAGGCGCTGCGACATGGCACCGATTTGCGCTGCGCTTTGCCCGGCGGACTTCACGCTGTCCAGCAATATTTTCTGGTTCTCCGTCGAGAACAGTTGGTTAAGGCGTTGCGTAGTTTCCTCTACCTGCACCAGTACGTTACTGCCCCGCTCGGTCAGCTTGGTCAGCAAGTTGGTGCGCAGTGGAATGCGGGTAGGCTGCTCTGCCGTGGTGGCCAGCCGCTGCTTAGACTCTCCGCTGTCGTCTAGCTGGATATAGGCCAAGCCGGTGACGCCCTGAAACCCCAGCATGGCATAAGTTGAGCTGGTCAGCGGTGTAGTCTCGTCAATCGCCAATTTCACCAACACGTTGCCAGTGACTTTAGGGTCGAACCCAATGGCGTCGACGCGCCCTACGTCAATGCCGCGGTAGCGCACAGGTGCCTGTGCCGACAGGCCTGTGACCGACTCGCGGGTGCTCAGCTCGTAGGTGTCACGCATTTTTGTGTCGCGCGACAGCCACGATGCCAGTGCCACCACGATGGCAGTAACAAGCAGTACAAACGCACCGGCGGCCAGTGCATGCGATTTATTTTCCATAAGATGGGCTCCCTTGCGCAGTCTTGAAAATATTGTCCGACAAAATGGTGATCGACACGTAACGCATTGCTTTAGTCCTGGGTGTGCGGTGAAGGTTGATGCGAGGAAGCAGGGGCCAATGCAGCCATGGCACGGCGGCCACGCTCGCCTAAAAAGAATTTTTCAATAAACGGGTGGTGGAACGCAACCACCTCTTGCGGCGTGCCGCTGACGATGACTTTTTGATCTGCCAACACAGCCACGCGGGTAGACAGGTCGAGCAGGGTGTCCAGATCGTGCGTGACCATCACCAAGGTAAAGCCCAGCTCTTGGTGCAGTGAGCGCAGCAAGGCGCAAAACCCATCGGCGCTTTCTGGGTCTAGCCCGGCGGTGGGCTCATCTAGCAGCAGTAGTGGCGGATCCATGATGAGCGCGCGGGCCAGTGCCACACGCTTGATCATGCCGCCCGATAAATCTGCGGGCATTTTCAGTGCCTGTTTGGCATCGAGGCCCACCATTTGCAGCTTGACCATGGCAGCGTCGTACACCAGGCTTTCTGGCAGCTGCTGCAGCTCGCGCAGCGCAAAAGCAATATTGTCCAGCACACTGAATGCTGAGAAAAGTGCCCCATGCTGAAACAGCATGCCGATGCGGCTGGACGCCCCTTGCCCACCTAGCGCTGACACGGGCTGACCCAGTACCGACACCGTGCCGCGCTGCGGCGTCTCCAACCCCAACATCTGCCGCAATAGCACCGTTTTGCCTGTACCTGAACCGCCCACCAGCGACACCATTTCGCCTTGGGCAATCGTCAAGTCCAAGTCTTTGTGGATGACGGTTTCAGATTCTGACGAGGTAAACACTGTCCATAGCTTGGAAATTTCTACTACGTTGGTCATATACCCACATCCTTGAAGATGATGGCAAACAGCGCATCTACCAAAATGACCAGCGTGATAGAGGTGACCACCGAGGCCGTAGTACCTTGGCCCAGGCTTTCGGTATTGGGTTTCACGCGCAGGCCAAAATGGCAGCCTACCAGCGCGATCAACAGGCCAAACACCACTGACTTGAACACTGCCAAAGTCAGGTTAGACAATGCCACGGCATCAGGCAAGCCATTGATAAAAAATTTGGGCGAGATACCCAACGCAATGTCGGCGGCCAGCATGCCGCCCAGCAGCGCAGCCACCGTGGTCCACACGCTGATCAGTGGCATGGCCAGGGCTAGGGCCAAAGCGCGCGGCATGACCAATCTAAACCCATGGGGTATGCCCATCACGCGCATGGCGTCCAGCTCTTCGGTGACCCGCATCACGCCGATTTGCGCGGTGATGGCCGAGCCTGAGCGCCCGGCGATCAAAATAGCTGCCAGCATAGGCCCCAGCTCGCGCACCAGCGACACGCCCAGCAAATTGACGATGTACGCGTCAGCCCCAAACTGCCTGAGCTGCTGCGCGCTCAAGTACGCCAGCACCACGCCAATCAAAAACCCTACCAGCGCGGTAATGGGCAGCGCTGTGGTGCCAAACTGGTACATATGGCCCGAGATGTCGCGCCACGGCCCCAAGCGTGGCTGGCCTGCAAAGCGCAGTATGTCTAAAAAAAGCTGGCCAATCAGCCGCACAAAGTCGCGCGCATGCGACAGCCATTGCAGCAAAATGTTGCCCAAAGACAAATAGCGCTGACGCCAGCCTAGAGGTGGCTCGGTATGGGGCGGTATGGTCAAGCGCGCTACACGTTCGAGCATTTCGCGCTGCTGCGGGTGCATGGCAACATCGGCGGGCAGTGTGCTGCCCCAATGCAGGTACAACAGTTGCGCGCCGATGTGGTCAATTTGCTCGGCTTCGCGCAAATCCCATGGCG
>JANNCO010000027.1:0-7032 GCA_031386655.1 Polaromonas sp. | reverse complement strand
CATGCACTGCGGCCACACCAGCCTCGTGAACGGGCGGCGTTGGCCGCGGAGTGTGACGCCGCTGCAATATCCACAGGCCCGGTGGCTCAATCTGTCCACCTAACCGTGTCAAGCGTCGGTGGCCATGCACAAATAGCGCGTCGCCGTCTGAATAAAGGAAATTAGCAGCACCCAGTGTGCGTAGATCAGCTGCAAACTTTTCCACGATAGCCATACGGGCTTCTACAGATGGCAGTTCGCCGTGATGACCAGACGCTCGCAGCCGTGCAAGCAATGCGCAAAAAGCCCGTTCTGAATCTGTTTGGCCAATTGGTCTGTCGATCCCCAAAGCCAATAGGTTGCTCGTGTCGATGCCTGTCAGATAGCCGTTATGGGCAAATGCATGTGTGCGCCCGCCAAGTTCTCTGACGAAAGGTTGGGTATTGGACAGCTGCACTGGCCCCCAAGTGGCATGGCGAATATGCGATAGGGTGAGATGGGTTGTTGGACCATGGTGTTCGAGAAAACGAACCAGTGCACTGTCGGCTGCTGCTGTGGGCTCGCGAAACAACGCCACGTCACTACCTTGATAAAACGCCACACCCCAGCCGTCATGGGCTAGCCCTGCAACGCTCCCATGCTGGGCTAATCTGTGGAGAGAAAACGTCAGCCGGGTTGGCTGCGACGTCGATACTGCCAATAGTTCGCACATGACAATTTTCTTTAGCGTGTGTTAAGAAGCCCTTGATTAAGGCTTGATATTTGTGTCTAGTGGCATCGTCCATGGGGCCGAAAGCTGCAATGCTTTCGGTATACCCAGTACACAATCGACTTGCCAGCTAAGCCATTGCCAATGATTTGGTTTGTTCCAATACCGTACGCGCTTGGTCTTGCTCTTGGGCACTGCCATGCACCATCAACACGTATTTGTCTACCTTCAATGCAGTTTCATATTTGATGACTTTGTCTTCTGGAACACCAATTTGCATTAGCGCTGCCCCCAGTGCTGATACACCTCCCACCACCACGGCACCTTCAAGGGCTCCGACAAACATGGCCACAATGGGGCCAGCAAATGCCATGAGTCCAAGCCCGGGAAGAAAGAACACTGCGGGTGCCATCAAAAGACCCCACACGCCACCCCAAAATGCGCCCATGCCGCCCCAAGCTTTAATGCGGTCTCCCATGGTGTAAAAACCCGTAGGTTTTTCTTCGCTGTGGTAGCCTTTGCCGATCAAAGACAATTTTTTTACATCGAAATTTGAATTGTTTAACTTTTTTATAGCTGCCTCGGCTTCGAGATGCGTATCAAATACATAAACGGGTAAATCTTCGGTTTTCATGGTGTGTCCTTATGGAGCTAGTGATAGAGTCAATAGGAAATGGTGATGTGGTCCACCACACTTTTAACGCCGGGCGTGCGCCAAGCAGCCTGGCTTGCAGTCTCACGCTCTGCCCAGCTGGGCAAGGTGCCCCTGAGCGTTACTTCAGAGCCACTGACAGATACCGAAATATTTTGCGCATCTTTGGTCACTACTCTTTTGAGAGCAGACTCTATATCCGACTTGACAACGCTTGCTGTGGTGCGAGGCTTGATGGTGATCTCATTGCTGACACCATTAACTCCAGATAAGAATCGCACTACAGTGTTGGCTGTAGCGCGTTGAAATTCCCACTCCACCTCGCCTGACAGTGTTAGCCAGCCGTCTTCCACCATAATTTTGACGCTGTCGGTGGGTAAGTAGGTAGTCCACAAAAGCGCATTTTTTGCTGACCTCGCAATATCTGTATCAGTATGCTTGGTAGCACCATTGAGCTTGACGTCGATTTCAACAGCCAGGGCCTTGACACCAGATACCCGTTGCGCCGCACGCTCAGCGTTCCACTTTGCAGGAAAGCTGTCAACGTGGCCTGCCAGCGTGACAATCCCGTCTTTTACCTCTACGCCAATTTGTTCTGCATGCACGGCAGGCTCCCACTTGAGTTCAGCCATCACGTCTTGCTGCAGTTGTGAATCAGTTTTCATGGTGTTCTTTCAAAAAAGTTAAAGGAAATTAACTTTGCGCTTTAGTCAATATGGAGTCTGTTCGGTAACGCGCTTATGCACTGTAAAGAAATTTTTTTGATGTAAACATTTTTTTTGGCCTAAAAATAAAGAGATTAGTTTGCGTTTTTAGGTGGACAGAAAAATTTATTCAGTAGCTTTATTTGGCTGCATATCGGAGGCATTCTTTTTAAAACTATTTAAATGCAATGTGACTCGTTTAACTTGTGCATTTTTTTCATTAGGTAGCTTTCCAAGTTCATTTGCAGGCACTGTGGTGTTGCAGACTAGGTCAGCAATTTGCTGGTCTAAAGTTGCAAAGTGTTTTTTTTGGGGTGATTGGATGGATGTCATGTCATTTCCTGTTTGACCTTGCGCAATGTGCCCAGTAGCTCTAACCAAGTCACAGCCGCTGGCGCCAACGACATCAGTGGCGTGGGATCTCTGAGATGCTCATGACCGTCCAGATAAAACACCGCTTCTACGTCAGTTGCTGTCATTTTTTGCAGGTTTAACGTGCTGTGTAAAACTGAATCGGTCTGGATTTTCATGGTGAGCCCTTGCGTAAAAAGATACAGCATCACCTAAATAAATTCATAGTTCTGTACGCTGGCGCACTTAGCACCAATATTGGAAAGTAACGAAGTACTTTTGCCTTTTACGTAGGCGTTGGCCTAGGCACATATCTGCTGGCGGACTACATCGCAGGTATGTGAACTCGTTCAATGTAGACACATCCATCAAGGCAAATTTTTCAATGTTGGGAGATTTGCTGTTTACAAGATGGATTTAAACCTGCTGTCATTTATTTTTGAAGGAAATTAATTATGAAAACTAAACTGCTTTTACTGTCTGCTGCCTTGATCTGTACCTTCTCAAATACAGCGCTGGCTATGACTAAAGTCGAATACAAAACGCAAAAAGACACGATCACTGGCGACTACAAGGTTGCCCGTGACAAGTGCGACAGTTTGAAGGCCAATGCAAAAGATATTTGCGTATCTGAGGCCAAAGGGGCTGAAAAAATTGCCAAAGCTGAGCTGGAAGCTAACTACGAGCCGACCGCACGCCACACTGAAAAAGTCAGCATGGCCAAAGGTGACGCAGCTTACGACACAGCCAAAGAAAAATGCGATGACGCCTCAGGTAACGCCAAGACGGTTTGCAATAAAGATGCCAAAGCTGTTCATACCACCGCTATGGACGAAGCTCGCGTAGCCAGGCTGGGCGCTGAGACTGGCAAGGCTAACTCTGGCGCGCGCAACATGGCCAACAAAGACGAAAATGAAGCCAATTACAAAGCGGCTGCAGCACGTTGTGACAGCATGTCGGGTACCAGCAAAGATACGTGCGCAACTGATGCTAAAGTGAAATTTGGCATCAAGTAGATATTGACCAAGCTTTGAGTTGGCAAGAGGCAGATAGAAGCTTATTTTGGCAGTGTTTTAGCCTTTCTAGGCCGTAGAACCTGCTCAAGAAGCTATTAATTATGTAGCACATTGGTGCTTTCATCATGCTACGCTACCCGCCATTTCGGGCCATCGGATGACCAGGCGGCTGTCAATTGCGCCAGCAGGCAACGGTGGTATGGCATGCGTAGCTTCCAGCAAATGCAGCATGCCTTGTTTGTCCAGTACAGCGGTAGTGCTGGTGCGTGTGCCATAGGTAGGGCTGCGCACCATGACGGATGAGAGTATTTTTTCCAACTCCAGAGTCACACCTGTGTGCGGTAGCAAGCTGTGCGGCGCAGGCTGGCTGTCGCGCAAGGCTTGTTGCAAGGTAGCGGCAAGTTGATCCGTCAGCGCAGTTGCGTTATTTTCTGTAGATTCGCTGTCTGCATTTGTACCCAGATGGCAGGGCGAATTACCCGGCTCTGTCGCATTCAAACTATCGCCTAGTGCTGCCATCAACTGGTTATTTTTCGGCCATGGCGTATTCAGCGCGGCGTTGGACAAACCCACGATACGGCCCAGCTCCAAGGCATGCAGCTTTGTACCTGCACCAGATGTTTTGGGTGTTTGGCTTACTTGGTTACTAAAGTAATGTATTTGCTGACTAGACCAGTCGCCTACAATTAAATTGAAGCCTGTGTAGGTCGCAAAATTGAACTGTGCTGCCCAGTCTTGAGCGGTGTTGCCGCTACTGAGCCAATCCACCACCAAATGCCCTCGGCTGCGGGGTTGTTTGGGAGGCACTGCTGTGGGGTCGCGCACGTTGGTCAGCATGGCAAAGCGCCCACCCGGGCTAAAGCCCATCCATGTGCCGCCGTCTTGCAGGTCGCGTCCGCTGATGATGGTGTGGCCCTGGCTTGTTGACGAGCCAGCAGCATGCGCTGTCCACTGTGCCAAAGGCGCGGTGGGACGCGCGTAGAACTCATCGCGGTTGGCTGCAATAACCAGCGGATATTGGGCACTGACACCCCATGCCATGGCAATTAAACACATAAGGATGGTTGTAGGTGCAATTGGCTGCAGTTAAATATCTTCCAGCAGCGCGTAGGGCAGGGGTTGCAGCAACAAAGTTTCGCCTTGCGCCTGAACTGTGCCGTCTGCGCCCACTGTGGAAGCTAATGACAAACGCGGGCTACCCGCCGCACGGGTTTGCATGCTGACAATGGCCAGCCATTGGCCCGCAGTGCCGGGCACGGGCGCAGCGCTGGCTACAGTGCCGCAGGGCTGGTCGGGGTCGGTGCTGTCAAATACCTCTTGCCCAGCGGCCAGCGGCGCTGCGCTGCTAACAATATACGCCCGGCGCTTTAAAGTACCGCGAAACTGGCTGCGCGCCACCACTTCTTGGCCGGGGTAGCAGCCTTTTTTAAAATTAACGCCGCCAATAGATTCGTAGTTAAGCATTTGCGGCACAAAAGCGTCGGCAATGGGCGGGGTAATGTGCGCGATGCCCGAGGTGATACCTAAATACTGCCACATGGCGAGTGATTCGGTTTGGGTTTGGGCTTGTGTTTGGGCATGGTCTACATGCAATTGCGCTGATGGATCGTCTGCCGCGGCTGGAGGCAGGCTGTGGCTGGCCGCAGCATCAGCCGCTGTATCAGAAGCTAAGGGCCTTGTCACAGGCTGGAGCACGGGGCTTATCACATGCGTGATGTGCACTGCACGCGGCACTGCTGCGCCCAGATGGAACGCATCGGGCAATTGCAGGGTAATTTCAGCATCATTTCGGGTGATAGACCAGGTAGATATTGCTTGACCAGCTATTTTATCTATAGCATGTGCCACCGCATCGCCAGCCAGGCCTTGCAGTTCAAACTGGGCTGTGGCATCCGTCAGTTTGCACTGCGCCCGCAATACAAACATTTGCAAGCGCTTCAATGTAGCAGGCAGCACGCAGGTGTTGCAGATCAACAAAATATCGTCTGGCGAATTTTTTAACACGACAAAACTGGCCAACATGCGGCCCTTGGCCGAGCACCAGGCAGCCAAGCGCGCCTCGGCTAGGCCCAGCAAAGCGACGTCTTGGGTCAGCTGGCCTTGCAAAAATTTCACTGCATCAGCGCCTTGCGCGCGAATGATGCCCAGCGGCCCGGAGGGGGATTGCAGTGTGACATTCAGGTTGATGGGAGAGTTCATAAGGTAATCGACCATTCGCTTGCGGACTGTGCAGCCACTGGGTGGGCTGCATCTTGGATAATGGCATTATCGCGCTCCGTTATCATCCTTGTTGCGGATAATTTTTTCCCCACGGGCACCAATGGTCACCCATCGGCGTTGAGTTATCTGTCTTACACAACCCTACCTGTTCGCTTTATTGCATGTTTTTGTCAACCCAACTTCGTCAGCTGCACTGTCCGCGCCGCCAGCAGGGCAAATCTTTGCTGAAATTACTGGCCTTCGTCCTGATGGTGTGCGCAGTGCTAGCCGCCGCCGCTTGGTGGTGGGTGCGCCAGCCGTTGGTGCTGCCTGCAGGGGTGCAGTCGGTCAATGTGGTGTTGCCCACTGGGAGCTCGGCACGCAGTGTGGCGCAGGCAGTGGTAGACGCTGGTGTGGGTACGCCCCCCAGCGCGCTGTACTGGTATTTTCGCGCCTCAGGCAAATCAGGCGGGCTTAAAGCTGGCACGTACGAGGTAGAGCAGGGCGACACCCCCCAAAGGCTGCTTAACAAACTGTACAACGGCCTGCAAAGCCTGCGCAGCGTCACGCTGGTAGAAGGCTGGAATATTCGCCAAATGCGCGCCGCGCTGGCCAAGGCCGAGTTTTTAAAGCCCGACAGCCAAACCATGACCAACGATGCGCTGATGGCCAAGCTGGGCAAACCCGGCTTGCATCCCGAGGGCCGGTTTTTCCCCGAGACTTACAGTTACGCCAAAGGCACCAGCGACATCGTCGTACTGCAAGCCGCCGCGCGCGCCATGGACAAACAGCTGGCCGCAGCGTGGGAGGCACGCAGGGCCGATACCCCGCTGCAGTCACCCCAAGATGCCTTGATTTTGGCCAGTATTATTGAAAAAGAAACCGGCAAACCCACCGACCGGGCCGAGATAGGTGGTGTGTTTACCAACCGCCTGCGCATCGATATGCGCCTGCAAACCGACCCCGCAGTGATCTACGGGCTGGGCGAAAAATTTGACGGCGACATTCGCAAACGCGACCTGCAAACCGACACGCCGTACAACACCTACACCCGCACAGGCCTGCCGCCCACGCCCATTGCCATGCCTGGCAAAGCGTCGCTGCTGGCCGCCGTGCAGCCGGCAGACACCAAGGCTTTGTATTTCGTAGCGCGCGGCGATGGCACCAGCCAGTTTAGTGCGACGCTGGCTGAACACAACCAGGCGGTGAATAAGTACATTCGGGGGCAGTGACATTTTGACTTTTTGTACCTCTGTTCCCAGTTTGTCACACTCACGTGTCTCGCGGGCTTTGTCTCGTACGCACGGGTTGGTCTATAGGTATCGCCCTCCTACTGGGGTACCAGAAAAAGGTAGATACAAACAGACCAAAACATGTAGCAAAAGAGGTGGCGCACCATGGGTAGTTTTAAAAAATTATTTA
>JANNCO010000020.1:0-13120 GCA_031386655.1 Polaromonas sp. | reverse complement strand
ACGTGGTCATCTACGCCGAGAGACTTTTTCTGCGTGGCGATGCACACAAGAACATTAGCGCGAGACAATTTGACCGTATCTACGCCGTATTTGACCGGGATGATCATCACACCTATGCAGCAGCGTTGGTGAAGAGCGAGGCCTTGAACTTGCGCATGCAAAACGACGAAAAGCGTAAAGTACCTTTTCAAGTAGTCGCGTCTGTGCCCTGCTTCGAGCTGTGGCTTTTATTGCATTTTGAAAATGTGCTGGCATCTTTGCACCGAGACGAGGTGTATGTGCGGTTGAAAAAGTATCTGCCTCAATACCAAAAGGGCGACAAAGGTCTTTGGGAATCAACTAAAACACACCTAGCTCCTGCACAGACCAGAGCAACAAGTTTGGCACAAGTTCATACTGCGGCTGAAGGCATAAAACCTTATACAAATATGCATGAACTCATACAACGCCTTACGCAGCTAAAAAATTAATGAAATAGACTTTTAGTCCATGTATTTTCTGCTCGACCAGCTATTTAATCTATAGCGCCAGTAGTGTAATTACCGTTCACCCAGCCACCGCCTGGCGGTTCGTTGTTGCTGCTTTTACGCGGCATTACGGACATACATTGTAGTAGCGCTGCAATGCTTACTTGCCTGCTAGAAATCTTAGGCGCAAGGTCATCGTTGTCACTTCTCGTGACGGAGACCACCGCCCACTTCGGTGGGAAAAAAGAACTATATGATTACGTTTAACAGAACAGCGTCTATTGCCGCAGGCAAGACGTCGAACACTATTGGTTTTGCCCATGAAATAGCTGCGTACAGGAAGGAGACCTAGAAGCTCGAGCTTGAAATTCTGCTTCCTGTGGGTGGCAACCCGCAACGTATTGCATGGAGCACCCGCTACAAAGATCTTGCTGCATTTGACGCTGTCAGCTCGAAACTAATCGCAGACAAGCGCTACTGGGAAATAGTGAACAAAGCTTCGGACAACTTTATCCCGGGGTCGATGAAGGACTCGATGTGGAGAGTTATCTAGCATTGGGAAGGCCTTTTTATATTCATTTTAGGCCGTCAACCCAAGTAAATCCTGCTCAAGCAGCTATTGAATTAATAGTGACTAGCGATGCAAGAATGGGGCCGCGCAAGCCGCTGCCCATACAACCAATGGCCCCAACAGACCCAGCAACACAAGCCAACCCCAGCCTAGGCTGATGCCAAAGCTGAGGCCTGCCACGGCTAGCCACAAGGCGAAAGTAAAAGGATTTTTCATGTTCACCAACCTATGCTACCCGGCGCGCCTTTAAACGGCCCTGACAGCTCGGGTGTGATCCAGCCGCCATAAAAACCGCCGGGTTGCGGCAACACGGCGTGGCCTGCCACGGTGCACTGCAGCTGCGCGGGGTAGAACGCTACGCAGTCGGCCAACGCCTGGGCTTGTGGCAAGGGTTGCGGATAGCTCCAGGCCACGTTGGGCAATAGCTGGCCATGGGCCTGCAGGCTCCAGTAGCGCGCGGGGCCTTTCCATTCGCAGACTGAGCCGCCCTGCGCGGGTATAAGCCATCGGCTTGCTACATCGGCAAAGGGGATATAGAAGCTGGGCGGATGCGCGGTTTCTTGCACCGCTATGCAGCGGCTGGAGCGGGCTATTTCCAGCCTGCCCCAGCAAATGACTACCTCGCGAGCGTCTGGCACCAGCCGCGGCGGGCGCGGGTAGTCCCATACTGAGGTTTGGCCAGGCTGCGGCACCACCGCAAAGCTGGGCCGCGCTTGGCCGCGCCAGTGCCATTGGTCGCGCGCTGCTTGCAGCGATGGGTCGGTGGTCATGTCGTCACTGTCCTTTTAAGCAATTCATTTTGAAGCAAATACGGCATGGGCTCCACTATGATGTAGCAAATGGGTAGTCGGCATTGTGTGTATAAAGTTTGCCATCATGCCCAGAAAAGGCCATTTTTTACGACAAAATAGGCTGCAACCCAAGTAAAACCTGCTCAAGCAGCTATAAAATTTATAGCTCTCAATTACAGGTCTCAATTACAGCTCTTAATTACAACCCTCAAGCAGCCCACTCATTTTTATTAAGGACATCTCATGGCCCGCACTGTACTGCCCGATACCCATATCCACCCCAGCATTCGCAGCATCGTTGCCAACTACCAAAGCCCGCTGGTGCAGGCTGTGCAAGCTGCTGTGGCAGCGCACGACGTGGTGGTAGTGGGCATGGCGATGAACCCGTTTCCCAAGCGTGCACGCAAGCTGCTAGACGCTGCGCAGCAGCCCTACACCTACCTTGAGTACGGCAGCTACACAAGCCAGTGGTACCAGCGCAGCGCGCTGAAAATGTGGACAGGTTGGCCGACTTTTCCGATGGTGTTTGTCAAAGGCATGCTAATTGGCGGTGCAGACGATTTAAAGCAACTGATGGCCAGTGGCGAGCTGTCGAAAATGCTCGCAAGTGCTTGAATTTTCAAAAAATAGGCCATTAACCCACGTAAATCCTGCTCAAACAGCTATTTAATTCATAGTGCCTGCACATTATGAATAACCTGCCTTGCAACCGAGAAATAGCGGCAGGTTTACAGTGAACTTGCTTTGTTAATCAGTATCCAAACTGTTCTACAGCATTGTTAGCTGTCTAGTACAAGTGGGTTTAGATGCAAGAATTTTTGCGGCTGCATCACGGCTTTTAAGATGGGCATGGGCATGGCATATTTTCATTCAGCACCAACTTACCTGCGGCGCAACTTAATACTGCACTGCCTGGCAGCTTTGGCGCTGTTTGCCACTGGCAGCCCTGTGCAGGGCCGTGTAGCGCAGCAGACCACTACATCTGGTCCGCCTGTGTGCGCGGACTTTTTAGCCCAATTGGGGCACAAACCCAAAGCGTTAGAGTTTGTAGGTTGCCAGCCGGTGCGGCTGTACGGCATAGCGGCACTGCAGAGCAACTACCGCGTCAAAGGCGCATTTGCGGGGCCTGTAGAGGCCTATTTGGTTAAAACTGCGGGTATGCCCAGACTGCGTTTTATTTGCTGTGGCTGGGAGTCGGTGCCCCGCGATGTGCGAGGGCAGCGTACCTATGGCGTGTACACCGCTGGCGCGCGCAGCTACGCAGTGAGCATGAGCAGTCGCGAGACCTTAATTAACCAACGATCTGCTTTGCACACAGTAGATTATTTTTATGTGACCACGGTGCTGTACCTGGAAGAGCCATAAGAATTGAGCCCTTTGTTTCCCGCCTGGCTAAAAAAAACCGCTACCAGCCCTAAGGCTAGTAGCGGTGTAACCCCTTGGAGGAGGAGGACATGAAAACGATTCAGAAAATATTACACAGTGGCTGATTGTTTATGTAGATGGTATCGGCGGGCTGCAGAGATAACGTTGTTCAATTCAATTGCAATGTGCTGACCACGACTGCGGTCAATGGGGTGGGTAGCTGTGTAGTGGGCACAGGTGTCAATGCAGCAGGTTCGCTTTGGCTGCGCTGCCACAGTGCTTGCAATGCTGGCCACATTTGCGGCTGCACGCTACGTGCGTAGTCGCCCACACTGGTACTGCGCTCATGCGGCAGGCTGGCGTCCATGCGGGCACCGCGTGCGATTAAAAATTGGGCGGTGCGCAAACGTGTAGCGTCATCTGCCGCAAAGTTGGGGGTCATGGTGCGGGCCAATGGCAGCCAAGGCATGTAGCCCCTGCCCTTGGACGGTACGCGGTGCACCAGCGCCGGGGCTTTTTGCGTCCACCAGTCTAGCGCAGCCACATCACCTTGGGCCAGTGCCTGTGTGTAGCCTGATGCGTCAGCCTCTACCGCGCGCAGCGGCTGGTGGCCCGCGGTCAGCAGGTCTTGCACCCAAGGCTGTAGCAAGCTGGTGGGGTGAATGCTGGACAACACGCTGAAGTTAACGTGGCTGGGTGCCAGGTATCCCTGTGCGGCCCACTGGGTTGGCACATTGGATAAACCCGCAGTCGTAGCCTCAGGGCAGGTGAGCATGCGCAGTACGGGGCCCGATACTGATGCAGCATCAGCCAGTGCCAGCCAACGCACGGCATCTAGCGTGCTGGCGTCCATCTGGGTGAAGGCAGGGCAGGCATTGGCCTCAGCCATGGCCACCAGCGGCGCTTTGGGGCAACCCTCAGGTGTGGCGCCTTTGGCTAACAGTTCGGGTAAACCATGCCATAAGCTGGGCCTACTGGCAAAATTTGTCAGTGCACAAGATGACATAACGCGCACATTGACATCTTTGGCATCTATTTGGCCCGCTTTGTAACCGCCGCAACGCTCAGTTATGGCCCGCTCGGTGCTGGGCAGGCTGCTGCAAAACGGCGGCATTTTTTCGGCATATTGAATAGCCAACAGGGTGGCGGTAGTAATACAGCCAGTCAGTTGCGTGGCAAGTAGTACCGTACCTAAGCTTGCCACAGCGCAGCGCAACCAATGCAAAATGGGCGATAAAGTGGGCTTGGTTGGCATACAGACCTTGTAAAGTAGTGCGTACAACGTTACAAGCTGCGTGCCAGATTAGGAGCTGGTTGCATAATTTGTGTAAACAAAAGTAGTTGTAACATGCCAGCATTTGCTTTACCGTGCAATCAAACTACTCATTCAGCAGCATACGGCTTACGTATTCACCTATCGCCAAGCTGCTGGTAAGGCCTGGCGATTCGATGCCAAACAGGTTAACCAAGCCGGGCACGCCATGTACTGCCGGGCCATCAATACGAAAATCGGGTGCAGCCATGCCGGGGCCGTAGATTTTTGGGCGTACACCGCTGTAGCTGGGCTGTAACGCATTGTCTGGCAGCGCAGGCCAGTATTGCCGCACAGCAGCGTAGAAGCTGGCCGCACGCGCAGGGTCTACGGCGTAGTCGATATGCTCTGGCGATGGACTATCCAGCCACTCTAAATCCGGGCCAAATTTGGCCTGTCCGCCCAGGTCTAGCGTGAGGTGCACGCCCAGCCACGCGTCTTGCGGCGCGGGGTAAATCAGTTGGCTAAATGGCGATTTACCTGCCAAGCTGTAGTAGCTGCCTTTGGCAAAATATTCACGTGGAATATGCTGGGCATGCAGCCCTTCAAAACGCCTGGCAAGTAGGCAGGCGTGCAAGCCGCCAGCGTTAACAATCACCCCAGCCTGCAGCTGCGATACTACATTATTCATAGCTGCTTGAGCAGTAACTACGTGCTCTACAGCCTTATTTGTCTTTGATAGCTGTACTGCAGTCACACTGCTGCGCAAAACTACCAGCCCGCCTGCGTTTTCCAGGTCAGCCTGCAGCGCCAGCATCAAGGCGTGGCTGTCGACAATGCCCGTAGTAGGCGAATGCAGCGCCGCTGTGCACTGCAACTGCGGCTCCAACGCCATGGCCTGTGCACTACTCATCCAGTGTGTGGGCGCGCCATTGGCGCTGGCCTGGGTGTGCAAAGCGTGCAGTGCAGCATGCTGTGATGCATCGATGGCTACTACCAGCTTGCCGCACTGGCGGGTGTTAACGCCACGCTCAGCACAATAGCGGTACAGCATCTGTTGGCCAAGCACTGACAGCTGGGCCTTCAGCGAGCCGGGTGCATACTGCAAACCTGCATGCACCACCTCGCTGTTGCGCGAGCTGACGCCTTGGCCAATGGCGGCTTCTTTCTCTATGACTATCACCTCACGCCCTTGCAGCGCGAGTGCGCGGGCCACGGCCAGGCCTACTATGCCAGCACCGATAACAACAACATCTACATGGTCCATGCGTGCTCAAAACCATCTAGCACATTGACCGCGTTGACACCCAGCGCGTCTGCGGCATAACCACCTTCAAGAATAAACACCGTTGGCAAACCCAGCTTGGCAATGCGTGCGCCTTGGCGGGTGAAGTCCTCACTTTGCAATGCAAACTTGGAAATCGGGTCGCCTGCAAAAGTGTCCAGGCCCAGCGACACTACCAGCGCCTGTGCACCATGCCGCGCCACACGCTGGCAGGCCAGCTCCAGCGCATCAAACCATGCCTGCACGCTGCTGCCTGCAGCCAGTGGCAAGTTCAAATTAAAACCCTCACCTGCGCCTTCGCCCAGCTCATCAGCGTGGCCCAGGTAAAACGGGTATTCGGTCAATGGGCTGCCATGAATGCTGGTAAACAGCACATCCGCGCGGTCATAAAAAATGCTTTGCGTGCCGTTGCCGTGGTGATAGTCCACATCCAGCACAGCCACACGCGCGCAACCTTGGCTGCGCAAAGCTTGCGCGGCCACAGCAGCGTTGTTTAAAAAGCAATACCCGCCCATAAAATCGGACCCGGCGTGGTGGCCTGGTGGGCGCGTGGCACAAAAGGCAGCGTAGGCCCCCTGCCCTATGGCCGCTGCCGCGCTGGCTGCCGCATCAGCACCCGCCTTGGCCGCAGCCCACGTACCGGCTACCAGCGGCGTGCCGTTGTCCATCGAATACAAGCCCAGCTTGGCAATAAAGTTATCGGGTTCAGCGTCGCTGCGCAGCGTGCGGATGGGCCATACCGAAGGGAAAGGCTGCTGGTTTGCATGGCTTGCATCCGTTGTACCTGTGTCCATCGCCAGCCACTGCGCCCACGCAGTTTGCATAAATCGCAGGTAGCGTGCGGTATGCACCTGCGCTAGCACCGATGTACTGTCCACATTGGGCGCGTGCAGTGCATGGCCACGCGCCAGCAACTGCGTGCGCACATAGTCAACCCGCACAGGTTTTTCAAAACACGGTACCCGCTGGCCACGGTAAAACTCATACTCAGGCGCGTGCAGCAAATGGTTGGGGTTGAAAAAAGTAATCATGCGCAATAAAGGGGCAGTGGATAGGCAAAGATGCAAGCCCCTATCCTACACGCCCTGACTCTGCTGGCCCATATCCATTAGCAGGGATCAACCACTACTATAAAAAGCTGCAATTTACCCATTTCAATGGTCGTTTCAAAAAACTTTAATCAAAACATTATGATGAAAACCAACACGCACCTACGCAAACTTTCCCATCTTTTAGCGCCGCTTGCCAGCGCAGTCTTTTTAGTATCAGCGGCGCAGGCACAAACCACCACTGCTCCTGCGCCCAAAACGGCCATGCCGATGGAAACTACAAAAACAGACAGTGCAGCCTCACAAGACATGCACAAGTCGATGATGTCAGGCATGGACGCCATGAACAAAATGCCGATGACCGGCAACACCGACAAAGATTTTGCGATGATGATGAAAATACACCATCAGCAAGCGCTAGATATGTCGGCAGTTCAGCTGGCCAGCGGCAAATCACCCGAGATGAAGAAGATGGCTAAAAACATCATCGCTGCGCAGAAAAAAGAAATAGCGCAGTTTGATAAATGGCTTGCAACGCAAAAGTAACAAGCACCAGCGGTTGCGCCGATCAGCAGCTACCAATCAGCAGCTACCAATAACTGCATCATTGGCCTGATCGCAGGCCGCTAAACCCATACAGATCCTGCTCAACCAGCTATAAAATTAATAGTGTGAGTGATTTACTACCGCAGTTGCAACTCAAGGTCGTGCAGCACTTTATAGCAAGGCAGTACTTTGGCGACACTGCTGTTAGGCTCGCGCCCTTCTCGTATGGCAGCAAAGAATTCGCGGTCTTGCAGCTCTATCCCATTCATTGACACATCAACGTGGCTCACGTCAATTTTTACGTCTTTGCCGTTAAACAAATCATCGTACCGCGCCACATAAGTAGCCGTGTCGCCGATGTAGCGAAAGTATGTACCCAGCGGGCCGTCATTGTTAAAGCTTAAACTCAAAGTGCAAATCGCACCATTGGCGGCACGCATCTGAATGCTCATGTCCATCGCAATACCTAAGGTGGGATGAATTGGGCCTTGCACTGCGTTAGCTTTGACAATCGGCGCACCGCACTGGTAGGCAAATAAATCCACCGTATGCGCCGCATGGTGCCACAGCAAATGGTCGGTCCAGCTGCGGGCCTGGCCCAGTGCATTCATATTGGTACGGCGAAAAAAGTAGGTTTGCACATCCATCTGCTGCACATTGAACTTGTCTGCTGCAATCTGCTGGTGTACGTACTGGTGGCTGGGGTTAAAGCGGCGGGTGTGGCCGCACATCGCCACTAACCCCGTATTTTTTTGCGTATCTACTACAGCCTGCGCATCGGCCCAGCTATCGGCCAGTGGGATTTCTACCTGCACATGCTTGCCCGCCTGCATGCACGCAATGGCTTGTGCGGCGTGCATTTGCGTAGGTGTGCACAAGATGACAGCGTCAACTTCTTTTAAAGCCAGTGCTTCGGCCAAGTTGGCCGTAACGTGTGCAATGCCGTATTTAGCAGCGACTTCTTTGGTTTTTTCCAAGTCGCGGCCAACAAGCGACACGACCTCTACGCCGTCGATATTTTCAATGCCTTCAATGTGCTTGATGCCAAAGGCACCCGCGCCTGCCAAGGCTACTTTAATGGTCTTCATCACTGGTTCTCTAAAATCAAATGTCCCACCGCCGTGTTAGACGCTGGCACATGGTAGAAGCGGTGGACAACTTTGGGCGCTTTGCCGCCGTTCAGATCAGCCATGGCGCCGCGTGCGGTCAGCCACATTACCAGCTCTATGCCTTCGCTGCCCGCCTCGCGTATATAGTCAATGTGCGGCATGGCGGCTTGCTGTTCGGGGTGCGCAATCATGGTGTCCATAAAGGCCATATCAAATGTTTTGTTAATCAATCCTGCTCGCGGACCCTGCAGCTGGTGACTCATGCCACCTGTGCCCCAGATCTGCACATTGAGGTCTTTGTCAAACGATTCAACGGCTTTGCGAATGGCTTGACCCAAGTTAAGGCAGCGCTTGCCTGATGGTATGGGGTATTGCAGTACGTTAATCGCTATCGGAATGACCGGGCATGGCCATGCACCGGGTTGACCGCACATCAGCGACAGCGGCACTGTCAGGCCGTGGTCTACATCCATCTTGTTGACAATGGTGATGTCAAAGTCATCTTGAATCACCGATTGCGTAATGTGCGCCGCCAGTTCAGGGTGGCCGATGACTTTAGGCACCGGGCGGGGGCCCCAGCCTTCGTCGGCTACAGCATATTCTGCGGCGCAGCCAATGGCAAACGTAGGAATCATCTCCAGGCTGAACGCCGTGGCATGGTCGTTAAACACCAGCAAGATAACGTCGGGCTGGTTGTCGCGCAGCCATTGCCTGGAAAACTCGTAGCCTTTGAACAATGGCTGCCAATAAGGCTCGTGTGTTTTGCCTGAATCTATCGCCGCACCAATGGCAGGTACGTGAGAGGTAAATACGCTGGCGGTAATGCGTGCCATGGTTAGTTGTTTTGTTTACGTGCTGTGCCTTGCGGTGGGCGATGCGCTTGCGCTGTGGCACCCTCGCCTAATGCAAAGTTAGCTTTGATAGAGCGATTACCTTCAACCGAGCGTCCACCAGCGATCATCATATTGCGATACTCGTCTTCGGTCATACCCGTCATGCTACCCGCCATTTGCTGAAAGCTTTTTCCATGCGTGGCACCCAGTTTGGCTAAAAAGTAAATGTTGCCCCCTAGCTTAATAGCCTTGTTTAAATCCACTGCCAAAACTGCCTGCTTTTGCTCTTCAGTCATGGGCCATTCATCTAGGTAAAACCGCGGGTTGGCTTTAAAGCGTTCACGATTTTGTGCTTTCATCAGGCTCATGCAAAACTGGTTCAGATGAAATCCCTTGCGCGACTCATCCATGTCAAACAATGTGGTGCCTGGCACATCAAGATAAGGTTTAGACAGCGACATACATCAATCTTTCCAGTACAGCCTATTCGGATTGTCCACCAACAGCTTGCGTTGCAAATCTTCGGTCATAGCAATGTGCGGGATAAAGTCCACCAGCAGGCCATCATCGGGCATGTGGTCTTTCATGTTAGGGTGCGGCCAGTCAGTACCCCACAGCACGCGGTCGGGGAAAGCTTCAATAATGCGGCGTGCGAAAGGAATCACATCGGTGTAGGCATTTTGCTCGTCATGCAATGCGCGCGGCCCAGTCACGCTCAGCCGCTCTGGACAGCTGACTTTACTCCACACATTTTTATGCCGTGCCATCAATTTGATAAACAACGCAAACTCCGGGCTATCCACGGGCTTGCTTACATCAGGGCAGCCCATATGGTCCACCACAATGGTGGTAGGCAACGCGGCAAAAAAGTCCCACAGCTGGGGCAAATCTACCGCTTCAAAGTAAACCACCACATGCCAGCCTAGCTTGGCAATACGGCCTGCAATTTCGATTAACTCGTCTTTGGGTGTGAAGTCCACCAAACGCTTGACAAAGTTAAAGCGTACACCGCGCACCCCTGCAGCATGCATGTCTTGCAGCTCTTGGTCTGTGACGCTGCGGCGTACGGTGGCTATGCCGCGCGCTTTGCCGTTAGATGCACGGCAAGCGTCGACCATGGCGCGGTTGTCTGCGCCATGGCAGGTGGCTTGCACAATGACATTTTTATCAAAACCTAAATGGTCTCGCAATGCAAATAACTGCGCTTTGCTGGCATCGCAGGGCGTATATTTGCGCTGGGGCGCATAGGCAAACTCTGCGCCCGGGCCAAACACATGGCAATGGGCGTCTACCGCGCCAGCGGGCAGCTTAAAACGTGGCTTGCTGGGGTGGCTGCACCAGTCGAGCCAACCGGGAGTCTTGTCAAACGGCAGGCTGTTAGTCGACATAACGCAAGCCCGCCGTGGCCAACGATTCCCGCATGTTGTACATATCTAAGCCCAGTACGCCTGAGGCCAGCTTGGCGCGTTTTTCACCTTCAAAGCTTTCTCGTTTTCGCGCTGCCTCTAGTGTTTTTACAGCTATGGCTGCTGGCACACACACCACGCCGTCATCGTCAGCCACTATCACGTCGCCCGGGGTCACCAGCATGCCTGCGCACACCACTGGAATGTTGACTGATCCCAACGTAGCTTTGATAGTGCCTTTAGCGCTGATAGCTTTGCTCCAGACAGGAAAGTTCATTGACTGCAAGGTTTTAATGTCGCGCACGCCCGCATCGATAATCAGCGCGCGTGCGCCGCGTGCTTGAAAAGACGTAGCCAGTAGATCGCCAAAACAGCCGTCGTTGCAGTCGGCGGTTACCGCTGCCACCACCACGTCGCCCGGCTGTATTTGCTCTGCAGCAACGTGCATCATCCAGTTATCGCCAGGCTGCAACAACACCGTAACTGCCGTACCGCTGACCTGCGCGCCGTAGTAGATAGGCCGCATATAGGGTTTAAGCAATCCTACACGTCCCATGGCCTCATGCACTGTGGCGCTGCCTAGCGCAGCCAGTGCGTCGGCTGCGGCTCGGTCGGCTCGGGTAATGTTGCGGTACACAACGCCTAGTTCGTACATCTTATTGGCCTTTCTTGGCGAGGGCAGCATCTAGGCGCGGGAACACGCGGCGCGCGTTGCCTTCGTAGATTTGGTACTTGTGTTGTTCATTCAGTTGCGTGGACGATTCGATGTAGCGTTTTGTATCGTCGTAGTAATGCCCCGTCTCAGGGTCAATGCCACGCACCGCGCCAATCATTTCGCTGGCAAACAAAATATTGTCTATGGGGATGACTTTAATTAAAAGGTCAATCCCCGGCTGGTGGTAGACGCAGGTGTCAAAGAAAATATTATTGAGCAAGTGGTCCTTGAGTAAAGGCTTTTTCAGCTCTTGCGCCAAACCGCGAAAACGCCCCCAGTGGTAAGGCACCGCACCGCCGCCGTGGGGAATTAAAAATTTGAGCGTAGGAAAGTCTTTGAATAAATCGCTGGTGAGACATTGCATAAATGCCGTGGTATCAGCGTTTAAATAATGCGCCCCAGTGGTATGAAAACAGGCGTTGCAACTGGTGCTGACATGAATCATGGCCGGGATGTCGTATTCCACCATCTTCTCGTAGATTGGGTACCAATGTTTGTCGCCCAGTGGTGGCGAGGTCCAATGGCCGCCCGATGGATCGGGATTTAAATTAATGCCTACGTTGCCGTACTGCTCTACACACTTGACCAGTTCCGGTATGCAGGTTTTGGGGTCAACACCCGGCGACTGCGGCAGCATGGCAGCTGGGACGAAATGGTCCGGAAAAAGCTGGCTTACGCGGTAGCACAGCTCGTTGCAAATAGCCGCCCAGGTAGACGACACATTGAAGTCGCCAATGTGGTGGGCCATAAAGCTGGCGCGCGGGCTAAAAATAGTCAAGTCACTGCCGCGTTCTTTCATCAACCGCAGCTGGTTCAGCTCAATCGTCTCGCGCAGTTCATCGTCGCTGATTTTTAGGTCGGCTACTTTGGGCACCATTGAAGAGTCTTTAATACCCGCTATTTGCTGGTTGCGCCAATGCTCTAAAGCCTTAGGCGCCGTGGTGTAGTGGCCATGGCAGTCGATGATTAACGGTTTTTCTAGGCTCATACTGATTGGTTATTACAGGTCTAAATCGGATTACTGGACGCCAAGGACGCTAAGGTTATGGCCGGAAATTTGGTACTTAATTACGAAATCCAGCCCACACACTGCCAGGCACCATCACTTCACCGCGCATGATAAGCCGGGCAGTGCGGAGCAAGGCCGCCTTGGTGACAGTTTTCGGATGCGCCGGGTCGGTTTCTAGCGTTAAGCTAAATTCACCCGTCGGATGTTCTACAGATATGGTTTTTGATATCCCACTAGGCACCGCCGCAATACCTTCGCACACTGTGCCCGGTAACACACATGCACTACCTACAGTCACTGCTGCCAGCACGCCAATGGCGTCGTGGCATACATGCGGAATAAAGCTGCGGGTGCTTACACTGCCACCCTCTCGCGGCGCGGCAATCATAGTCATCTTGGGATAGTTTTTGTGGGTTACATCGCCTAAACCCATCAGCAGCGATGCTTTCAAACGCAGCGCCTCAAGTTTGGCTTTCAGTGCAACATCAGCATTTAAGTCGGCCACGCTTTCATAGCCTGTGCAGCCTATATCTGCCGCGCGCATGATTACCAAAGGCATGCCGTTGTCAATACAGGTAACGTCTATAGAAAACTCAGTAAAACCCTCGCCGCTGACTTGCACGGTATCTTTAACTTTACCGGTCGGTAGCAGCCCCGTGCAGATAGACCCAGCAGTGTCTAAAAAATTTATCGTAATAGATGCAGAGGTACCCGGCGCGCCG
>JANNCO010000001.1:0-2332 GCA_031386655.1 Polaromonas sp. | reverse complement strand
AGCTTGACGCCAGAGTTTTTGTCTTTGACTTTGTCGATAAACTCGCTCACTTTGGCCGCGCCGCCCATCTTCTGGATGTCTTCCAGCATGTTCAAGGCTGCCTCGTTGGCACCGCCGTGCGACGGGCCCCACAGGCAGGCTACGCCCGCTGCAATGGCGGCAAAAGGGTTAGTGCCCGAGCTGCCGCACAAGCGCACGGTAGACGTAGAGGCGTTTTGTTCGTGGTCTGCATGCAGCGTGAAAATGCGGTCTACCGCACGCTCAATCACGGGGTTGACTTTATATTCTTCGCACGGTGTGGCAAACATCATGTGCAAAAAGTTGCCTGCATAGGACAGGTCATTTTTTGGGTAGACAAATGGCTGGCCCACGCTGTATTTGTACGCCATGGCCACCAGCGTAGGCATTTTAGCGATCAAGCGGATGGCGGATATGTCGCGATGCTCAGCGTTGGTAATGTCCGTGCTGTCGTGGTAGAAGGCTGACAACGCGCCTACCAGGCCGGTCATGATGGCCATAGGGTGCGCATCCCGGCGAAATCCGCGCAGGAAAAACTGCATTTGCTCGTTGACCATGGTGTGCATGGTGACGCGCTTGGTGAAGTCTTTTTTCTGCTCAGCGTTAGGCAAATTAGCGTACAGCAGCAAGTGGCAGGTTTCTAAAAAATCACAATTGGTGGCCAACTGCTCAATAGGGTAGCCGCGATACAGCAGCTCGCCTTTGTCACCGTCGATGTAGGTGATGGCCGACTGGGTGGCTGCCGTGCTCATAAAGCCAGGGTCGTAAGTGAACATGCCGGTTTGGGCATATAGCTTGCGAATGTCCACCACATCGGGGCCGATGCTGCCTTGGTACACGGGCAGCTCCACGCTGGGGCTGCCGTTAGAGAACGACAGAGTGGCTTTGTTATCGGACAATTTCATGGGGTTCCTTCGTTATTTTTTAGGCGTTGCTGTTTTTGAATGCGTTGTGTTGAAGCGGGCTAAATACCTAGTTTTAAGGCTCAGTTTTCAGGCGAGGTTTTTAGACCGAGTTTTTTGTTTCGGGTTTTTGCTTCAACATGTCTAAGATATTTCGTATATCGGCAGTATCAAATTCTGGTTTGATTTGTGCCAAGGTCTTGCGGCTCAAATGCAGGTCCAACAAATCATTGTCCGACAAATCCATTAGAGCATTCAAACTATTCGCGTGCCTGACGGTAAGCTGGCTGTCAAACTTGTTAAAAAACCGCTCGATGAAAAGATCGTTCTCCAGCAGCCCACGGCGCGTGCGCCAGCGTAGCTTAGACAGCTCGCGCTCACCCAGCTTGGCATCCAAGCCATCAGGTGCATAGATAGCAGCTACGAGACCGGTCATAAATTTCCCGCCGGGCCGCCCCAAGGGAAATTAGCCCCCATGAGGGGCAGCGCAGTAGACGCAGTCACAAGCGTGGGGGTCATTAGCTAGACTGCGCGCAGCACCATCATCTCTTTGATCTTGCCAATCGCCAAGCTGGGGTTCAAGCCCTTGGGGCACACATCCACACAGTTCATAATGGTGTGGCAGCGAAACAGACGGTACGGGTCTTCCAGGTTGTCCAGGCGCTCGGCGGTGCCTTGGTCGCGGCTGTCAGCGATGAAGCGGTAGGCTTGCAGCAGGCCAGCAGGGCCGACAAACTTGTCGGGGTTCCACCAGAAGCTGGGGCAGGCGGTGGAGCATGACGCACACAAAATGCACTCGTACAAACCATTCAATTCGTCGCGCTCTTCGGGGCTTTGCAGGCGCTCTTTCTCCGGCGGAATGGTGTCATTCATCAGGTACGGCTTGATCGAGTTGTACTGCTTGAAAAACTGCGTCATGTCCACAATCAAATCGCGAATCACCGGCAAGCCAGGCAGTGGCTTTAAAGTAATGTCGCCTTTGAGCGTGCGCATATTGGTCAAGCAAGCCAAGCCATTTTTGCCGTTGATGTTCATCGCGTCTGAACCGCACACGCCTTCGCGGCAACTGCGGCGAAAGCTGATCGAAGGCACTTGTTCTTTGAGCTTCATCAGTACGTCCAGCAACATGCGCTCGGTGCCGTCCAGTTCAATCTGGACAGTTTGCATGTACGGCTTGGCGTCAGTGTCGGGGTCGTAGCGGTAGATTTTGAAGGTGCGTGTTTCCATGTCTAACTCCGGTGATTCTTTGTCAAAAGCTGATCAGTTGAGGACAGAGCAATGGGGCAGTTCGTGCGTCCGTTGGTTTGTCCCGCAAAATTATCAGAAGGTCCTCGTTTTCAATGCAACTGACTCAACAGTCAAAGGCTTCATCTGCACCGCTTTGTAGCTCAGGCGGTTGCCTTCTTTGTACC
>JANNCO010000473.1:0-7073 GCA_031386655.1 Polaromonas sp. | reverse complement strand
TTGCTGGCGTAGTGGCCTGCGGGCGGCGGCGTGCCTGCGCACCAGCTTACGTCGTTGGCATGCAAGGCGGGTGACAGCAACCACGGGTGGTCGTGCCCTTGTACGGCCCACAGGGTGTTGTGGGCCATGTCTTTGCGCGCCACAAACCAAGGCGCATGCTCGCCCACGCCGCGCAGGCCGCGGTCGCGCACGGCTTGCAGTGCTTCGCCTTTGGCTTTCAGCCCGCCAATGCCCAAGCCTTGGCGTTGGCCTAGCGTGTAGAAACTCAGGCCCACATGCTGCGCTATGGTGTGGCCCTGGTCGTTTTTAATCGGGCCAGGCGCTTTGCTGATGTAGCGGTTTAAAAATTCACGAAAAGGCCGCTCGCCAATAAAGCAGATGCCAGTGGAGTCCTTCTTCTTGGCGTTGGGCAGGCCAATGTCTGCGGCAATGCGGCGCACCTCGGTTTTGTGCAGCTCGCCCACGGGGAACAGGGTTTTTGCCAGCTGCGCTTGGTTAAGACGGTGCAAAAAGTAGCTTTGGTCTTTGCTGGGGTCTAGGCCTTTGAGCAACTGGAACTGGCCTCCTTGTTCTCGCACGCGGGCGTAGTGCCCAGTAGCAATTTTTTCAGCCCCCAAGCGCATGGCGTGGTCTAGAAAAGATTTAAATTTAATCTCGGCATTGCACAAAATATCGGGGTTGGGGGTACGGCCTGCCTGGTATTCGCGCACAAACTCGGCAAACACCCGGTCTTTGTAGTCGGCGGCAAAGTTAACGTGTTCTATCTCTATGCCCAGCACGTCGGCTACCGCCGCGGCGTCGACAAAGTCTATGTTGCTGGTGCAATAGCCACTGTCGTCGCTACCCAAACCTGCGGGTCGGTCATCATCCTCCCAGTTCTTCATGAAGATGCCAATCACCTCGTAGCCTTGCTGCTTGAGCAGGTACGCACTTACCGCAGAGTCCACGCCTCCGCTTAAACCCACTACAACACGTCCTTTACTTTTTGCCATAGTCTGCATTATCCCAGAGGCAAAAAAAATGCCCCCAGGCCGAAGCTTGGGGGCACAGAACTCAAGAATTAACTTGTAGAAACTAACTCAGGGAAAAACTGCTTACTTATGTTGCTTACTTGGGAGACACACCCAAAGATTTGACCGTCTCTAGGTTCAAATACGCGTCTACCGGCAGGCCTTTGGCGGTTTGGTAGCCGTTGACTGCGCTCATGGTTTGCGCGCGAATCACGCCATCCATTGGGCCAGGGTTATAGCCCGCCTTGGACAAGGCTTGCTGAATTTCAACAATCTTGGTTTGCGTTGCGTTGGTCTCGCACAAGATGGAGCGCCACTGCTCGCTGGCATCAGACACCTTCACGCGGGAAGACAGGTTTTGGTACTGGGCCGGAATCTCGACATCGCGGGTGCTGGCAGCTACGTCAACCACTTGGCGCGAAATAGTTTTGTACACCGCAGGCACGGTTTCCTCGCGCATGGCGGCTTCGCGGTCAACTACACGGCTGGTCACAGTGTCAAACTGGGCTGGCACTGGCACCATGCGGGTGCTAGGTGCCTGGTCTACCACTTGGCGTGAAACTGTCTTGAACTCAGCTGGAATTTTCACTTCGCGCTGGCTGGCAGGGGTGGCCACTACCTGGCGCACTACGGTTTTGTAGGTAGCAGGAATGACAACCTCGGTGGTTGCAGCGGCTGTATCTTCTACGCGGCTGGTGACGGTTTTGTAGGTGGCTGGTGTCTCGATCTCGCGGGTAGTGGCAGGTTTGTCAATTTCCTGGCGCGACACGGTGGTCATCACAGCGGGAATTTTGATTTCGCGTACATAGCCTTCAGCGCCTGATTCAGCACCTGTGCTCTTGCTGCCTGCAGTTTTGCCTGCCGCCACGGTGCCGCCGGTCAGCTTGGCCACTTCAGAGGCGCGCAAGATTTTGTCGCCATTGGGGGTAGCTACCAAATCGCCTGCAGTGTCAAATTTGAAGCCACGAGTTTTCATGGCTTCAATATCGATCACTTGGCGGGTGTAGGACTGGCGTGTTTCTGGGATAGCCACTTCGCGGGTGGAGGCAGCTTTGTCTACCGCGGTGCTGGTCACGTTGCCGTATTCAGCCGGTACTTCTACCTCGCGCACGCTGGCAGGGGTCTTTACCACGCGGCGGGTAATGGTCTCAAAGCGCTCTGGTACTTCTACCAAACACATCACGTCGTCGTCCAGCGAGCTGTTGTCGCTGCTGGCGTATTGCATGCCGCCGTTGGTGGCTTGGCCCTTGGCATCCAATGCAAAACCTTTGACAGGACGCACCTCTTTGGCCTGGCCCAGGTAGGCGCGGCCACGCTTCCACTGGGTGGAGGCATCGGCCACCTTGACGCGCTCGGTCACGGTTTCATACGTTGCGGGCACTTCTACCAGGCGCTTGGAGGCTTCTTTCACCACCACACGCTCTGAGACAACTTTAGTGGTGCCGGGCACGGTTTCCAGGCGGCTGCTGGCAGCGCGCAAAACGCTGGACTCAGTTACCGTCTTGAGTGGGATAGCGATAGGCTCGTAGCGCAAAGACTCGGGGCGCGACACCACTTGCTCGGTCACGGTTTTAAAGGTGGCGGGTATCACTTCTACGCGGGTGGTCGCTGGGCGGTCAACCACTTGTTCTTGTACGTTTTTGTATGTGGCAGGCGTTACGCGCAGTTCTTTGCGCTCTGGTGTGGCCAGCACTTTTTCTTCAACATTTTTGTAGGTGCCAGGAATCACCTCAATGCGGCTGCTGCCTGGAAACACTTCGACTTGTTCACTGACATTTTTGTAGGTGCCCAGAATGGGTTCTGCGCGGTTACCAGCAGGCACCACCACTACTTGCTCACTTACGTTTTTGTACGTGGCAGGAATCACAAAGCTACGCTTGTATTCGGGGCTGACCAACACTTGCTCAGTGATGGTTTTGTAGGTTGCAGGAATAATCTCAGTGCGCTTGGACGCGGGGATAGAGACAACCTGCTCGCTCTTGGTGTTGAACTTGGCCGGGGTAACTACTTTGGCGTAGCACTCGCCAGCCACAGCGTTGGCGGGGCCACTGCCCGTGGTTTGTGCGTTAGCAGTTAATGCTAAAAGTACTGCGCCTGCAACCAACGTTAAATTGTATTTTTTCATAATGTCCTCATAGGGTAAAAGTTTTGGTGGAGTTGTTACACACCACCAATCGAATGTAATATTTATTCGCTGCAAGGTCATGCACCGACTGGTAAGCATTTGCGCCGGCTGTGCACTACCATACAAGCATGTGGCGCAGTTGTAACAGTGCTGAATAACCCTGCAGATGCTGCAAAGCACGCTATTGAAAAGTGAGTAAATCACTGAAACCCCACAAAAATAATGCTTTCAACCGCTTATCAGTAACAAGTGCGTACAATTTTTGTTTAAGTTGGGTGTATTCCTAATGTGAACTGGAATTAAGTGCTTTCACAAGGCTGCGTATTGCCTTCTGTGCGCTGCAGGCTGCAAACATTTAAAATAACATTTCTATAACTTAAAACACGCCAGAACTGCCGTGTTAATTGCTCAAGCAGCTATGAAAATAATAGTATTAGGTGGATCAGGTTTTATCGGCGGGCATGTGTGCGAAAAGCTCGCTACTGCAGGCCACAGCATCACGGTGCCCACCCGCCGCCTGTCCAGTGCCAAACATTTGCAGCACCTGCCGCGATTGCAGCTCTTGCAGTGCAATGCCCACGACAGCGTACAACTGCAGCATGCTGTGGCTGGGCACGATGTGCTGGTCAACCTGATCGCCGTGCTGCACGGCGACGAAGAACGTTTTAATACTGTGCATGTGCAGCTGCCGCAAACGATTGCAAACGCCTGCCGCGCCGCAGGCGTGCCGCGCATAGTGCACATCAGCGCACTGGGTGCTGCGCTGGACGCCCCCTCGCTGTACCAGCGCAGCAAAGCCCGTGGCGAGGCGGTGTTGGCAGCGTCAGGGCTGGACGTGCGCATGCTGCGCCCCAGCGTGGTGTTTGGCGCTGAAGACAAGTTATTGAATTTGTTTGCCAGCCTGCAGAAAATAGCGCCCTTTATGCCGCTGGCGGGTGCTGATACGCAGTTTCAACCCGTGTGGGTTGAGGACGTGGCGCAGGCCGTAGTGCAGTTGGCCACCGACAACCGTTTGCCCGTGCTGGACAGGTCAAGCTCTGCGCAGGCCACGCCAGCTGCCACCACACCCAAGGCTGCAAGCGCCCCGGCTAGCCCGGCGACTGCCCCGGTTCAATCCACCCGGCCTGTGGCTGCGGCCCACCATGCTATTTTTGAAGCCTGCGGCCCCCAAGTGCTGACCTTGCGCGAGATTGTCGCCTTGGCCGGGCGCTGCGTAGGGGCCGAGCGCCCGATTTTTGCGCTGCCTGCGGGGCTTGCCAACGTACAAGCGTGGGTAATGGAGCGCTTGCCTGGCGAACCCCTGATGAGCCGCGACAACTTAGCATCCATGCGCGTGCCCAATATTGCCAGCGGCACGCTGCCCGGCTTGGCCGAGCTGGGCATTACTGCAGCCAGCATGTCTACCATAGCGCCCACTTACCTTGGTGCAGCCCGCACGCTAGACGACTACCGCAAAGAGGTGGGTCTGAGTTAGGTAGTAGCTTGGGTGCTGCTGTTGGCCGAGACAATGCGGCATGAAACATGCACGCCAGGCATGGTTACACGCCACATTGCGCATCAATCTGCAGGCGAATGCGTGGCAAACTGTGCAGCTTCAAAGGACACACCATGCAACTGTATATTGGCAATAAAAACTACTCCTCTTGGTCCATGCGCCCCTGGGTGCTGCTGACCCATGCAGGCATTGCGTTTGACGAAGTCATGCTGCGTTTTGACTCGATGGAGCCAGATTCTGAGTTTAAAAACACCATTAACAAAATCACCCCCACAGGCAAAGTGCCCGTGCTGGTCGACAACGGTTTGGCAGTGTGGGACACCTTGGCCATTGCCGAATATGTAGCCGAAAAATACCCTGATAAAAAGCTTTGGCCGCAAGACCCGCAGCAGCGTGCCCGTGCCCGCAGCATCTGCGCCGAGATGCACAGCGGTTTTACGGGCCTGCGCAGTGCCTGCATGATGAACATCGAAGCCAGCCTGCCCGAAATAGGCGCACTGGTGTTGCGCGACAAGCCGGCTGTTCAAGCCGACGTTGCCCGCATCGAAGCCATATTTGGCCAACTGCTAACCCAGCATGGCGGCCCCTACCTTTTCGGCCCCCAGTTCACCATAGCCGACGCGTATTTTGCACCGGTGTGCATGCGGTTTAAAACCTATGCCCTCAGCCAACGCGCAGACGTCAACACCTACATCGACAGTGTGCGCGCAGCCCCCGGTGTAGCGCAGTGGATAGCGGCGGCACTGGCGGAAAACGACTTTAGAGATTTTGAAGAGCCATACCGTTTAATGCGTTGAGAAAAGATACCATGCACGTCAAGGTACACATTGTTAACGCATTTATAGACGGTGAAAGTGGCGGCAATCCTGCAGGCGTGGTCGTGGACGCCAATGGATTATCAGCAGCGCAGAAACTGTCTATTGCGCAGAATATTGGTTTGTCTGAGACGGCCTTTGTTTCTGCCTCGCAAATAGCCACTTATAAACTTGAATTTTTTACGCCATTAAGGCAAATTGCGCATTGCGGGCATGCCACCGTGGCTACATTTTCATTATTGCGGCAGCTAGGCATGCTGGGCGAAGGTCTGCACACCAAAGAAACGATAGATGGCATACGCGACATCGTCCTACAGAGCGATATGGCGTTTATGGAGCAACGTGCTCCCACCTACCAACATATCGATCAGGGCAGCGACACAGCGGTGCGTGTACTCTCATCCTTAGGGTTGAAAACTGAACAACTCATTGCGTCACTGGGGCCGTGTGTTGTAACTACGGGCAACGCGTTTATGCTGATTGCGGTTAACACAGAGGCTGACTTAAAGTACCTGCAGCCCCAGCAGGAACAAGTGCAAGCTATAAGTGATGAGCTTGATTTAATTGGTTTTTATCCTTTTACTTTAATGACGCAGCGACAACACCGCACGGCCGCAGCAAGAATGTTTGCACCACGTTTTGGCATACCCGAAGAAGCCGGTACAGGCATGGCAGCAGGACCTTTAGCTTGTTATTTACATGATGTCATGCATATACCAAACACACAGATACTGATCGAACAAGGATGGCTTATGCCCACCCCCTCGCCCAGTGTGATTCACGTTAACCTTCAGCTACAAGGCACCCAAATCCAACGCTTGCTTGCTGGAGGCCGCGCTAAAGTAGTTTCTACTACTACCATGGATATTTAAATGGTTACCATCTATCTGCGCTACGTCCTTAACACCGCCAAGCTCAGTGAATTTGAGCACTACGGCAAGCTGTGGATTCCGCTGGTAGCCAAGTTTGGCGGCCAGCACCACGGCTACTTTATGCCCAGCGAAGGGGCCAATAATATTGCGCTGGCTCTGTTTACTTTCAGCAGCTTGGCGGCGTACGAAGATTACCGCAACGCGTCTTTCCAAGACGCCGACTGCCAAGCGGCTTTTCGCTATGCCGAAACAACGCAATGCATCGTCAGCTACGAACGCAGTTTTTTCCGGCCTGTGTTTTCCTAGTTCTTACGTGTTTCTGAGTTGGTCGCTTGGCTTTTAACAGCCCGCGTTTCGGTTAGCTTGTTGGAATGGTCAATACTATCAATTACATAGCTGGTTGAGCAGGTTTTACTTGGGTTAGTGGCCTAAACACTATGAAAATTGGCCTCAGAATATGCTTAGTGCGCCTTTAACGCCTGTTCTGTGCTCGCCTTGGCACTTGGCGTGAACAGCTTCGCGGCTGTCCTCCGCCCTGCGGGCTCCCCCTTTATGCCGCTGCGCTGTTCACACCAAGCGCCAAGGCTGCGTACTGGTTTAGTGCAGTTACAGCGGTAGATCACCTAGCGCTTCACAAAAACGGGATAGTGTTCAATTCAAGGCACGGATAGCCCACCACATTTACAAGAGCGGGCCGCTGGTGTACTCAGCGCAGCGGCATAAAGGGGGAGTAGGCTGCCCTAGGCAGCCACGGAG
>JANNCO010000439.1:0-4741 GCA_031386655.1 Polaromonas sp. | reverse complement strand
GGCTTTAAAGCTGACTTCCAAATACAGATCGCCAGGTTTACCGTCACCCATACCGGGCCTGCCCTGCCCAGCCAAGCGTATGTGCTGGCCAGCGCGTACCCCTTTGGGGATTTTGAATTCAATGTCGTGGTTTTTAATGGTGACGCGCCCTTGTGCATCCATCTCAGGCACGCCTAGGCTGACACGCCGCTCACCGCCATGGTAGGCCTCTTCCAGGTCGATTTGAATTTTGGCATGACTATCCTCGCCTTGTGCATTGAATGCTTGCTGACGTTCGCGACCCGCTTGCCCAGAATGTCCATCGTTAAAACCACGACGAAATAGCGATTCAAAAAAATCACTGTACTGGGCTGATTCGCGCTCGCTAAAACCTTTGCCCGCAGTTTCAAAGCCAGCATTCCAGTCGGGCGGCGGTTTGAAGTCTTGGCCTTCTTTCCAATTGGCACCCAGCTCATCGTAGGCGGCGCGTTTTTCGGGGTTTTTAAGCACTTCATAGGCCTCGCCTACTTCTTTAAAGCGCGCCTCAGCGTTGGCTTCTTTGCTGACATCGGGATGGAATTTACGCGCCAGCACACGGTGGGCGCGCTTGATCTCATCTTGGGTGGCGGTGCGCTCTACGCCCATGATTTTGTAATAGTCGTTGTATTTCACATAGGCATGATGCACTTAATGGGCACGTCAATTTTTGATCAATATCAACCCATACGCGTTTAAGTCCTGACATACTGTGGCTACCATGAGTCAAACCCTACATATCGTCTGTCCACACTGCCACACTACTAACCGCGTGCAAGCCGATCAAATGGGCAGCGCGCCCACCTGTGGTCAATGCAAGCAAGCTTTGTTCAGTGCACATTCTGTAGCGCTGGACGCACTGGCGTTTGACAAACACATCAGCCGCAGCCAGATTCCCTTGCTGGTAGACTTTTGGGCGCCGTGGTGCGGCCCGTGCCTGTCGATGGCGCCTGCATTCGAGCAGGCCGCCGCGCAGCTAGAACCTGCTGTGCAGCTGGGCAAAGTCAACACTGAGGCCACGCCTGAATTGGGCGCACGTTTTGCCATTCGCAGCATTCCAACGCTGGCATTGTTTGCTGGTGGCCGCGAAGTCGCACGGCAAGCTGGTGCCATGGGTGCTGGCGATATAGTGCGCTGGGCTAAGGCGCATATGCCACAAATAACGGCATAACGACCATTCGATGCACGCACAGCAAAAACTCACTGCACATTGATTGACATAAATCAATACACAATATCCGTCCCGCAGATAGTCTTAAATTTTCCATGCAAGGAGTTGGGCTATGTTCAAACGTATTTTGATTGCAACCGATGGTGGCACATTGTCGAAAAAGGCAGTGTCCTCCGGTATTGAGCTGGCAGCTGGGCTGGGTGCAGATGTTGTGGCATATACAGCGGTAGCGCGTTACCCGCAAGCCTACTACGAGGGTGCGATCGTGTTAACACCCAAAGAAATAGATCGCATTGACAAAGCGTCACACGAACAGGCGCAAGCCATCTTGGACGACCTGCAGGAGCTAGCCAAAAACCATAACCTGCAAGCTACCACTGTAATAGGCCATGACCCCATAGCCGAGGGCATTATCGCAGCGGCTAAAAAACACAAGTGCGATGTGATAGTGATGGCATCACACGGGCGCAAAGGCTTTCAACGATTGCTATTAGGCAGCGAAACATTGGATGTACTAACGCACTCCCACATCCCCGTACTGGTTTTGAGATAAGTGCCATGAAAATATTATTGGCTGCAGATGGCAGCAAATACACCAAAAAAGCTTTGGCTTTTTTAGTTACCCATGCGGGCCTGTTAAGTGATGGCGGAGAGTTGCACGTACTGCATGTACAACCTGCGCTGCCGCCCCGTGTTAAAAGTGTTGCAGGTCGCGACATGGTGGCGAGCTACCATCTAGAAGAAGCAGAAAAAGTACTGGCTCCCATCCGAAAATTTTTGCTTCGCCACCCGATTGTTTTTCAAGCCGACTGGGTGGTAGGCAGTGCCTCAGATGAAATAATCAAAGCGGCTAAAAGCGATAAGGCGCACCTTATTGTCATGGGCACCCATGGCCACGGTGTCTTGGGCCGTATGCTGCTGGGGTCAGTAGCACAACGCGTTGTGTCTGGCTGTGACGTGCCCCTGTTGCTGGTCAAGTGACTTGCTTGTTGGCGGAGGAGGAGGGATTCGAACCCTCGCTAGGGTTGCCCCTAGGCCTGATTTCGAGTCAGGTACATTCAACCACTCTGCCACCCCTCCGGATTTGCGTTGGTATTTGTTGAAGCTGATATTTTAGCAGGCGGTATGGGCTTTTAAGTGGCCTGCGCCGGGCCGATTTGCTTTAAACCGCCCATGTAGGCATGTAGTGCATTAGGCACGGTAACGCTGCCGTCCGCGTTTTGGTAGTTCTCCAACACAGCCACCAGCGTACGGCCTACAGCCAGTCCAGACCCGTTTAATGTATGCACCAGCTCGTTTTTGCCTTGTGCATTTTTAAAGCGCGCTTGCATGCGGCGGGCTTGAAAACTTTCGCAGTTGCTGACCGAGCTGATCTCGCGGTAGGTGTTTTGCGCAGGCAACCACACTTCCAGGTCATAGGTTTTTGCTGCACCAAAACCCATATCACCGGTGCACAGTGCCATGACGCGGTAAGGCAAATTCAGCTTTTGCAAAATAGCTTCTGCATGGCCGGTCATCTCTTCCAGTGCGGTGTAGCTGGTGTCGGGGTGGACGATTTGCACCATCTCTACTTTGTCAAACTGGTGCTGGCGAATCATGCCGCGCGTGTCACGGCCATAACTGCCTGCCTCCGAGCGAAAGCAGGGGCTGTGGGCAGTAAGTTTGATAGGCAGGTCAGACTCGGCCAGCAAGGTGTTCGCTACCGTATTGGTCAGCGTAACTTCGCTGGTAGGAATGAGGTACAGGGCTTCGCCGCCTTCTTTGTCCGCAGTGTCTTGCCCACCTTTTTTTACAGCAAATAAATCTTCTTCAAACTTGGGCAGCTGGCCTGTACCGCGCAAGGTATCGGCATTCACTATGTAGGGTGTGTAGCACTCGGTATAGCCATGCTGGGTGGTTTGCACATCCAACATAAACTGCGCCAGCGCACGGTGCAAGTGCGCAATCTGGCCGCGCATCAGCGTAAAGCGTGTGCCCGCGAGCTTGGTGCCCGTGCCAAAGTCCAGGCCCAGCGGTGTGCCAACGTCAACATGGTCTTTGACCTCAAAATCAAACTGGCGAACCGTGCCCCATGTGCGCACCTGCACGTTACCCGAAGCATCACTGCCCACGGCCACGCTGTCGTGTGGCAAGTTAGGCAGCGTCATCATCATGGCATTCAACTCAGACTGGATAGCCGCAGTGCGGATCTCGCCTGCCTCCAATTCTGCTTTGTACGCGGCTACCTCGGCCATAACTGCTTCAGTGCTTTCGCCTTTGGCTTTCAGCATGCCTATCGACTTGGACAAGCTGTTGCGCTTGGCTTGCAGTTCTTCAGTGCGCACCTGGATAGTTTTGCGTTCTGCGTCCAGCGATGTGAATTGGTCAACATCTAGAAAAAGCTGTGGATTTTTGCGTTTTTGCAGCGCAGCGATCACAGCGGGAAGGTCTTTGCGAAGGAGTGTGGTGTCTAGCATTGTGTGATTGTAGTTTCCCGGGGGGCTTGGTTCAAATTGGCGTGATTATTTTGATCTACAGGGCCGATTGACTTGCCAGCATGGCAGGCCGCGTTGGTATGGATATGGCATAGTCCCCAACGCTAGAAAACGCAGTATTTTCACTGTGTTTTAGCTGTTTCAAGCCGCAGAACCTGCTCAACCAGCTATGCATTTAATAGTAACCAAGAATCCAGCACCCAATCGAAGTGCGGGCTGTTTCAACCCAAGCAAAGAACAATGTGACGAGTCGGGTCCGTCTCGATGAAAAATATGCAGCAAGGCGCGCGTTGTTGAAGCGTGTGCACCAAAAACCGCAGTTCGCGCGTGTTTGCGGAATATTTTTCGCGAAAGAGATGCCCGGCTCGAGTCCAGCTTTCCGAAGAGCACGCCAAGCCAAGCGACCAACTCGACCAAGCGCAAGCAAGCCAACCAAGCGATCAGCTCATCGAAACGCACATTAATCAACCGAAAAAATAGTCAGTAGCCAAGCTACAAATCAGTGCGCAGTTTCCAAATCTCAGGGAACAAAACCACATCGAGCATCTTGCGCAAATAACCCACACCACCCGTGCCTCCCGTGCCATGCTTGAAACCGATAATACGTTCTACCGTGGTGACGTGGCGAAAACGCCATTGGCGAAAGGCGTCTTCCAGATCGGTCAACTCCTCGCCCAGCTGGTACAAGTCCCAGTGTTGCTTGGGGTTGCGGTAGACGACAAGCCACGCGGCCTGAACTTCGTCGCTGCTGGTGTACGGCTGCGTCCAGTCGCGCTGCAGGTGTGAGGAGGGCACCGCCAACCCGCGGCGCGCCAGCAACTGCAGGGCTTGGTCGTACAGGCTGGGCGCCTCCAGCGCGGCTTGCACCAGCGCCAGCACACCAGGTGCGTGGGCATGCGGTTTGAGCATGCCTGCATTTTTGTTGCCCAGTGCAAATTCTATGCAGCGGTATTGCGCGCTTTGGAATCCGCTGGAGCTACCCAAATAAGGGCGTATGGCGCTGTATTCTGACGGCGTCATGGTAGCCAGCACGTCCCAGGCGTGCACCAGTTGTTCCATAATTTTGCTGACTCGGGCCAGC
>JANNCO010000384.1:0-2904 GCA_031386655.1 Polaromonas sp. | reverse complement strand
CCAACCCGATGGATGCAGACTTTGACTATGCTCAAGAATTTAAAACGCTGGATCTGCACGCCGTGGTGAAGGACTTGACTGCGTTGATGACTGATTCGCAAGACTGGTGGCCTGCAGACTACGGCCACTATGGCCCGTTTTTTGTGCGCATGGCCTGGCACGCTGCAGGCACCTACCGCATTGCCGATGGGCGTGGTGGTGCGGGCAGTGGGTCGCAGCGGTTTGCACCGCTGAACAGCTGGCCTGATAACGGCAACCTGGACAAAGCGCGCCGCCTGCTGTGGCCTATTAAGCAAAAATACGGCCGCAAGCTGTCGTGGGCCGACCTGATGATGTTGACCGGTAATGTGGCCATGGACTCGATGGGTTTTAAAACCTTTGGGTTTGGCGGTGGCCGCCCCGACATTTGGGAACCCGAAGAAGACATTTACTGGGGCCCCGAGGGCAAGTGGCTGGCCGACGAGCGCTACAGCGGCGACCGCGAACTGGCTAACCCACTGGCCGCCGTGCAAATGGGCTTGATCTATGTAAACCCCGAGGGCCCCAACGGTGTGCCCGACCCGTTAGGTTCAGCACGCGACATTCGCGAGACCTTTGCCCGCATGGCCATGAACGACTACGAGACCGTGGCACTCACTGCAGGCGGCCACACGTTTGGCAAGTGCCATGGCGCAGGCGACGTGGCGCAAGTAGGGCCCGAACCCGAAGGTGCAAGCATTGAACACCAAGGCCTGGGCTGGATTAATAGCTTTGGCAGCGGCAAAGGCGTGCACACCATTACCAGCGGCATAGAAGGTGCGTGGACCAACCACCCCACCCAGTGGGACAACGGCTATTTTGAGAACCTGTTTGGCCACGAGTGGGAACTGACCAAAAGCCCAGCAGGCGCGCACCAGTGGACACCCAAAGACAAATCAACCGCAGGTGACGTGCCCGACGCGCACGACCCCACGCAGCGCCATGCGCCCATGATGACCACCGCCGACATGGCCATGCGCATGGACCCCGCATACGAAAAGATAGCGCGCCACTTTATGGCCAACCCAGCAGAGTTTGCCGACGCCTACGCCCGCGCGTGGTTCAAGCTAACCCACCGCGACTTGGGGCCGCGCGCCCGCTACTTGGGCCCGCTGGTACCCCAAGAAGAACTTATTTGGCAAGACCCCGTGCCTGCAGTAGACCACCCTCTGGTCAACGCGCAAGACATGGCTGCGCTCAAAGTCAAACTGCTCGCATCAGGTTTATCTGTTGCCCAACTGGTTAGCACGGCATGGGCGTCAGCCAGCACCTTCCGCGGCAGCGACAAGCGCGGTGGGGCCAACGGCGCACGCATTCGCCTGGCACCGCAAAAAGACTGGGAAGTTAACCAACCTGCCGAGCTGGCCAAAATTTTGCAAAAGCTGGAAGCGATTCAAAACGAGTTCAACGCAGCGCAAACTGGTGGTAAGAAAATATCGCTGGCTGACTTGATTGTGCTTGGCGGCACTGCCGCAGTAGAATCCGCCGCTAAAAAGGCGGGCATCGACGTGAATGTGCCTTTCTACCCTGGCCGTACAGACGCCTCGCAGGCGCAGACTGATGTGGCTTCGTTTGCGGTGCTAGAGCCCACGGCAGACGGTTTTCGCAACTATTTGCGCAAAGAGCATGCGCCGTTTGCCGCCGAGCTTTTGATTGACCAAGCCAACCTGCTCACGCTGACAGCGCCCGAGATGACCGTGCTGGTAGGTGGTATGCGCGCCTTGAATGCCAACTTTGGCCAATTACAACATGGCGTGTTTACCCAGCGACCCGAGGTGTTGACCAACGACTACTTTGTGACCCTGTGCAACATGGACACCCAGTGGAAACCCAGCGCCACAGCAAGCGGCGTGCTAGAAGGACGCGACAGAACCGCAGGCCAGCTAAAGTGGACAGGCACGGTGGTGGACCTGGTCTTTGGGTCTAACTCGCAGCTGCGCGCTGTGGCCGAGGTATACGCCAGCGACGATGCGCAGCAGACTTTTGTGCATGACTTTGCAGCGGCATGGAGCAAGGTGATGCACCTTGACCGCTTTGACTTGGCTTTGAACAGCTAAGCTAAAGTTCATCTCAAGAAACCCCGCAACTTCAAACTAAGTGCGGGGTTTTTTTACGCATCTGGAATACAGCAAACGCTGAATCACCCATCACACAGAAGTGCGTGAGTTGGATATTTTCAATTTCTGTGTGTTCCTCAGTAATTTCCAGCACACGTTTGAATGCGCAAGCCGCCAACACTGGCGCTGAAACTGGCTTTGACTCTAGTTCTAACTTTGTTGTCGCCGGCCAACTTATCCTAAAATGAAACGCAATTGCCAGCTTGTCTTTTGCACTTTGCGTACGAGTACTGCACAACTACTTCAAGGGACCCATTACATTTATGAAAACAAGTCTTCCATTAAATCAACACACATGCTTTGCCCTGTATTCAGCCTCTTTGGCCATGACCAAGGTGTACAAGCCGCTGCTGGCCGAGCTGCAGCTAACCTACCCTCAATATTTAGTCATGCTCGCATTATGGGAGCAAGATGGGTTGATGGTGTCTAGCGTTGGCGATAAATTATTTTTAGACAGCGGCACTCTTACGCCTTTGCTAAAAAAACTAGAAATTGCGGGCTACGTGCAACGCACACGCAGCCCACTGGACGAGCGCTGCGTGATAGTGAGCTTAACTGCTCAAGGCCGCTTGCTGCAAAAAAAATCGCGGGCCATTCCAGCCTGCGTGGTCAAAGCATCGGGCTGCACCGGGCCTGAACTGTATGAATTGAATACTCGCTTACAAGCCTTGCGCGGTGCGCTGCACCAAGCTTAAGTTTTTCTCCACCCTAACCTAAAGGAAATTACCATGTCATTAGAAAAAGTTGTCTACACCGCCCACGCACACGC
>JANNCO010000231.1:0-6133 GCA_031386655.1 Polaromonas sp. | reverse complement strand
GGCTTTGGAGGGTGTGCGAGAGCTTGACATGAGCCGTATTGTACCAAATACGGCTCAATATATGAGCCGTATTTGGTGCAATACGGCTCATGTCTGCATTTGCGCGTTAACGTAAGGGGCCCGGTTGTGCAATGTTCCTTGGTCTAGGGACCTAGCCATCAGGAAGCCCCGTAAAATCAAAGCAACTGCCTACTTGCGACTATTTCACCATCATGCTCTCTTTCCAGCAAATCATTCTCACCCTGCAAAACTATTGGTCTGATCAAGGCTGCGCGCTGCTGCAACCGTACGACATGGAAGTAGGCGCTGGTACATCGCACACCGCTACATTTTTAAGAGCGCTTGGCCCCGAGCCGTGGAAGGCCGCCTACGTGCAGCCCAGCCGCCGCCCGAAAGACGGCCGCTACGGCGAGAACCCCAACCGCCTGCAGCACTACTACCAATACCAGGTGGTGCTGAAACCCGCACCAGCGGATATTCTGGAGCTGTACCTCGGCTCGCTCGAGGCACTGGGCTTTGATTTGAAAAAGAACGACATCCGCTTCGTCGAAGACGATTGGGAAAACCCCACCCTGGGTGCTTGGGGCTTGGGCTGGGAGGTGTGGCTCAACGGCATGGAGGTGACCCAGTTCACCTACTTTCAGCAGGTCGGCGGTATTGACTGCAAGCCGATTACCGGTGAGATTACCTATGGCCTGGAGCGCTTGGCCATGTATTTGCAAGGTGTGGACAACGTTTACAACCTGAAGTGGACCGAAGGTTTGACTTATGGCGACGTGTACAAACAAAATGAGGTGGAGCAATCGACCTATAACTTTGAGCACAGCGACGCTGAGTTTCTGTTTACCGCTTTTGCTGCGCATGAGAAGCAAGCCAAATATTTGATGGAGCAGCAGCTGGCTTTGCCTGCGTATGAGCAAGTGCTCAAGGCAGCGCACAGCTTTAACCTGCTAGACGCACGTGGCGCCATCAGCGTCACCGAACGCGCCGCCTACATTGGCCGCATTCGCAATATATCGCGCAGCGTAGCGCAAAGCTACTACGACAGCCGTGAGCGTTTGGGCTTTCCCATGGCCCCGCGTGAGTGGGTAGCGCAGATGACAAAGAAAGCGGCCTGATGGGTTTGAGTATGACGTGCTTCTGCGCCATTTTGATGTCCTATTTTCTGAGTTGCTGCTTTACATCTAAGTGGTTTTGCAATCACTTGCTTGAGATACAGAAGGTTGTTAAAATGTAGATACATGTTTCTACGTTTGGAGAAATCAAATGGAATTGCAGATAGGTAAATGGGGCAATAGCTTGGCATTGCGGCTGCCAGCCCGTCTGGCAAAGCAAGCAGGGCTGAGCGAAGGCGGGCGGGTGCAGGCGCAGGTGACAGCAGGCCGCGAGCTGCGCATTGTAGGTACGGGCGCTGCACAGGCAGGCGCAACGCGAGCGCAGCTAACCAAAGAAATTGAGGCGATGCATAAAGACTGGCCTATGGGACGATCTGTCGTGCGCTGGATGCGCGACCAAGGGTATTGACGGCGATGGAGGCAGTGTATTTGGATACCAATGTGCTGATGGCGCTGTTGTGCCCAGAGCCAGAGACGGACTTTGTAATCGGCTGGTTTAGCCATTCGGATGAGCTAGACGTGGTTTCTAGCCCTTGGTGCCGTACCGAACTGGCGAGTGCATTGGCTATCAAGCAGCGCACGGGCCAACTGAGCAAAAAGGAAGCTGAGCTTGCTTCTAGCAAGGGGCTTTCGGTGTTGGCCAGTACGCGTTGTGAGCCTTTTGAAACGGCGGATTTTGATGAGGCTGCTTTGATGTGTGCGTTGCCTGCCTTGAATTTGCGTGGCCCCGATGCATTGCATCTGGCTATTGCCAAGCGGGTGGGTTGCCTGCGCCTAGCCACCATGGATGTGGTAATGGCGAAGGGGGCAAAAAAGCTGGGCTTTAAAATTGAAAAAATTGTTAGGTAAATTGTCTGCTTAGGCTGACTGCAGAAAATGAAGAATTTATTAGTCGAACTGTTTGTAGAAGAGCTACCGCCGAAAGCGCTGAGAAAATTAGGTGATGCGTTTGCTGGTGTGCTGCACGAGCAACTCAAAGCGCAGGGCTTGTGCGATGGCAACTCTGTGTTGTCGGCATTTGCCTCGCCACGCCGCTTGGCTGCGCACATTACCCGTGTAGCAGCGCAAGGCGCTGACAAGGCGGTGTCGCAAAAGCTGATGCCTGTGGCCGTAGGTTTGGACGCTGCAGGCAACGCAAGCCCTGCGCTGCTTAAAAAATTGCAAGCGCTAGGTGCTGATGCCTCTGCGGTGGCAGGGCTTAAGCGTGTGATGGACGGCAAAGCAGAAGCGCTGTTTTATGAATCTACCCAGCAAGGCGCTACGCTACTGGCTGCTTTGAATGCTGCGTTGGCCACGGCCATTGCCAAGCTGCCGATACCTAAGGTGATGTCTTACCAGCTGGGCGTTGGCTGTGCCATGCCAGGTTGGACAAGTGTAAGCTTTGTACGGCCTGCGCATGGCTTGCTGGCATTGCATGGCCGCGATGTGGTGGCTATTGAGGCGCTAGGTTTGAAAGCGACTAACCACACGCTTGGTCACCGCTTCGAAGCCGCAGTGTCGCCTGTGGTGATAGCGCATGCCGACAGCTATGCCGCCACATTGCGCGAGCAGGGCGCGGTGATTGCCAGTTTTGAAGAGCGCCGCACCGAAATTGCTAAACAGCTAGCGGCGGCTGCGGCCAAAGTGGGCCACGGCGCACGCGCCATTGAAGATGACGCGCTGCTGGACGAAGTCACAGCGCTGGTGGAGCGGCCTAATGTGCTGGTGTGCGAATTTGAAAAAGAATTTCTCGCCGTGCCGCAAGAGTGTTTGATTTTGACCATGAAGGCGAATCAAAAATATTTTCCGTTGCTCGATGCGGACGGCAAGCTGACGAATAAATTTTTAGTCGTCAGCAACATCAGCCCAGCAGACGCCAGCGCCGTTATTCAAGGTAATGAGCGTGTGGTGCGCCCGCGTTTGGCAGACGCCAAATTCTTCTTTGACCAAGACCGTAAAAAGACATTGGAGTCTCGTGTTGAAGGTTTGAACAAAGTCGTCTACCACAATAAGCTGGGCACGCAGGGCGAGCGCATGCAGCGCGTGTGTGCCATTGCCAAAGCCATTGGCCAGCAACTGGGCGGCGACCTGCTAGCCAAGCAGGCAGAGACTGCTGCACGCTTAGCCAAGACAGATTTACTGACGGACATGGTCGGCGAGTTCCCCGAGCAGCAAGGCATTATGGGCGGCTACTACGCGCGACCTGATGGTTTGACGGATGACATAGCCAACGCGATTGAAGACCACTACAAACCGCGTTTTGCGGGAGATGAATTGCCGCGTAATCAGGTAGGTGTGGTTGTGGCGCTGGCTGACAAACTTGAAACGCTAGTGGGCATGTTCGGTATTGGCAACTTGCCTACGGGCGACAAAGACCCGTATGCGCTGCGCCGGCATGCGTTGGGTGTGATTAGACTGCTTATGTCTGAAGATATTGATTTGGATATTGATTGGTTGTTACGTGTTAGCGCTGTGACTCTTTGGTCTAATCAGATTCGCGCGAAAGACGAGAATTTGCGTTTCAACTTAAGTCAGTCTACGTGGTCACTTCAAGAAGTTTGGAACCGTATAAAGAGTCATTTCAATATAAAAAATGAGTTTGAAGAAGGTGTTGATTTAAGTGATTTCATTTACGATCGTCTAGCTGGCAATTTACGTGAACAGGGTTTTAGCGCCCAACAGGTCGATGCCGTCATCAGCTTACGTCCCCAGCGTTTGGCAGATGTAGCGCAGCGCCTAGCTGCAGTCCGCGCCTTCGCGCAACTCCCCGAAGCACCCGCCCTGGCCGCGGCCAACAAGCGCGTCGGCAACATCCTGAAAAAAGCCGAAGGTGCAGTAGACGCCAATGTCAACCCCGCCATGTTACAAGTAGATGAAGAAAAAGCGCTCTATGCCGCTATCAACTCCATAGCTGCTCAAGCAGATATTGCTTGGAAAAGCGGCGATTACACAGCTAATTTACAAGCCTTGGCGGCACTCAAAGACCCGGTCGACGCGTTCTTTGACAAAGTCATGGTCAATGCCGAAGACCCGGCGCTCAAGGCTAACCGCCTGGGCCTGCTGGCCACGCTGCACCAGGCCATGAACCGCGTGGCCGACTTGTCTAAGCTGGCCAGCTAGATTGACCTATCCATGCTGGCCAGTTAAACCCACGATGGACTTCAAATTTACCTGGCGCGCATGGAAGACGCGGCTGCGCGACCAGCGCTGCGAGATAGCCGCGCTGCAAGCGGCGTTAAAAAACGGCGGCATCGCCGTTGATGTGGGGGCCAACAAAGGCAGCTACCTGTACTGGCTGGCTACATGGTCACGCGGCGCGCAGGTGGTGGCGTTTGAGCCGCAAAAAAATTTGGCGCATTACCTTGGCAGCGCGTTGCAACGCGTGGGCCTGCAGCACGCCCGCGTAGAAAACCTGGCCCTGAGCGACCAAGTGGGTGAGATCACGCTGTACGTGCCCGGCGAGGGTGATTCACCCGGCGCATCGCTGGAGCGCAGCGTGAGCGAAAAAACCCATTGTCATGAAGAGCGCGTGCGCATGACCACGCTAGACATCTATGCCAAAGCGCACTTCAAAGGCCCTGTCAAAGCGCTGAAAGTGGACGTAGAAGGCCATGAATGGGCTGTGCTCAAGGGCGCAGCGCACATTTTGCGTACCGACAAGCCACTGCTGATCGTAGAATGCGAAGAACGGCACTTAAGCGGCGGTGTCAGCGTGCGCCACATGATCGACTGGGTGTGCGCCTATGGCTACCGCGCCAGCGTATGCACCCCGCGGGGCCAAGAGTTTGATGCGGCGCTGTACGATGCCAGTGTGCACCAAAAGCAAACTGGCCCCCGATTTTGGGACGCTAAAGATTACTGCAATAATTTTATTTTCTACCCTGTGTAAACCGTGCTGTCCAACGCTATAAAACTCATCATCCTCGACCGCGACGGCACCATCAACGTGGACCGCGATGACTTTGTCAAAACGGCGGACGAATGGACTCCACTGCCCGGCGCTCTTGAAGCTATAGCGCGGCTGAACCATGCGGGCTGGCATGTGGTGGTGGCGTCCAATCAGTCAGGCCTGGGGCGCGGCTTGTTTGATGTGGCTACGCTGAACGCCATGCACAGCAAAATGCAAAAACTGCTGGCGACGCACGGTGGCAAGGTCGACGCGATTTTTTACTGCCCGCATACGGCCGATGAGGCGTGCCACTGCCGCAAGCCCATGCCTGGCCTGTTTGAACAAATTATTGAGCGCTATGCACTGGATACTGCTGTGCACACTGTGCATTCGGTAGGCGACAGCTTGCGTGATCTGCTGGCTGGTGCTGCAGTGGGCTGCAAGCCGCATTTGGTATTGACCGGCAAAGGTGAAAAATACAAAACCACGGCGCTGGCGGCCGACTTTCCAGCGGGCACCCAGATGCATGCAGACTTGGCTGCGTTTGCCCACCACTTGCTGCAAAGCGATTGAACCTAGACACCCTAGACACATAAACCATGGCCACATTGCTTGCTTTTGTTCGATCTACCTTGCACATGCTGTGGATGGTGCTAACGGTGATACCGTGGGCCACGGTCGTCATTATTTTGTCTATCTTTGTCAGCCCCACACGCATGTACTGGATGTGTGCGGGTTGGCTTAAAACAGCCATGTGGGGCCTGACCAAAATATGCGGTGTGAGCTGGCGTATCCAGGGCCTGGAGAATTTGCCACAGGGCGAGCATGACGGCGCCATCCTGCTGTTAAAGCACCAGTCCACACTGGAGACATTTCTCATGCCCGCCATCATGCCGCACCCACTGGCTTACGTGTTTAAACGCGAGCTGTTGTATGTGCCATTTTTTGGCTGGTCGATGGCGCGCATGGACATGATCCATATCGACCGCAGCAAACGCAATGAAGCATTTGCCAAAGTAGTGCAGCAAGGCAAGCGCCTGATGGCGCGTGGTACATGGGTCATCATGTTTCCTGAGGGCACACGCATACCGCGCGGCAAAGTAGGCACCTACAAAAGCGGCGGCACGCGCCTGGCCTGCGAGACAGGCCG
>JANNCO010000098.1:0-5388 GCA_031386655.1 Polaromonas sp. | reverse complement strand
ATGCAGCAGTCCTCGCGCATGCAGCACGCTGCACAGCCCCAAGCGCGTGGCAAGCAAGACGCAGGCAAGGCCAGCTCATCGAACCGCAGGCTGACTGTTTTCAAGCGCTATTTTCGCTGGGCGCTGCGCGAGCGCATCATTACTGCTGACCCTACGCTGCGTCTGCTGACGGCCAAATCAGTACCGCGCAGTGTGAAAACTCTCACCGAAGCCCAGGTAGAGAATTTACTGGCCGCGCCCAATGCTGATACTGCCTTGGGCCTGCGTGACCGCGCCATGCTGGAGCTGATCTACGCCAGCGGCCTGCGTGTGAGTGAGCTGGTGGGCCTGAAGGTGTTGAATGTCAGCCTGACCGAGCATGTGCTGCGCACCTTTGGCAAAGGCAGTAAAGAGCGCTTGGTACCCTTCGGCGAGCATGCCAGCCATTGGCTGCAGCGCTATCTGCGCGAGGCGCGGCCCCAGCTGCTGAAAAACCACCAAACCGATGATTTATTTGTCACCTCGCGCGGCGCAGGCAGTGGTACGGGCATGAGCCGTGTGGCGTTTTGGATGATTGTGAAAAAGCACGCCTTGGCTGCAGGTATTGCCCCATCGCTGCTGTCGCCGCATACTTTGCGCCATGCTTTTGCTACGCATCTGCTGAACCATGGTGCAGATTTGCGCGCGGTGCAAATGCTGCTGGGCCATGCAGATATTTCTACCACCACCATCTACACCCATGTAGCGCGCGAGCGGCTCAAGCAACTGCATGCTGTGCACCATCCGCGCGGCTAAGTTGATGTGTGCAGCCTATTTATGCAGCTCGGTTTGGCGTTCTATGATTTTAGACACCAGCCCATAGTCAACAGCCTCCTGCGCGGTCAACCAATGGTCGCGCTCAATGTCGATCAGCACAGTCTCCAGCGACTTGCCCGTCTCGCGCGCGATGACACCGGCAATGCGTTCGCGGATTTTGACAATCTCGCGGGCTTGTATGGCAATGTCAGTGGCGCGGCCACCTGCACCACCGCTGGGTTGGTGAATCAAAAACCGGGTGTTGGGCAAACACACGCGGCGCTCGCGCGGTACGGCTAAATACACTTGCACTGCAGCGCTGCCCACCCAGCCGGTGCCAATCATCGTTACCGGCGCGTTGATGTAGCGAACAATATCGTGTATCGCGTCACCCGATTCCACATGGCCGCCGGGCGACGACACCAGCAGATCTATCGGCTCGTCTGATTCTGACGCCAATGCCAGCAAACGCCGCACCGTGTCGCTGGCTGTAGTGTCGTTGATGGCGCCAAACAGCAGTACTTTGCGCGATTTAAAGGCTTTTTCTTCCAGGAAATTGCTGCGTTGTTCAGTCTGTGTGTCGGAGGTGGGTGTTTCCATGCGGTTTCCTGTGTCATTCATCAATAGGGTGGGTCAATTATGCGCTTTCGCCATACTAGGTTTGCCACAAATTTGCTGTGTGGCTGTTGCCTTGTATCGACTGTTGCGGGTTAAGCAAATTTCGCACGCTGGTGGTCAAGCTGCAATTGTTACTGCGCGTAAATGCATGCTTGCTTCGCGATAGTCCGAAGATTACGATAGTTGTGTCACGCCTGTGCAATAGTCGCACGCGCCAGCTAATCGCCCAACTGCAGGAGCCTGTATGCCGCAACTGATAGCTTCGATTGAAGGAATAGAGATTGCCCACACGTATTTGGACCGTGAACGTACTACGCTGGGGCGCCGGGTGTCCAATCACATTGTCTTGCCTGATATTGCAGTCAGTGGCGAGCATTGCGTGTTTGAGCTGCATGGCCTGGCCAGTGTGTATGTGCAGGATTTAGGCAGCACCAACGGTACCTATGTCAACGACCATATGGTCAAACGGCATCTGCTGCAAGACGGCGATACGCTGACCATCGGCAAATTCAAGCTGCATTACCTGAGCGCCAATCAGCTGATGGACGAGAGCCGCACGGGCGCCATGCCGTTGGAAGCTGCGCTGCCTGCCAGTGCAGAGGCCCTGCATGCCAGCTTGAAGGTACTCTCGGGCACATCAGAGGGGCTGGAGCTGCCCCTGGCCAAAGCAGTCAGCACCTTTGGCAAACAAGGCGTTGCCAGAATAGCCATAGCGCACCGCCGCCATGGCTACTACGTCTCATGCATTGACGCGCAGCAAACAATACCCACGCTCAACGGCATGAACATCACCGACGACCCCATCATGCTCACGCATGGCGACGTGCTGACCTTGGCTGGTACTACGATGCGGGTGTCGCTGCGCTAATGCGTAGCACCACAGCGGTCTGGAAGGTCTGTTTTTTATGCAATTTAGGCTACTAACCCAGGTAAATACTGCTCGAGCAGCTATGCAAATCATAGTACGTTGATTATTTCAATCAGGATTTGCGGCCAGCAAGACTTGCATTTCAGCATCAGTAAACCCCGCCTTGCGCCGCGCAACCTCGTTAAACGGGGGCCGCAGGCGCGGCGCCTGGTACTGCGTGATGAGATGTTGAAAGTGCGCCACGGGTTCCAGCCCATCGCGCTGGCACAGCCAGTGGTACCAGTGGTTGCCTATGGCCACATGGCCTACTTCGTCGCGCAAGATAATGTCTAAAATCGCCACCACCTTAAGCGCATCGGCACTGCCTACTTTGCGCAGCTTGGCTTGCATGGGCGGTGTGGCGTCTAGCCCGCGCGCCTCTAGCGTGCGCGGTACCAGGGCCATGCGGGCGGTGATGTCGCCTGCGGTTTTTTCGGTCATGTCCCACAGCCCGTTATGTGCTGGGTAGTGGCCATAGTGGCAGCCCATGCTGTGCAGCTGCTCACTAAGTAAACTGAAGTGGTAGGCTTCCTCGGCTGCTACGCGCAACCAGTCAAGGTAGTAAGCGCGGGGCATGCCAGCAAAGCGCCACACGGCGTCTAGTGCCAGGTTGATGGCGTTAAATTCGATATGGCACACGGCGTGCACTAGCGCGGTCAAACCGTCGGGCGTGTAGGGCGAGCGTTTGGGCACGTTCAGGTGCTGCATCAACGCGGGCAGGGCCGGGCGGCCAGGTATGGGCTGGACGGGTTGTAACATGCCGTTTGCTACAGATAGCGTAGCTGCTTGAGCATATATTGCCTGCGCAAAAGCCACTTTTTCTTCTGGATCTTGAATGCACAAGCCTGCCAAAGCTAGGCTGCGCAATTCATTGCTAGGCAAAGAAGTAACGGTATTGTTATAATTAAAGTTATAACGTGAAGGATTCGTCATGCATGCTCTCAAAATTACCCAAATCGGCAATTCGCTAGGCGTTATTTTGCCCAAAGAAGTGCTGGCGCGCCTGAAGGTGACCAAAGGCGATCAAATTTTTATGACCGATGCGCCAGATGGCATGCGGGTGAGCCACAGCAACCCGAATATTGAATTGCAAATGAAAGCGGCGCGCGAGATTATGAAAAGTCGTCGCCATGTCTTGCGTGAACTGGCTAAATAAACAGGCAGAACATGAAAGATTGGATTTGGTTAGACGGTGACGTACTGTTAGCTGTGCATGATGAGCAATTGGCCGAGCACGGTGGGCAATCGGGCGTGCGCGATATGGTTTTATTTGATTCGGCTTTGGCCCGTGCGCAGCAAGTAGCCGCTTATGGCACGCCAGATGTTGCCGCCTTGGCCGCCGCGTACGGTTACGATATTTCGCGTAACCATCCGTTTTTAGATGGGAATAAGCGCACAGCGTTTGTTGCGGTGGAGCTGTTTTTGATACTTAATGGTTATCGCCTAGCCGCTAGCGATGTCGACTGCGTCATTGTTATGTTGGAGGTTGCTTCGGGCAATATTACCGAGCTGGATTTTTCCGCTTGGATCAACAAACATTTAACTCCCGCGAGCGACGCACATTAGAGAAATAAAAACAATGGCAATCTACGAACTCGACGGCGTGCAGCCCACGCTAGGCCACAACACATGGGTAGCCGACAGCGCCGATGTGATGGGTAATGTGACACTGGCCGACAACGCCAGCGTGTGGTTTGGTGCCGTGCTGCGTGGCGACAACGAGCCCATCAAAATTGGCGTTAACTCGAACATTCAAGACCTGAGTGTTTTGCATTCTGACCTGGGCTGCCCCCTCATTGTTGGCGACAATGTCACCGTGGGCCACCAGGTCATGCTGCACGGCTGCACTATTGGCGACGGTTCGCTGATAGGCATTCAATCGGTCATTTTGAATAAGGCCAAAATCGGCCGTAATTGCATTGTGGGCGCGGGCAGTGTGGTAACCGAGGGTAAAGAGTTCCCCGATAACTCGCTGATCATCGGCTCACCCGCTAAAGTAGTGCGTACGTTGGATGACGCCACGGTACAAAAGCTGCAAGCCAGTGCCAAGATGTATGTAGGCAATGCCCAGCGCTTTGCTAAAGGGCTTAAACGGATTGCATGAACCGGTAACGTAATGAATAAGCGAAAATTCCAAGTAGTGCATAGCGGATTGAAGGATATGAAAATTGTCTGAACTGCATAAATTTTTATTCGATGGCTTGCCTGTACGCGGCATGATCGTGCGGCTGACCAGCACATGGCAAGAGGTGCTGGCCCGCCGTGCTGCTAACACCAGCACGGGCGCCTACCCACCGCGCGTCAGCGAGATGCTGGGCGAAATGCTGGCCGCTGGCGCGCTGATGCAAAGCAACATCAAATTCAACGGCGCGCTGGTGCTGCAGATCATGGGCGACGGCCCGGTTAAAGTGGCGGTGGCCGAGATTCAGTCTGATTTGTCCATGCGTGCTACGGCCACGGTGCAGGGCGAAGTAGCCATTGACAGCAAGCTCAGCGAGATGGTGAACGTGCTTAACAAAGGCCGATGCGCCATTACGCTCGATCCCAAAGACAAATTCCCGGGTCAGCAGCCTTACCAAGGTGTGGTTCCTTTGCATGGCGATAACAACGAAAAGCTAGAAAACTTGGCAGAAGTACTGGAGCACTACATGCTGCAGTCAGAGCAGCTAGACACCAAGCTGGTGCTGGCAGCTGATGACAAGGTAGCTGCTGGTTTGTTGATTCAGCGCCTGCCAGTGCAGGGTGATAAAAACTTGGGCGAAAAATCTCGAGAAGACGAAATTGGTATCAACGAGGCTTTCAATCGCATTGCCTTGTTTGCCAGCAGCTTAAAGCGTGACGAGCTTTTAAGCCTAGATGTTGACACCATTTTGCATCGCCTATTTTGGGAAGAGAAAGTTTTGCGCTTTGAACCACGGCAACCCCGTTTTGCCTGCACCTGCAGCCGCGAACGCGTGGCCAGCATGCTGCATAGCCTGGGTGTGGCTGAGGTTGAAAGCATTTTGACCGAGCAAGAGCGGGTAGAAGTAGGGTGCGATTTTTGCGGTGCGCAATACCGCTTTGATGCGGTAGACGCCGCTGCTATTTTT